>CAJGCY010000123.1 GCA_904501955.1 uncultured Akkermansia sp. | reverse complement strand
GCGAAGAACTCCGCAGCATCCTCCATATTCATATTCAACACATCCGCAATGGATTTACCCTTGTAGCGCACTTGCAAGGTGCGGGAATTGTAACGCGCGCCGCGGCAGGTTTCGCAGGGTACGGAGCAAGGCGGCAGGAAATCCATCTCCTGCTTACGGTAGCCCGTGCCCTTGCAGCTTTCGCAATGACCGGCAGCGGTGTTGAAAGAGAAGCGCCCTGCATCGAAGCCCAAGCGGCGGGCATCCGCCGACTGTGCAAAGAGCTTGCGAATCTCGTCAAATATGCCGATGTAGGTGGCGGGAGTGGAACGTGGCGTCTTGCCCAGAGGGGATTGATCCACCCGATACAGCGCGCGCACGGAATCCAAGCCTTGCGAGGACTTCCAGAGGGCACGCTCCTCCGCGGAAATCTTTCCCCCGAGGGCATGCTGCACGGCGGGCGCAAGCGTGCCGGTGATGAGCGAGGTCTTACCCGCGCCGGACACACCGGTGACCACGGTAAAACGAGCGCGCGGGATTTTCAGCGTCACATGGCGCAGGTTGTGCAGGCAGCAACCGGTAAGCTGCAGCCACTCTGCATCTTTCACCGGCAACCACTTACCGCAGTACGGGTGCTTGGCACCATGGGAAAGGGCGCGCCCCGTCACGGAATCCGGGTTCTGCTCCACCTCCGCAAAAGAGCCTTGCGCCACAATCTGCCCACCACGCACACCGGCGCCGGGGCCGAGGTCGATAACGTGGTCCGCACGGCGCATGGTATCTTCATCATGCTCCACCACCAGCAGCGTGTTACCCCGCTTGCGCAGGGTGTCCAGCGTGTTCAGCAAGCGCTCATTATCACAGGGATGCAGGCCGATGGTCGGTTCATCCAGCACGTACAGCACGCCTCGCAGCTCGGAGCCGAGCTGGGCTGCCAAGCGTATGCGCTGGGTCTCGCCACCGGAAAGCGTGGTCGCAGCGCGGTCCATGGACAGATAGCCCAAGCCCACGCTCTGCAGGAAACGCAGGCGCGGAGCAATCTCCGCCAACACATTGCGCGCAATTTCCGCATCACGCCCCTCAAAATGCCAGCCATCCACCAGCTTGGCGGCGCTGATGGCATCCAGACGCCCCACCTCCGCGATGTTGTGCCCGAAGAGCGTGACACTGAGCGCAAAATCATTGAGGCGCTGCCCCCGGCAAGTCGGGCAGATGCACATGGGAGCATCTTTGGCGTTTTTCTCCACCTCTCGGTCGAACTGCAGCTCGCGCTCCAGCTCGCTCATGCGCTCCGCATCCTTGTCTTTGAGGGCGGCTTTTTCCGCCACATGTCCATGCCCCATGCAGGTGGGGCACCAACCGTGGGGAGAATTGAAGGAGAAGGTGGAGGGCTCCGGCTCTGCATAGCTCTCGCCACAGCTGGGGCAGCTCAGGCGCGTGCCCAGCAACTGGCTGTGCGCCCCCTTGAGCAGGCGGAGGAAACCGTCACCCATCTCCAAGGCGCGACCTACCAGCTCATTAAGGGTGGCAAAGTCGCAGTCTTTGCCGTTCATGGTGATGTGGTTCCCCTGTACCGCAATGTCTGCCAGCACAATGTCTACATCATGGTTCGAGTAGCGGTCCAGCGGGGTGAACTCATCCGGGCGCACCAGCTTACCATCCGCCACGAGGTAGGGATACTTTTTGCGAGCAGCCCAGCGCGCCAAATCCGCATAATGCCCCTTACGGTTGCGCACCACAGGGGCGGCAATCATCAGCGAGGGCGGGCGTTTGTCAATCTCCGCCATCACCAGCTCGCGGATTTCATCCGGCGAGCGGCGCCCCACCAGCACCTTGCAGGCGGGGCAATGAGCCTGCCCCAACTTAGCATACAGAAGGCGCAGGTATTGCCAGATTTCCGTCACCGTGCCTACGGTGGATTTACTGCCGCCACGGGAGCGGTTCTGCTCAATAGCCACGGTGGGGGGCAAGCCCGTGAGGCGGTCCATATCCGGCGTTTCCATCTGCTCCGTGAACTGGCGGGCGTAGGGGCTCATGACATCCATGAATCGCTTTTGCCCCTCCGCAAAGATGATATCGAACGCCAGCGTGCTCTTGCCACTGCCGGAAAGCCCCGTGACCACGGTCATTTGATTGCGGGGGATATCCACATCGATATTCTTGAGCTGGTGGTGGCGCGCACCGCGCAAGGCTATCACCCCCTGAGGAATGGCCGTTTCGGCGTGCTCCACCACGGGGGCGTAGTAGGCTTCACCCTCACCGTAAAGCGCTTGAGCCAAGAAGCCCGCCGTGTAGCCCGAGCTACAGGCAGCCACCTGCTCCGGCGTACCCTGCGCCACGATGTTACCACCACCGGTACCGCCCTCCGGGCCGAGGTCAATGACGTGATCCGCGCATTTGATAATCTCCATATTGTGCTCAATGACCAGCAGGGTGTTCCCCTGCTCCACCAAGCGGTCGAACACCCGCAGCAGCACCTCCAAATCACGGAAATGCAAGCCGGTGCCGGGCTCATCCAGTATCAGCAATTTACCCTTGGCTGCGGCACCGGATGCCGTGAGGGTATCCACCAAGATATGAGCAAGCTTAAGGCGCTGATTTTCACCACCGGAGAGGGTGTTGAGCGGTTGACCGAGCCCAAGGTGCCCCAAGCCCACATCCACCAGCACCTGCAAGCGCTCCGCTATGCGGCGAGCACGGGCGTTTGTCTCCGAAGCAAAGAGTTTTTGCACGGTACGGACATCCATGGCGAGCAGCTCCGCCATGTTGAGCCCCATCAGGGTGATGCTGAGAGCTTGCGAGGTGTAGCGCGTGCCATGGCACAGGGCACAGGGCACAAAAATGTCTGAAAGGAACTGCATTTCCACCTTTTCCTGACCCAAGCCACCACAACGGGGGCAGCGACCCTCACCACTGTTGAAGGAGAAATACCCGGGCTTGAGCCCGCGTGCCTGTGCCGCCGGTTCCGCCACAAAAAGTGCGCGAATATCCTCAAACACGCCCATGTACACCGCCGGGGTGGAACGAGGCGTGCGCACGATGGGGCTTTGGTCCACCAGCACCACGTCCTCCACCTTGTCCAAGCCGCGGATGCGCTTCACTTGCATCTCATCCTCATCATCGAGGGAATCCGGGTGCACATGGCCGTACAAGACACGGCATGCCAAGGTGCTTTTCCCACTGCCGGACACGCCGGTCAGGCAGTTGAACACGCCCAAGGGGATGGAAACGTCAAAATCATGCAAGTTGTGGCATTCTGCCCCCTGAATGTCGAGCTTCGCCTTGCTGCGGCGGCGTTTTTTCGGTACGGCTATGCTCTTGCGGCGGCTCAGGTAAGCACCGGTGAGGGAATCCGCCGCGGATTCAATATCCTGCGGGGCACCGGCATACATCAAGCGCCCACCGGCAGCACCGCTGGCCGGGCCCATATCCACCAAGTAATCCGCAGCACGCATCACGGATTCCTCATGCTCCACCACCACCAAGGTATTGCCACGCTCAGCCAAACGGCGCATGGCTGCAATGAGGCGCATGGTATCGCGCGCATGCAGCCCCACCGTCGGCTCATCCAACACAAAGAGCGTTTCCGTAAGGGCTGCACCCAGGCACGCCGTCAGGCTCACGCGCTCAATCTCGCCACCGGAAAGGGAACGAGTCAAGCGGCTGGCGGAAATATAACCGAGCCCCACCTCGCACAGGTACGCCACGCGGCTGCGCAACTCACTCACCGCCTGAGACAAGGAGCGGTCATCACCCGTAGTGGGGAGCACATGCGCATCCAGCCAAGGCAGCAGCTCATCCATGGGCAGAGCCTGCACCTGCGGCACCGTTTTGCCACCTATGGTGAACGCCAGCGCCTCCGCACGCAGGCGCCCGCCATGGCACTCCGGGCAAATGCTGTACACGCGGTAAAAGGAGAGGAACACACGTACCGTCATCTTGTGCGCATGCTTCTCCATATCATCAAAAATGCCCTTATAGCCGTACCACAAGCCATAATCCGCTGCGGACCACGGGTCTATATCCCCGCTGTTGCCATAGAACACCCAATCCTTTTCCTTTTGGGTGAGCTGAACCCACGGCACATTCATGCGCACCGCCTTAGCGCGCTTGTTTGCTCGCACAAAATCCGCATAGCAGGCGGAGAGCGTTTGAGAAGAAAGCATCTTGAGCGCACCATCCGCTATGCTCTTATCCGGTATAATGCCCAGATTGTAATCATAGGTGATGGCTCGGCCATAGCCCTTACACGCAGGGCACGCACCGAGCGGGGAGTTGCCGCTGAACAACTCTGCCCGCGGCTCCAGCAAGGGGAACCAATCGCAGCGGTGCTGCAAGGGCGTAGCCCATGCATTTTCCACGCGCACTGAGGTATACACCACATCCTGCCCCAGGCGGAATGCCGTTTCCAGTGCCTCTGTCAAGCGCATGCGGTTGTCCGCCTTCAGGCGCACGCGATCCTGCACCACCAGCCAGCGCTCCATACCGAGTTGAGCCTCCGTGGTATTTTCCAAACGCTGCACCTCACCCTCGCAGAATACGCGCAGGTAGCCCTGCCCCTGCAAGGCGCTGACCATCTCCTCAAACTTGCCCACAGGGCGCACGGCGAAACACACCAGCACCTCACCGTCTTCTTGCTCCGTCAGCAGTTGCTCCGCCACTCCCTGTGGGGTGGAGGGCTTGACGATTCTCCCCTCCGCATCTCGCCCCTCCGCTAAGCGGGAGAAAATCAGCTTGAAATACTCATTCATCCCCGTCATCGTCCCTACGGTAGAACGGGAGTTTTTGATGGAATTGCGCTGCCCCAGCGCAATGGCAGGGGGCACGTTTTCCACGCTTTCCACATTCGGGCGGTCCATTCGGTCCATGAACTGGCGCACATAAGGAGAGAAAGTCTCCACGTAGCGCCGCTGCCCTTCTGCGTACAAGGTGCTCATCGCCAATGAGGTTTTACCGCTACCGCTCGGTCCGGTTACAACGGTGAGCCCGCCCAGAGGAATGTCAACATCAACATCCTTCAAGTTGTGCTCCTTGGCGCCGCGTATGCGTATGAATCTATCCTCATGCCCTTGCATGGAATTATTCTAATATATTAGCCCAAAATTGCAATTTTTATCTGTGTCTGTAAAAAAAATCTATCTTTTGTTCAGTTTTTGTAACTTTTTTTCTTTACATGTTTGTTTTATTGTGGTAATTTTTACTCGTAACACAACAAAACATTTCATTCAACCAAACAGAAAGGAGCTCAGTATGAACAAACTCATCAGCATCGGCTTAGTACTCATCGGATTAGTAGGACTCAGCGCCTGCCACCACCATCACCATCGGTACCACCACCGCGGCCCGGTGGTCCCGCCCATATACGGAGGTTACCACGGCCACCACGGTCATCACGGTTACCACCATGGCCACCACCACAGATAACCCCTCAACAATGGCATCCCCCGGAAAGCACAAGCGCTCACCGGGGGATGCTTTTTGTAGGAGCTATGGAGTTACATAGCTCGGTAAATCGGAAGTTGAAGCGGGAAACTTACCGTAAAAATCACCATGTATCATACCCGCACTTCGCAGTAAATGTTCCTTGACCTTTGCACTGGGGGCAAGTTTGGGTAACAGGCACAGGGGAATGCATATCCACCGCAGCGGTTACACCTGTACCATGGCAGCCGGAACAAACTACTTCACGGAACACCGGCTTCAAATAAGCGCGAGGCTGAGGCGCGGGCGCATAACTGACAACATTCTGCTGAGGTTGAGGAATATTGAACGCCCCATTTGTTTGCCAAGAATTGTAACGCGTCGGCGGAGAGCATGAGTACAAGATGAAACCACATGACATCAACAAAAACAATACACTACGAAAAGAATACATGGATTTATCTGAAGAATATAGGTGCTTTAAACGTACCGGAGGGGCCACTGATGAGTTTTCTGTTTTTCCCGCCCTCGCCGGTAGGAGAAGCAGAGCGCTCGTGCTGCTCGATCACCGACCAATCAGTACAGCCGTTCGGTAATAGACAATTGTTTCTATACCAGCGGAAGTAGCCGGCGTATTTACTCGAAAGCCAAGAAGTAGCAAAAGTTTCAGACGTCATGGCATTGTTGAAATAATAATAATTGGAGAAAGCATATTGAGCATGAGTGGCGTGCCCTTCTACCACGTATTCATAATAGGGGTAGAACTGAGAAAACACCGACCTATATCTACCGGCAAGAAAACAATGAGCAAACTCATGTGCAATAGTACTGTTTATGGAGATTTCTCGCTTCCAATGCGAGGCCTCATCATTCCCGTAAGCATAATTTTCCACATGCACGTCCACTTTAAGACTGAGAGTGTCATTCGACGGATAATAAGGCACCATATACCCCCCAACATCCGGATCATTTGCAGACAAACGAATGGGAATCAACGACAAATCTAAATTGGGCAAATTACCTAAATGAAAGGTACCGGGATAATCATTCATGGCCTGTACAATGTAATACGCACGGCTTCTGAGCCCTGATTCACCTTCCGAAAACGTGGATAAGCGCAACGCCAAAAAAGTAGGATAAAAGCCGGACATGATATCGCCTGTGCGGTATCCCTTAAAGCTCACCATATGGGCACGAATCAGCTGCAATGAACGAATATACGCCGCTAATTCCGCTCGCGCATCGGAATCGGATAAATTACTGAACTCTGAGTACAAGGCAATAGCCTTATCCAAATACTCAATTGCTGCAGCCTGATCCCATTTTGCAGCATAATTACCATCTGCATCCCAATGGATTGCAGCCAATTTTTCATACGCGGGCGCATAGTTTCCCTCAGCAGCCATAACAAGCCACCGGTACGCATAGGTTTCATTTCTCGCAACACCGACGCCATCCAAACCAAGGGCACAGGCACCTGACATAAGATAGGCAGCGGGAGCATAACCTTCTGCTGCACATTGAGAAATCATCACCATAGCAGATTTGGCATCCTGCGCATTCTGACGCTTTCCGGCATCCATCAAAAGCGCAATGCCATGGAAATACTTACCACGAAGATCTTTGTAATTTGCTAACTTGCTGTAAAGTGAGTCTTTGTTTTCATCATAAGAATCAAGAAAAGGAGCGACCCTATATTTGACAAAGTTCGTATAGTTGCGGTAAACCCTAAGCAATTCCTCGGAGATTTCTTGTTTCACAGAATAGGAATCAGCTGTGCCATAGGCAATATACAACATCTCAAAGGCGTACTCTTGAGAGCTCATATTATCAGGATCGTATTGCTCCCTTACACCTTGCACCATCTGCTGCGCCAGTGCATCATCTGCCCGGGTTTCAGCACAGCCAAGCAAAAGCAACGCACCCAGAATGATATTTCGTATCCACATATTAACAATTTGTTTTCACCGCTATTGCAGGCACAATATGGCGTGTCATCTACTGAGAATGAAACGTATAATCGGCAAAAATGCTAACACGCCCACCCAAGTCAAGGTCTCGCACTGAAACTCATTACCGGCCAAGATGAGCGCACCGCCCAACACTATCAGGAATAATATAACGACTGCTTTCATTTTGTTGAGAAATTAATTTAAGGTTCTAATACACAG
>CAJGCY010000122.1 GCA_904501955.1 uncultured Akkermansia sp. | reverse complement strand
TGGCCAAGCTGCACTTGGGCAGAGCATGGCAGGAACAAGCCGGGCCGGGGTATCGCTATTTCCTCGTATTCCAAGACAAGGATATCAGCATGACCGGGGCTTACCCCATGAGCGAGTTCCTCAAGATTCTGGCCGAACTGTAACCAACGCACAAAACACCTTCTGCAACCACATGACCCGCACCCGGCAGACCAAGGGCTCCACTTCGAGCAAATCCTCGGCTTTTGGCTCTGTTTTTGCGCCATCGGCAACAAAATTGCAGGAAACGCGCAACAAAATGCCCGCCGCGCTTGAACTGAGGGGCGGGAATTGATATAATGACTCGTAACAGATACACGCTTAGTTATGTCCAGCTCACAATTACACAAACTTCTTACCACCGTAGCCTTGGGGCTTACGGCTTCGCTCTTACTTTCTTCCTGTAGTGAGATGAAATCCGAGGCTTCCATCGGCCCCCATACAAAGCGCTATCTGGAGGAAGGCAAAGAGGCTCTAGAGCAAGCCAACGCGGCAGCAGAAGAAATGAATAACCGGGAGGGAAATGACCTTCGGCTGATATTTGATTACGATGAAATCCCGGATCCAACCGGAGGGCACACGGAGGAATGGGCGAGTGTGGACGCTTCCGGCAATGTTGTGAGCATACACGGTACGCCGTACCAATTAAGATTTACGCCTACCGGAGAAGACGAGGCATGGCAGTTGTTCTTTGTGGATACGGATACCGGCTCGCGCGTGGAACTCGATGTGTATGTGGGTACGCAAAAGCTGCCGTTTTCTATTGCGGTACGCGGCAAGGAGGAGTCGCGCCCGGCCGTCACACGATTGTATCTGGCGCCCGATGGCAAAAGTCTGGTGGTAGATGCCTTTTGCGGGACGGACCATGAGGAGAGCGGACCGCTGTGTATATCGTGGAGAGAGGGAGCTCCCATTGTGGAATCTCCGATTCGTACGATGGAATGGGTTACCCGCATGCCCGGAAGTGAAAGCGATGAGTATTTTGTGGGGTGGAAGGGAACGCGCCCAGTTACAACACACCGACGCAGGTAAACAGAACGATTCGACGCGTTGCTTTATCAAACCCCACCCGCAAAACTAGGACGCCCCAACGCTGGGCAAGAATGAGCCCCAGCCTCCATACATCGCTCGCAAGTGTCTTTTTATCCCCTTGCAAGCGATGTTTCATTTTAGGTTGGTACGTGCTAAAAAATGGCACTTAAACATCTGATTCTGTGTAGCTTGTCAGTTCGAAACATCTTAACTTGTCACGGAGTCGCCATCATTCCAAAATCGCCTAAGCTCACAGAATCAACAGATTGTAGATTCGAGGCTTCTTTAGTGAACCTAACATGGATTCGCGCTTAGAAAAAGGGGCTTAGGCATGCTTAGGCTTTTTGGGCTTTTGGAGCCGTTTTGCGCCCGGCAGGGCGGTGGCGGAGCTTGCGAGCGTGCAATGCCTAAGCGCGCGTGGATATTGAAAATCAATGCAAAGCAAAAACCGAACCAGATTGTTTTCTGATTCGGTTTCTGGGATTAAGTGGAGCATAGCGGATTCGAACCGCTGACCCCTTCAATGCCATTGAAGTGCTCTACCAACTGAGCTAATACCCCGAGTCTGTATGTTGTCCGGTGAGGACGGGGAAAGTATACACGTGAATGATGGGTTTGGCAAGTAAAAAGTGTGAAAAAATGGCAAAAAAGTGTGAAAAATGCATTTTTCTGCCTGAATTTGGCAGAGAAGCGAGGCATTTGCAGCGTATTCTCGGGGAAGTTTACCTCAGTGCTTGCGGGCGTGTTTGAGGAGGATGCCGGTGGCGGCGGGGTGTGCCGGGGGCGGCACTGGTGCAGGGGTGGTTGCTGCGGTGGGCTCGGTTTGGAAGCCGCGGGAGTAGCGGTAAATGGCGCTGATGAGGGCGGCGTAGAGAACGGTTTCGCCGAGTTCTTCCGTGAGGAGGCTGTGGCCGATGCGCTCCGCACACTGGCCGATGGCGTAGCCGACGGTGGCGAGGATGGCCTCCCACGCGGGAATGCGGGCGGTGGTGAAGAGCTTGAAGAGCTTTTTGAAGGTGCTGTGGTGTAGCAGGGAGACCAGGCAGAGGGCGAAGAGAATGCCGTAGGTGGCGAAGCGGTAGGCTGCGCCTTGGGGAATCTCGCGCCACTTGAGGTACTCTGCCGGAGTGCCGCAGTGGAAAATCTCTCCGCTCTTGCTCCAGAAGAGGACGCGCCCGCAGTTGAGCTCGCGCATGAGCAGGGTGAGCAGGATGACCGTGAGGCAGAGGTAGACGGATTTGTCACCTTTGGCGGTGAGGCAGATGGCGCAGCCAATGAGCAGCATGAGCAGCTGCAGGTTCTCCACCACGCCGTTTTCATAGCCCCAGCTGCTCGGAGCCAAGCACGCCACGGCTATACCCGCAGGTACTGCCACCGCTGCAAGCAGGGTGGAGCGGCGTACGCTGAAATCCGGTGCAAGTGAAGTCATAAATATCCTTAACCTCCATTATGACAAGTGTATAAGAAATTGCAAGCAGAAAATTGCCTAACTTGCTAAAAAAGTTATTTTTTATGCGGTGGAATGGGGGTGAGACAATAAGTGTTCGATAAATCGGAAGTTGAAGGGGTGATGTATAACATTGCTTCACTCGGAGCGAGGGACTTCACTCCCTCTTATGGCTTAGCCTCGCGTGTATTTGTGGAACTAAAGTCCCATGCTCCGATAAATTTTTATCGCCGCGTGAGGGATGAAAAAAAACGGGCGCAGGGGTGAACCTGCGCCCGGGGGGGGATATTTTGTATGCGGATGGGGCTTACTTGATGATGACCTCCATGGTCTCACCCTTCTTCAGCTCGAAGTGGGGGATGAGCACGAAGTCATCCGTCAGGATGGCGTCCTTCACGCTGCACTCCTTGGCATCTGCGCCGGTGGCAGCAGTGGGGAACCAAACGCCGAGGCGGCCCTTGTGATCCATGTTAGCCGTGACGGTGAAGCGCTTGGGGGACTCCCACTTGATGCTTACCGGGCAGGGGGCTTTGGAACAGTCCAGAGAGGCGGACCAAGCGGGGTCGCCATAGAAGGCGACGACGTCGCGATCATGCACGAGACCGAGGGCGTCCTTGGCGTTCTTCTGGTTGAGGGCTGCACCGCTGCGGAAGACGTCGTTCTGCAAGCGGGCGCTGATTTGATCATCATTGAAGCGGACATCGAGCAGCTTCGGGTCGATTTTCTGCGTGTCGGCAAGGATGAACTGGTTGTTGATGTACCAGGCCTCCGCCAGGGAGGTGCCGTTCGCGGAGTCGAAGAAGCAGCTGAGCGTACCCCAACCGCCGTTGCCGTACCAAGAGGGCACGGTGTAGCCGACCACCTGGTTGCAGGTGTAGGCGGAGAGGGCGGTTACAGCCATGCTGTGCTTGCTGTACTGGGCGTTGCCGAAGAGGCAGTTGCCGGCAGCCAGCCAGATGCGGGTGGTGCCGTCCGGCTCAATGGCGGGGCACTCCAGCGTCTTGGCAAGCTTGGCAAGGCCGGTGGCATTGCCGCGCAGCGCAGCGGAGAGCGGACCGAAGAAGTCGCGCATCTGCGTTTTCTTGAGCTGGTAGAAGCGATTCTCCGAGGGGAAGATGAGGCCGAGGGAGAAGGGCATCTCGAGGTTGAACTGGGTGGCGTGGCTGGAGCTGACCACCATCTGAGCCTTGGCGTTGGCGAGGCGCTCCGCAAAGAGGCTCTGGAAGCCCTCCGTGAGGAGTTTCTTGCCTTGCTCCGTCTCTGTGGTGTAGGTGGTGGTGGTGGGCTCTACGCCGCCGGTTTGCTCAAGCACGGGGCTGTTGGTCCAGTCCGTGATGCAGTAGCTGTACTCAAAGTGGTGCCAGCCGATGTTGGTGGAGGAAAGCAGGCGCTTGATGACCAGCGGCTTGGTGTCCTTGGCGATGCGCATGGCATCCTCTGCAGAGTAACCGGTGATAATGCCCCACATGCAGTCACCCCACACGTCATCATCCACCTTACGGGAGGCGCGGTGCAGGTTGTTCACCGTGGTGCGGCCTACCTCCTCCGGGCGGAGAACGATGCCCGCGTAGCGAGCGTTCGTGTCGCTCAGTGCCTTGGCTACCACTTTCTCAGTGATGGCGGGTACCACTACCTTCTGTGCGCCGGGGTATTTTGCCACGAGGGCATCCGCCACGGCCGCCCAAGCGGGGTCCTTGGCGGTGGATTCCGTGATGATGACGGTGTAGTCCTCTACCGTGGGGGCAACCTTGGCCAGCGGGGGCTCCTCCGTGGTGGCGGGGGCTGCGGCAGGCTGCTCCTCATCCGCCGGGGTGTAGTCCTCCGGCACGGTGTAGTAGCAGTTCACGTTGCGGTTGCCGAAGATCTCCTTGGCGAGGGTTTGAATCTCCTCGAAGGTGATGGAGCGGAGGTCGTCGAGCATGGTGAGGATTTCCTTCAGCTGGTCCGGGTCGCTCTGCAGCTTGGCAAGGCTGCCGCACCAGTAGGAGTTCTCGCGCACGGACTTCTCGGCGGAGGCAATGATGGGGCGGATGGCGCACTGGAAGTCATCTTCCGTGAACTCGCCGCGCCCCACGGCATCCAGAATCTCCATCATGGCGTCATTCACCAGCTTGCGGTTGCGCTTCACACCGGCGCTGGCGGTGATGATGGTGGCGGCGTTCTCCAGATCCGGCGCAGCGGTGATGGAGACGGAGGGGGAGTAGGTTTCACCCATCTTGGCGCGGATGCCGTCGAACAGCTTGGCGCGGGCAATAGAGGTGAGCACGCGCAGGCGGCGGTAGCGCTGAGCATCCTGACCGTCACCGGCGGGGCGTACCTGTACCACGAGCGTCTTGTCGAGCGTGGTCGGGTAGCGGAAGAACTCCTCCTGACCCCAGGGGCGGAAGGTGACGCGCTTCTGCTCCGGCGTGAGCTCCGTGAACTCCGTAGCACGGGCAGGCATGGCGCCGAAGGTCTTCTCCAGCACGGGCAACAGCTTGTCTACCTCGAAATCACCGACGATGGTCACCTCAATGGCGCCGTTCTGCAGGCAGGGCTGCAGGGCGTCCTTCACCTGCTGCACGGTGATGCCCTCCACCTGTTCGCGAGCGGGTACGTTGAAGCGGGGATCATCCCCATACAAAGCCTTGGCGCTCTGCACGGAGTAAGCACCCTGCGGGGTGGTCTTGAGCTGCTGGTACATGGCCGGCAGGCGGCGGTGAATGAGGGCTACTGCCTCCTCGCGGAAGCCCGGGTGCATGATGCCCGCGACAATGAGCTTGCACTGCAGCTCAAAATCCTCAGGCGTGGTGCCGCCGGAGTAGGAGATGCGGGTGTCACCCAGAGAGAAGTTGAGGTCCACATTGTGACCGAGCATGATGCGCTTGAGCTCATCCAAATCATGTGCCTCCAGCGCGCTGAGCGGCATGAGGGAGGCGGCTACCATGGACAAACCGGGCGTGGTGGGCATCTTGAGTGCGCCGCCATCCACCGCGGCGCTCACGGTGATGGCGCCCTTGCGGTACTGCGTGGGCTTCAGGTTCACCTTTACGCCGTTGGAAAGGGTGAGCGTGGTTACGCCGATTTCCTCGATGTAGTCTTTCTTCACGATGGTGCCGGCGGGCCCGATTTCGTCGTAGGCAAAGGGCTTGGCGGCGCGCAGCTCCGGCTTCTCTACGGCGGTCTTGCCGGAGGCCTCGAAGGCTGCCTCCAGAGACTCAGCCGTGAGCCCCTCCGGAATGGTGCCGGTGGCGGTCAGCTTGGAGTTGGCAGCGTTGTAAGCAGCCTCAAGCGCGGCGCGGCAGCAGTCCGGGTTCTGCATGATGTACTGCAGACCGATTTTGAAGATGCGCAGGTCTTCCTCCGGGCTGGTGGTGACGGCATCCTCACCCAAGGCGTCAATCAGGTATGAGGCCATGGCGCTTGCCGTGGTGCTCTCCCAAGTCTCGATGGAGTGGGTGAGGTCGGAAGCGATGCCGGAGAGAACCTCCGTGAACTCGTGCGTCTCAAAGCCGTACTGAATGGCCTTGCGCAGCTCTTGCTCTGCGCGAGCCAAGGCGGGCTGCCACTTCTCCGGGGCGGCGGTCACCTCGAGGCTGAAGGTCTCCGCTGCCTCATACAGGGAACCCTGACCCACGCCGGCGGCGTTGAAGGGGGAGTCCGGCTGCTGGGAGATGCGGCTCAGGCGGCGGTTCAGCATAGCGCAGGCGAGCTGCAGCGGCATGTCTTTGATGCGCTGCTCCAGCGTGTCCGGCTTCTTCACGTAGGGCTTCACCGTCGTGACGGAAAGGTTTGTATTGGCCTGCTCCTTAACGGGCAGAATGCGCACACTGCGACCGAGGTTAGTGATGGTGCCCATGGGCGGGCGCTCCGGGTTCTCAGCCTTCGGCATGCTGGCAAAGTGGTTGCGAATCCACTTCTCCGCCACAGCGGGGTCAAAATCACCCGTCACCACGATAGTCATGCGCTCCGGCACGTAGTGCTTGCGGTAGTACTCGCGGAAAAGCTCGTAAGGCGCATGGCGGATTACCTCCTCACGACCGATGGGCATGAAGTGGGCAAGCTTGGTGCCCTCCGTCAGCTGGTCGATGGTGGCAATCATGGCGCGGTATCTCTCGGAATCGCGGCTCTTGAGCTCGCTGACGATGATGCCGCGCTCGTGGTCCAGGGCTGCGTCCTCCAGCTTAGCGCCGTCCGCAAAGTCGCGCATGATGGTGAAGGCAAAGCTCACCGTCTCGGGCTTCAGGTTAGGCAGGTCCAGCATGTACACGGTGTGGAGCAGGGAGGTGTAGGCATTCGCATCACCACCGAAGCCCAAGCCCAAACGCTGCATGGCGGGAATAAGCTCGCCGCGCTCAAAACTGCGGCTACCGTTGAACACCATGTGCTCCAAGAAGTGGGAGATGCCGCTCGTCTCCTCTGTCTCATCCAGAGAGCCGGTCTTAACAAACAGACGCACACTGGCGCGCCCGGCGGGTTCCTTGGTCGGGCGGATCATGTAGGTCATCCCGTTGTGCAATTTGCCTACAATCAGCTGCGGATCTTGCTTGAGCACGAGCTCGTTCTCCACTGCCGTTGCGGTCTGCGCTGCATTTGCCCCGGTGGGCTGCTCTGAGGCCTGCGGCGCGGGTGCCTGCGCGTACGCAAGCCCTGCCGTTCCGGCCATCACCAATAGCGTTGTCGTTATGGCTTTGTTCATAATCAAAAATCTGATTTACCCCTACCATATCACAATGAATACGCCTTGTCGACCCTCTTTCTCGCCATGCACCAAAAAAATCTCGTTTTCTTGTCTCTCTCGCTCCTTTTTTGCCGGTATGACAGCTTTCTTCACTTTTCCTCGCTTTTTTCTGCTTGACTTCACTTCCCGCCACCGCTATACTGACCCCGGCCCTGTAGCTCAGTGGTTAGAGCAGGCGACTCATAATCGCTTGGTCGCGGGTTCGAACCCCGCCGGGGCTATTGCTAAAGGCTGCATTCCTGAAATTGAGGGGATGCAGCCTTTTTCTGTTTATGCGCTGGTATTTAACGAATTGCGGAGTCCTTAATTGTTAAAAAGAATGTATATTAAAAGGCTCAAAACGCCCTGATTTTGCCCTTTCTTACTCCCCGGGGACTCTAAAGGACTGGGGGCGGGCATACAATAACCCCCTATTTTATTGCAAAGGCTTAATGATGAGTGGATTGGATAAAAGTATATGGTTTACCCCTCTCAAATAAAAGTAGTATTGATAATGAATACGTTATGAGCCTGACCCATAAAAAGACTATACTTTTGCCCCTTTTCCAGCCCGAAAATCGGCAAGCTTTTTAACGATTCGAGCCTCTC
>CAJGCY010000121.1 GCA_904501955.1 uncultured Akkermansia sp. | reverse complement strand
TACGGTGTGCCGCGCCACCGCCACCTGTCCGAGATTGAGCAGGAGCTTTCCGGTGCAGCCGGTACCAAGGTGACCATCACCTTCACCCCGCACCTCATGCCGGTGAATACGGGTATCGTGACCACAACCGTTGCCAAGCTGGCGGAGGGCGTGACGGAAGAGCAGGTGACTACCTGTATGCAGGCGGCATACGCTGGTGCTCCCTTTGTACGCTTGCTCGGTGCCAACAAGCCTGCCGACACGAAGAATGTGACCCGCACGAACTTTGTGGACATCGGTTGGGCGGTGGATACCCGCACGAATCGCCTGGTGCTGATGAGCGCCGAGGACAACGTGATTAAGGGCGCAGGCGGCCAGGGCGTGCATGCGTTCAATATCATGTTCGGATTTGACGAGGCCGAGGGCCTGTGGCTTATCTGATAAAATTACCTATCTATATCAGCGAATATGTTACCGGTTCTGCTCATTGTGGATGATGAAAAGTCCACGCGCGATGTCCTTTGCTCTGCGCTGGAGGATGACTATGAGGTGTACGCCGCAGCTAACGGCAAGGCTGCGCGCGCCATCATGGAGAGCGAGCCGGTAGATATTCTGCTGACTGATTTGCGCTTGGGCGGTGAGAGCGGCATGGAGCTTATTGACTATGCACGCACCTTGCCGCACCCGCCCACGTGTATCATGATGACGGCTTACGGCAGCCCCGCCACGGCTGCGGAGGCCAAGCGACACGGCGCCTACTACTTCCTTACCAAACCTCTGAATCTGGATGAGGTGGAGCTCTTGCTCAAACGCGCGGCGCACACCCGCAGCTTGGAGCAGCAGAATGAAGAGCTGGCCGCCTCATTGCAGCCCACCGGTGGTTTGGATGCCATGTTGGGCAACAGCCCGCAGATGCAGGGTATTTTCAACCGCATTCGCCAAGTTGCCCCCACTACCGCCACAGTGTTGATAGAGGGTGAAACCGGTACCGGTAAAGAGCTGGTAGCGCGCGCCCTGCATGCGCTTTCTCCTCGGGCTAAGGCCAAGTTTGTAGCGGTGAACTGCGCAGCGCTATCCCCGCAGTTGATGGAGAGTGAGTTGTTCGGCCATGAGAAAGGGGCGTTCACCGGGGCGCTGCAGCGGCGCATCGGCCGTTTTGAAGAGGCGAATGGCGGGACGCTCTTTTTGGATGAAATCGGAGAGATTGACATGCCCACGCAGGTGAAGCTGTTGCGTGTGCTGGCGGAAAAGAGCATTGAGCGCGTGGGTAGCAATGAACCCATACGTGTGAATGTGCGCGTGGTGGCTGCCACTAACCGCAATTTGCAGGAAATGGTTGCCGCCGGCACCTTCCGCCTAGACCTCTACCAGCGCCTCAATGTCATCTCCGTGAATCTGCCACCCCTGCGTGACAGAGCAGGGGATATCGTGCTGATGGCGAATGCCTTTGTGCAGGAGTTCTGCAAAGAAAACAATAAAGCGCAGAAGTCGCTCAGCCGTGCCGCGCTTGATTTGCTGCGCGCTTATTCTTGGCCGGGCAATGTGCGCCAACTGCGCACGGCCATGGAGCACGGCGTGGTAATGAGCGAGGGCTCAAGCATCCTCCCGGAAGATTTGCCGGATTATTTGCAGGTTGCACCTGCGGCAGTATCTACTCCCGCAACTCCGCAAAATAACGTACACACAGACTTTAGGCTTGATTTCGGGGGGGCTTTTAATTTAGAATACATCGTGCAGAGCACCATCTTGCGAGCTTTGGAGCATACGGCGGGGAATCGCTCCCGCGCTGCAGCTCTTCTGGGTATCAATAGGCGTACCCTGCAACGCAAAATGGCGGAGTCCCCGGAACTGTTCCGAAAGTATCTTTCATCCTCTTCCAGTATCTGACCATGGCAGCAATTAACACTTCCAAAAAGAACAACGCGCTGGCGTTGCGCATGATTGTTTTTATTCTCTTGGTGGGCATGTGCGTGTTCAAGCTTTTCGTGAATTACCGCGGCTTGAACCAACCCGAGGCCATGGACCAAGCGCAGATAGCACGCTCCGTGGCGAATGGTGAAGGTTTTAATACAAAATTTTATCGCCCGATGGAAGTTGCTTCCGCTTTTGCAGCTTCCGGGCGCAAGGGGGTGGACCTCTCCTCTATGCGTGATTGTAATCACGCCCCGCTCAACATCGTCTCCATGGCCGCCGTGCTGAAGGCAACCGGCTATGATGACTTTGCCGCAAACCCAATGCCGACGGATGCGGAAGGCCGCCCGACGCAGTATTTGTACGGCGCGGATCGCGCCATTTCCGCAACGAGTTGCATGTATTTCGCGCTTGCGATGGTGCTGGCTTACCTGCTGATAGCGCGCTTGTTCGATGAGGTGGTGGCCAGCTCAACCCTGCTGTGCTTGTTGCTCAGTGAACTGGTGCTGGACTACTCTATCAGTGGCTTAGCGCAGCCGCTGATGCTGTGCTGCATGCTGGGTGCCTTGCACGCGGTGGTGTCCGCCGTTTCCGCAAAAGAGAATAATGAGCGCTATTGGATGATGGGCTACATGGGTGTAGCCTTTGTGCTCATTACGCTGATGGTGCTTTCCGGCTGGCTGAGCATTTGGATTGCGCTGGGTTTCCTGCTCTTCGCTGCTTGCTACTTCCGCCCGTATGGTTCCTATGCATTGGCCGGCTTCTGCGTGTTGATGGTGGGTATGCTCCTGTCACTGTGGAACAACTACCAAGCCTGCGGCAGCTTCTTCGGTAACGCATTCTACGGCATTTACAACAGCTTCGGCGGCGGTGAAGAAGGCCTCTTGCGTACTACTAATATGGCCAATGAGAGCCTTAACAGCTCTAACGTGGTGTTGCGCTTCCTCGGCTTGGCCTTCGCTCAGTGTAAGAGCTTGTATGTGAATACCGGCTCCATCATCGTTGCTCCCTTCTTTTTCTTGGCTCTCTTCAACCGCTTCAAACGCGAGGAAGTGCAGGCCATTAAGTGGGCTACGCTGTGCATGTGGCTTTTCGCCTGCATCGGTATGGCGGTGTACGGCGTGACGGATCCCCTCTCCTCCGGGCAGCTGGCTATCCTCTTTGCCCCGCTCTTTGTGGCGTATGGCTTCTCCCTCACCTTCAACTTCTTGGCCCGCCTCAACGCTCAGGGTATCACCTTCCGCCAGGCGCGAGGCCTTACCATCATCATGGTGATTTTGGTGTGCTCCGGCTCGCTCATTGCCAACTTGCCCAAGGATTTGTACTTGGGTATTTGGTTGGGTGATAAAGGCCGCCCCCATTACCCGCCTTATTACCCGCCTGCGCTGAATGTCACCCTTACCGCTGCTACCAATGCGCAGGATATCATTGCGACGGACCAGCCTTGGGCTGTGGCGTGGTACTCCAACCGCAAGGCATTGTGGATGCCCAGGCTTATTGATGATTACACCTACTTGAATAACGAGGTGTTCCCCAAGTGCGGTGTTGCCATTCAGGGTATTGTGCTCACCCCCACCTCATACGCCCCCATGATTCCCTCCGCCTATGCCCCGACGGAGGATGACCGCCACGGCCGCCCCGGTGGTTTTACGGCGGTGGAGCGCTCCATGGGTGAGTTTGCACCGCTTGCGTTGACATGGCCTCTGCTGTTGATGGACCCGAACAATGATGTGTACGTCAACCACTTTGCGCCTCGCCCCGGAGCGGATGATGAAAGCGCGGAGGCCAAGGCTCAGGCAGCGCGCCGCCGCCTCGGTGAAATTGTGCTCATCTCCACCGGTGGTACGAATGCTCAGTTTGATGAAATCGTGCCCTTGGCTAGCGGTGCTGCCGTGCTCTACCGTAAGCGCGCTGCTGTAAAACCTCTGCCTCCGCTGTAAAATCATAGATGCAGGCATCCTCCACCTTTCACTCTTTAATCGTATATGCCACCTCGCTCCAACAAGCAACTCAATTTTGAACAGGCCATGAACCGCCTGGAAGAAATCTCCGCCCTCTTGGATAACCCCGAAACCGGGCTGGAAGACACCATCAACTTGGTGGAAGAAGGGCTCAAACTCATACGCAGCAGCCGTAAGCTCTTGGATAATGCGGAAATGCGTATCAAAGTCCTGGAAAACCCTCAAGCGGAGCAGGTGGCTCTGCTGAACGAGAAGAAACTTAATGACGAACATGACTTCACTCTCCACTGAAATCCCGCCCGCGTTGGCTAAAATTCAACAAGCGGGGGATGTGCGCTCTCTTCCGGATAAGGAATTGCCGGAATTAGCGCAGGCCATTCGCCATTACTTGGTGGAAACTCTTGCCCAAACCGGCGGCCATGTTGCGCCCAACCTCGGTGTTGTGGAGCTCAGCATTGCCTTGCACCGTGTTTTTGAGACGCCGCGTGACAAGATTCTGTTTGATGTGTCACACCAGTGCTACGTGCACAAGCTGCTCACCGGCCGCGTGGACGCGCTTTCCACCATTCGCCAGTTTAAGGGGATTTCCGGCTTCTGCAAGCGCAGTGAGTCGGAGCATGACGCCTACGGTGCAGGCCATGCCGGTACGGCGCTTTCCGCCGGCTTGGGTATGGCGGTTGCGCGTGACTTAGCGGGTGATGATTACCATGTGGTTTCCGTTGTGGGAGATGGAGCCTTTACCTGTGGTACTACGCTTGAGGCGCTCAACAACATCGCTACCACGACGCGTAAGTACATCATCGTGCTCAATGATAATGAGTGGAGTATTGATAAAAATGTGGGCGCGCTCTCCCGCTACTTCTCCTCCCTGCAAGAGACCTCCGCTTACACTTGGCTGCGCGACCGCGCCAAGCGCTTCATTGAGGGGCTGGCGGGCAAGGGCGCTCAAGAGCAGGCTTCCAAATTGGTAACTGCCGCTCGCTCCCTCATTACGCCCATGAGCTTCTTCAAAGAGCTGGGCTTCAGCTACTATGGGCCGATTGACGGCCATGACGTGAAGCGGGTGGAGCGCGTGCTGCGCATAGCTTCCAAGCTCAATGAACCGGTGATTCTGCACCTCATCACGCGTAAGGGCAACGGCTATGACCCCGCCATGCAAAACCCCACCAAGTTCCACGGTATCGGGCGCTACAACGTTGCGGACGGCTGCCCGTGCGGAGGCGGTGGTGTTACCTATTCTGAGGTGTTCGGCACCATGCTCAGCCGCCTCGCTGCGGATGACCCCGCCATCACCGCCATAACGGCAGCCATGCCCAGCGGCACAAAGCTGGATATCTTCCGCTCCCGATTCCCGAAACGCTTCTTCGATGTAGGCATTGCGGAGGAGCACGCCGCTCTCTTTGCCTGCGGTATGGCCACCCAGGGACTCAAGCCCTATGTTGCCGTGTATTCCACCTTCATGCAGCGCTGTGTGGACATGATTCAGCATGATGCAGCCCTGCAAAAACTGCCCGTGCGCTTCTGTATGGACCGCGCGGGGCTTTCCCCGGATGACGGTCCCACGCACCACGGCTTGTATGACATCGCCATGATGCGCTGCATTCCGAATCTCATCATGATGCAGCCCGCGGATGAGGCGGAGTTCTGCCACATGTTGCACACCATGAACCAAATCGACCATTGCCCGAGTGCCATACGCTACCCCCGTGGCTGTGGTGAGGGTACCCCGCTGCCTGAGGAGCCCCGCTTGCTCCCCATCGGTAAGGCGGAGGTGCGCCATGAGGGTAAAGATGTTGCCCTGATCGCCCTCGGCAACATGAACAGCGTGGCGGCGCGCGTGCGTGAGCTGCTGGCAGAGCAGGGCATTGATTGCGCCTTGGTGAACGCCCGCTTCATTAAGCCCCTGGATGAGGAGTGCCTGCGCCGTATGGCCGCCTCTTGCAAGCTGGTGGTTACCCTTGAGGACCACACCGTGGTCGGCGGTTTCGGCAGTGCTGTGCAAGAGTGCTTCACCCATGCCGGCATTTCCGCGCCCCTGTTGCCCATCGGCTGGCCGGATGCCTTTATTGAGCACGGTACCCTTGAGCTGCTCCGCGAGAAGCACGGTCTTACGCCGCCGGCGATTGTCCAACGAATCACTGAACGTTTGTCTGCTATATGAAAAACACTCTTACAACATTTGCTCTTACCGTAGCCGGCTCAGCACTTGCGTTTGCTGCAGCTGAGTTGCCCTCCGCCACGCTGCCCGTAGAGCCCTCCACCCCGGCTGCTACCTCTGAGCCCGCGGATTATGCCGTTACGGATGTCCCCAACTGGGTCAATGAGCTCTCCAACCTCCCACCCAAGCAGCGCCAGCTTTACCTCAATAACTTTGATGCCGCCAAACGCGCCTTTTCTCGCGGCGCTTTGACTCAGTGTGAGCAGTGCTTGGATGAGTGTGACGCCATCTATAATAAAAATCCCAACGTGTGGAATCTCCGCGCCTCCGTACAGATCGCCCAAAAGCGCTTTAAGGATGCGGAACTTTGGCTTGCCAAAGTGCGCGAAGTCATGCCGGATGATGTGGTTGCGACTCTTAACTATTCTCTGCTCTACTTGGGGTCCGGTCGCTATGCTCAGGCTATTGAGGAGTGTGACACCCTCTTGCTCGACATTAAGTATAAGGAAAAAATGGACGGTTTGCGCCACAGCTTGCTTTTCCGCAAGTTCCTTTGCTTCATCATGCTCGATAAGCCGGAAGAGGCAAAAGCACTTGTGGCGGATGTGAACCCCATGACGAATTCCCCCCTGTACTACTACAGCCAAGCCGTGCTTGCCGTCGTGGCCGGTGATCGCGATACCGCCATCCGTGAAATGACGGCGGCGGATTCCATCTACCGCACGGATCCCTACCTCGCGACCTACAAACAGGGGATTAACTTCTCCGGTCTGCTGCAGCGCTTCCTCCCGCAGGGTAAGTAATCACGCTGCTGCCTACCGCCGCGCAGATGAAAGTGCGAGACTCAGGCACGATTCTCAAACTCAGCCCGTTGGGAGACCACGGGCTGATTGTTACTTGGTGCACGGCAGAGCATGGTATCCTGCGCACCGCTGCCCGCAATGCCCGCAAGCCCGGTAGTGACTTCACCGGCCGTATAGATGCCTTCTTGGAGTGCGAGCTGCTCTTCAGCATGCCTGCTCGCGGTGATTTGGCTACCTTGCACAGTGCAGAGCTGCTCTCCCCTCGCCTCCCCTTACGGGCGGATTTAGCCCGCCTCTGCCTCGCCGGCTACCTGTGCCGCTTGCTGCTGGCTACGGTAGAGCCCGGAGATGCCAATCCTGAGTGGCACCGCCTCATTGCCGGCGCTCTGGACTACATCGCCACCTCCTCTCCCCGCTTGGCTATTCTGGAGCACTTCGAGAAGCGACTCGCCACCTTGCATGGCATCTTCTCCCCCGTGCTCCCGCCCCACCAAACCCTCCTCCGCCACTTCCAATCCCTCCCGGATGACCGCCTGCGATTTGCTGAGTATTTGTGAAAGACTCTGTTAACGTTTATGGTTGATGCCACTATTTGCTCTGCTCGATAAATCGGAAGTTGAAGGGGAGTTTGCGAGCGCAAGCGAGCGGAAATTTGAGCCCTTTAGGGCGACGGACGTTAGGCAGGGGTGGAGCGGCGAAGCCGCGGAACCCCTGTTAGGGTAAGAAATTTAAATGGAACCCAGGGAACCTGTGGTGACAGAATGAGTGGCTTAAATTGCCGTATCGACCACAAAACAAATGCTTTGAAAAAACGTGCCTCCCCGGCTCGGAGCTCCGCTTCGCTACGGTCCTCGCCATTATTTGTCACCACAGGTTCCCTGGGTTCCATTTCCTTTTTTTGTTGCTATACAGGGGTTCCGTTCGCTGACGCTCACTCCACCGCCTGCCTAACGTCCGTCGCCCCTTACGGGGCTTCAAGTTAGGCGGGCATGCGCCCGCGGTAATACACATTTCAGTTC
>CAJGCY010000120.1 GCA_904501955.1 uncultured Akkermansia sp. | reverse complement strand
GTCAATGTGCTTCCACTCCTCGCCCTGCAAGTGGCGGTGGAAGTGCAAGGTGTCCGCAGCGGGTGCGTCAATTTCCGCCTGCATGGCCGCATGGCGAGCCTCCTGCGAGGCGGCACTGAGCGGGTGGCGGGTGATGAGCAAATCGCCCTCGTCATCCACCTGCAGGTAGACCTGCACGGAAGAATCCTGCGGTACAAGTAGCTCCTCATTAAAGAGCAACACCTCATTGATGCACTGATAACTCGGCTGCTCATTCACCGGCTCTTCGGCGCGGAGAATGGTGCAACCCGGTGTAAGAATGGGGCTGATGCTCAAGGCTTCTGTTTCCGTAGCAATAACGGAACCGTCTTTCGTCTGTGCGTTTTCTGTGTACATAACAATATGTTTGTTGTTTTGGTTGGTTTGGTTAAAGTTCGTCTGATTGAAGGAAGAATCCACCTTCGTCGGATTTGCAGCACCTTCGCGGGCCCCCGCTGCACTGGAGGCGATGATATAATTCTTAGTCATCTTAAATAATAATTTGTACGCCGTAAACGGCGTTAGTTAGTGCAGCGAGAAACAACATCAACAATCCCGAGACTCCTAGCGGAGGAGACCGAAACTCGACACCGAAAGGCATCACAACAGGGTAAGGGGGTAACGAAATCCGTCAGGCGAAAGCATGAAAAATAAACCGATGCCGGTTATGCTCGCAAACCATAATGGAAAAGTTTTCCTAGTCTGTGTTATTTAATATTGCTTCATCAAAGCAAATGAATAAAGTACTGAGCTGTGCGCGGGATTCATCAAAAGCGACTTTTCCTTTAAATTCGGGGTCAGCCATTGGGAAAGCTGCGGTAGCTACAGACTTCAGATTGTTTGCTCTGACTGCTGCGGGAGGAAGAATAAGTGAATTTTTACAAAAAGTCAAGCATAAAAATTGATTTTTTGTAAAAAATGTTTTATGTGTTTTGTAGGATGCTGATAATCAATGGTTATTTGTTTTGTGGCTGTTGTGAAGGGTGATAAAAATCAAACAGGCAAATCCATGCGGATTTGCCTGTTTGAAGAAAACTTTCCCGAACGGGGTGGAAATTTACGCCTCAACAGCGGGGGTTACGGCAGCAGCCGGGATTTCCTCCTTGTTGGTGAAGCGCCACTTAACCTTGTTGCGCTTGTTGGCGGAGCGAGCCTTGCGGCGCTTCTCATCCATGGGGCTTTCGAAAGTGCGACGACGGCGCATCTCCTCGAGGATGCCCTCGGTGTCGAGCTTGGTCTTGAGGCGCTTAAGAGCGCGATCGATCGGTTCTCCTTTACGTACGGTGACGGAACGCATGATATTTAGTGATTTTGTTAATAATGTCCGGGAACGGGCAGGCAGGATACAACATCCGCCCCAATCTGTCAAGAATTTTCACGTGAATTCTGCAATTTTTTTCAAATTTGCGGAAAAAAGGAGGGAAAAGGGAGTTAAATTTGAGGACTTGTTAGATTATGGAAAACTTTATGCTTGAAAGGAGGGGTGCGTATGTGCTAGGCTCATGGCTGCAATGGAACCTGAATCACCTCACCTAAGGGGAAACCTGGTTGTCTTTGAAGGCATAGACGGCACAGGTAAGTCCACCCAGATACAGCTGCTGGCGCAGTATTTACACGCCCGCGGGATAGAAGTAGTAACGGATTTTGAACCGACCCGCGGCAAGTGGGGCATGAAAGTGCGCAATGCGGCGCTCTCCGGAGAGCGTTTGAGCATCGAGGATGAAATAGACTGCCTGCTGCAGGACCGCCGCGAGCACGTGCGCGAGCTGATAGAGCCTGCGCTGGAGCGTGGTGCATGGGTGTTGCTGGATCGCTACTATCTTTCCATGATGGCGTACCAAGGCGCCAGTGGGGTGAATGTGGAGGAGATTCGCTTGATGAATGAGGAGTTTGCCATTATTCCGGACGTGGCGTTCTGGCTGGATGTACCGCTGGAGGTGGCCATGGAGCGCATGAATGCGCGTGGTAATGGGCATGATGCCTTTGAGAATGAGCCTTTCTTGCAGGCCTGTCATGATGTATACTCCGCCATGGAGATGCCTTGGTTGCACCGAATTGAGGCAGACGGCAGCGTGCAGGAAACGCAAGCCCGCATCCGCGAGGTCATCCGCGAGGAGTTGGGGGTGTGAAGCGAGGCTTCAGAATTTGAGGGTAAAGTGAAGCACTGCAGCCGGCAGTGCTTCTCCCTGAAAGTCGGAGATGTCACCCCGGCATTCAAACCCGCATTTAAGCAAGACCCGTTGGCTTGCCAAGTTGTCCGAGTGGGTGAAAGCGTGAGCTGTAACAAGTTCGGGGTATTGTTCTTTCAGCAGCGATAGAAAACGCTGTAAGACGGCGCTTGCCAAGCCTTTTCCGTGGTAGTTCACTCCGTACCAATAGGCAATCATTACCTCGCGGGCGTTCTTATTCGGGGTGAGGTTGGCTTTAATGCACCCCGCAAGTTCGCCATCTACCATGACCGCCGGATGGGGGAGTGGGCGTGTCATGCATTTGTTTACAATCTCTGCCGCATGTTTTGGTAGGAACGGCGTAGGCAAGGTGAGGTGTCGGCGAACTTCCGGGGGGCTGAGCAGCTCGAAAACTCGCTCGGTATCATCTGCGCGGAAATGGCGCCAGCTGAAATGCGGTGGGTGGCTCATACATTCGCGCTGCCGTATTCAAAATGGTACACCTTCGCAGGTGTGGCGGCGCCGGTATCGTACTCCACCTCCCCGGTGCAGGTAAAACCGCATTTTTGCAGCACACCGGCGCCGGGCGTGTTGTGTTTCAGAACTCGTGCGTAAATGGTGTTATGCTCCGGCATCAGCACGGGGATGAGTTGCAGCAGCAGTTTTACGGCAGCCGTGGCATAACCCTGCCCGCGGTAGTCCGTGCCCAGCCAGTAGCCGATTTTGATGTTTTGCCCGCCGGCTTCGTCAGGGGTGTATTCTGCCCCCAAGCCGCCGACAATGCGACCGCCGGCGCAGATGGCGTAACGGCAGCTCGGCTTGGAGGTGCAGTCTTGGATAAATGCTTGAGCATGGTGCAGCTGATAGGGCGTGGGTATCAGCAGATTGCTTGTAATCTTCTCCGGGGATATCAGATTGTACAGCGTAGTGGTGTCCGACTTTTGCCAAGGCTTGAGGGTGAAAGTGCGGTCAATTACTTCACTCAAGCTGAGAGTGTAGAGGAAGGCGTCGCGGAACGGAAGTTGTTTGCCTTGGTACGCCGTAATCATGCCGGCGCAGGTAAAACCGCCTTTTTCGAGCACGCGCCGGCTGGCTACATTGTCCACATGGGTGAAGGCGACAAAGCGCCGGCAGTGTGGGGCCAAGGCGGGGAGAAGCGGCAGAAATTGCAGCAAGGCACGCGTGGCAATGCCCCGCCCATGGTAATCTGCCCCGAGCCAATAGCCCACCATCTGCTCGCTTGGGTCACCACCGGGGGAATTGCCCAAGCCGATGCAGCCTGCCGGCTCACCATCAACCCATACGCAGAAATGGGGCAAGTGTTGTGTTATGCAGCGGTTGATAAAATCCTGTGCGTGGCAAAGGAGGTAGGGGATGGGCAGGGTAAGGTACTGCTGCACACCGGGAGAATTGATGAGTTCCGTGACGCGGTGGGCGTCATCTTGCCGGAAGGGATGTAGGGAGATGTGTTCCATACTCATGAATATGGGGATTACACTTTTCTGCGAGCCCATTTGAGGCCGCAGAGCATGCGGTTGAGGATGAGGTACTCCACCGCCATATCAACGGTGAAGAGCACCCAGATGCCGACCAGCGTGAGCGTCTCCGGCCAGAAGGTGCTCCAAATAAGCAGGCATACCAAGCGGAAGAAGCCCATGCAACCGTAAGAGACGTACATGACTCGCCGCGTATCACCCGCGCCGCGCAGGCACATCTTAATCATCAGCATGGCGGCGTAGAAGGGCTCAATAATCAGGAAAACCTGCACCACCGGTACCGTGGCGTTCACCAAGCTCTCCGAGTTCGAGGCGAAGAACTCCACAAAGAGGTGCGGGAAGAAAAAGAAGAAGACACCCATAGCCCCCATGAAGGCCACGCTGTAGCGCACGCATTTGCGGACGGTCTCCAGCGCAAGGCGCACACTGCCGGTGCCCAGGTATTGCCCCACGAGGGTGGCACCCGCCATGCCGATGGCGAAGCCGGGCAGGAAGCTGAGCGACTCGATGCGGATGGCGATGTTGTGCGCGCCCACATAGGCATCCCCCAGTTGCGAGATGGTGCGGAGGACGACGATTTGGATGAGCCAAATACCGCCGATTTCCACCGCTTGGGGTAGGCCGATGGCAAGAATGCGGTACATGCTGCGCAGGTCGGGCACGAGCTGGCGCAGGCGGAGGTGTATGGGGGGCACGTAGTTCGGCTCTTGCGTGGCCACGAAGGCATCCAGCTCTTGCCCGGCCATTTTGCGGCGCATGGAGGCGGAGCGCTTGATGAGAATGCCGATGAGGATGGCCGCCGCGAGTGCCATACCCAGAATCATACCGAGAGCCAAGCCCTCGATGAACAGACCGAAGTATTTGACCAGTATGAGGCTGAAGATGATGTTAAACCCATCCACCGCCAGCATGATGAGGAAGGGCGTGCGCGTATCACCCGCGCCGCGCAGGGCTGCATTCACCGCAAAAATGATGCCGGAGAACACGGCCACCCAGCAGCCCAAGTGCATGTAGCGTATGGCTACCTCTTGCGCGTAGTCGCTGAGGTTGAGCACGGTGGTTACCAAGAAATCCGCCGTGAAGAACATGAGCACGGCGGACAGAATACCCGCAATGAGCCCCAGCACGGCTGCTTGGTTGGCGGCGTAGTTGGCATCCTTGAACTTGCGCGCGCCGGTCATGCGGCTGACGATGGCGGTAGCCCCCATACCCACGGCTCCCTGCATGAGGAAGCCCAGCCACAGGATGTAGCCCGTGACGCCGATGCCGGAGGCTATTTTTTCCGTCACGGCACCCTCCGTACCCATGTGGGTGGCGAGGTAGAGCGAGGTGGAGGCGCAGATGAAGCTGAGCACCTGCTCCAGCAGCGGCCAAAGGGCGATGGCGATGATTTGGCGGGGCAAACTGAGCCCTGCAAGCTTGCCGCCGAGCTGCCCTTTACCTTGCAGCGCGGCGCGTACGGTTCCTTCTCTGCCGTTACCTGCTCCCATGCAACAGACAATTTAGCACGCTTTTTTCTTTTTGAACAGAAAAAACGTATCCGGTGGCGGAAATTTTGTTAAATTCGCAGTTTTATGCTGTCAGAGCACGGTGTAACCCTGCTCGCGGATGGTGTGGTGCAGGGTGCTGAGCTCTACACTGCCGTTCGTGGTGAGGGTGACGGTGCCGGCCTTGTGGTCCGCCTTGCAGCTGAGCACACCGGGCAGGGCGCACAGGGCTTTGGTGACGTGGGCTTCACAGTGCGGGCACATCATGCCCTCTACCTTGATGATGATGGTATCCATAGTTTGTTTGATGGTGGGGGTGAAGTGGCGGAGGCGCAGCGCGTTGGTCACCACGCAGAAACTGCTCATGCCCATGGCAGCAGCTGCTACGGCGGGGTGTAATTGCAGGCCGAACAGCGGGTAGAATGCCCCTGCTGCCAGCGGTATGGACAAGCAGTTGTACAGCAGCGCCCAGAAGAAGTTTTGGCGGATGTTGCGCACCACGGCGCGGCTCAGTTGCAGGGCTGCCACGGCGTCTGTAAGCTCACTGCGCACCAGGATGATGCCTGCGCTTTCCATGGCGATGTCCGTGCCGGCGCCGATGGCTATGCCCGCATCCGCTCGGGTGAGGGCAGGGGCATCGTTGATGCCGTCTCCCACCATGGCGACCTTGTGCCCTGCCTCTTGCAGGCGGCGCACGTGTTGCTCCTTGTCCTGCGGCAGCAGCTCAGCGTGAACGTCATCTATGCCCACTTGGCGAGCAATGGCTTGAGCCGTGCGCGTGTTGTCGCCCGTGAGCATGCATACCCTGAGCCCCGCCTGCTGCAGGGCTGCCACGGCTGCGTGGCTTTGGGGCTGGGGTGGGTCCGCCACGGCGAGTATGCCCAGGCACTCCGCCCCGCGGGCAATGTAAATCGGGGTTTTGCCTGCCTCCGCCAAGCGAGTGGCAGCGGCGGTGTCGGGGCTGATGCCGCATTGCTGCATGAGCTGCGCATTGCCCGCCACGCAGAGGATGCCCCCCACACGGGCGCAGATGCCGCGGCCGGGCAGGTAGCTGTGCTCCGTGGTAGGCTGCGGGGTGTATGCCCGACACCCGGCGGAGATGGCCTCTGCCAAGGGGTGATTACCTGCGGATTCCAAGGTGGCAGCGAGTTGCAGCAGCTCTGCCTCGCTGTGGCCGGGTGCCGGCAGCACATCCGTGACGCAGGCTTTACCGGTGGTGATGGTGCCGGTCTTGTCCAGCAGCATGTGTGTGGCACGGCTCAGCGATTCCAGCGCTTCCCCGCTGCGGAAGAGGATGCCGCGCTCTGCCCCTTTGCCCATGCCTACCATGATGGCCACCGGGGTAGCCAGCCCCAGCGCACAGGGGCAGGAGATGACGAGCACCGCAATGGCGCAGGAGATGGCGAAGGAGATTTCCGCCCCTGCCAGCACCCAGGCTGCCGCTGTCAGCACTGCGATGCCGACCACGATGGGCACGAACACGGCGGAAATGCGGTCCGCTATGCGGGCAATGGGGGCCTTGCCGGAGGAGGCTTGCTCCACCAAGTCAATGATGTGGGAAAGCGAGGATTGCGCGCGGGTTTTGTCCGCCCGTACGTGCAGCACGCCGTTGCGGTTGATGCTGCCGGCGTACACGCAGCAGCCCGCGTACTTCTCCGCCGGCAGGCTTTCGCCGGTCAGGGCTGCCTCATCCACGGCGGAGGCGCCTTCCGTTACCGTGCCGTCCACGGGAACCCTATCCCCGGCGCGCACCAGCACCGTATCACCCACCTGCACGGCATCCGCCGGCACGCTGTGGGGCTCACCGTTTTTCAACACGGTGGCATTTTGCGGCAGCAGGGCAAGCAGTTTTTCCAGCGCGGCACCCGTGCGCCCTGTGGCGCGGCTCTCCAGCCATTTGCCCAGTGTGATGAGCGTCAGAATCATGCCCGCGCTTTCAAAGTAAAAACTGCCCCGGTGGTGCAGGAAAAAGTTGACGAAGCCATCCACCATCGCGGCTGTAGCGCCCAGCGCTACCAGGGTATCCATGTTGGCGCCACCCTTCAGGGCGCTTTTTACGCCATTGATGAAGAAGTGGCGGTTCAGCCACAGTATCGGCAGGCTGAGCAGGCATTGCACGGTGCCGGAGCCCTCTCCATGCCACGCATGATGCACGGCAACCAGGGGGAGCAAGAGAAGAAGCGAAAGGAGGAAACGCTGTTTCAGCGCGTTGCTTTTGTCCGTGGTGTTCACGGAGCGCTGCTTACCTTGCGCAACACGCGCGCCGTAGCCCGCTGCCTCCACCGCGTGGATGATGCTCTGCTCCGTCTGCTCTGCATCATAGCGCACCAGCATGCTGCCCGTCAGCAAGTTAACTTGCACTTGCCGTACTCCGCTCAGCTGCCCTACCGCGCGCTCCACCCTGGCAGAACACGCGGAACAGCTCATGCCGCTTACGCAAAATCGCTGTTCCCTCTCGCTCACGCCCGCAGTATACATCATTTCCGCGAGGGAGTAAAGACCGATAATCGTGCGCCCTTGGTTTATGTTTGGCAGCGTGATAAATCGGAAGTTGAAGGGGAGTTTGTTGGGTAATTTGCGAGCGATAGCGAGCGGAATTCTGAACCCGCGTCAGCGGGTGACCTAACTTAGCCTAGGGCGTAAGCCCTAGGTTATGAACAAAAATACAAATCAGAACCCGCAGCCAGTCGAGGCTTGCCGAGACGGTATGCGGGTGGCATAACCCTCCCG
>CAJGCY010000119.1 GCA_904501955.1 uncultured Akkermansia sp. | reverse complement strand
CGGGCTCCATTTTCTTTTTGTGTTGTACCGGTGGTTGCGCGGCTACGCCGCTCCACCACCGGCTACTGTCTTTCGCCCCTTACGGGGCTCCAATTTAGGCTCCCGTCTTCGCTGCTGCGCAGCTACGCCGAGGCAGGCGCTTACGCTCGCAAATTATCCAACAAACACCCCTCTAAATTCCGATGTTGCGAATCGTTTGCCGGCAACGCTCACAAAGCGGCGTGAATGCCGAGCCCGATGAGCAGCAGACCGGCAGCTGTTTCCAGCCAGCGGGTGGGGAGGCTGTGCAGGGCGCGGGCGGAGTGGAAAGCTGCCAGCGAGCAGCAGAAGGTGATGGCACCGATGATGCCCACCTCCAGCAGCAGAAGGGAGAGCTGTTGATTCACCCCGCCGATGTTGCCCAACGCCATGCCTGTGCCTACGGCAAAGGCATCTATCGCGGTGGCAATGCCCACCAGCATGAGCGCCATGAAGCCCAGCGGCGTGGCGTTGGCGTTTTCTTCCTCATCCTCCTGCTTCCATGCGCCGTAGATGATGTAGGCGCCCAGGATGCCGAATACCGCAAGCACCAGCAGCGGGGCATAGGCTGCCACGTAGTGCTTGAGCTCACAGCCGAACAGGTAGCCGAGCAGGGGCATGGCTGCCTGGTAGCCACCTACTGTCAGCGCCAGCCACAGGGAACTCAGCGCGCGGCTGCGGCGCAGTATCAACCCGTAGGAAAAGGAGTACACCGTGGCGTCCACCGCCAGTGCAAGGCCGATGAGTATGATTTCCGTGAGATTCATGCGCCGGGCGGAATCAGGAGAGCAGCAGTAGGCGTACGGGATTGTACAGCATGGCGTGCAGGTTGGCGGCTATGCCGTTTGCCTCCGACTCCGGGATGGAGGAGTGCACGTAAAAGGTGTAGGAGAGGATGTAATCCGCCATGCCTGCAGCACCGGCGCGCACTTTTTCCTTGGGGGTGTTGCCGCGGTCCACAAAGGCAAAGAGCGGGCGGCAACCGGGGGTGACGCTTGCTGCCACGCAAGCGCGGGTGGTGTGCGCATCACACACGATGAAGGTGGGGTTATACGCCTCCGGAATGGGATTGCCCGCTGCGCACTCGCGGGAGATTTTGAAGATGGTTTTCTTGGCTGCGTCCGTGACGGCAGCTTGTTTTTCGCCGCTGTTTTCAAAGATGAGCACATCCGCCGGCTCCGTACGCCCCTGCATGCAGGGGGCAGCCATGCCGGCTTTCACCACGGCGCGGACGATGTAGTCAATCACCGAGTAGCGGTTCTCGAGCAGTTTTTCACACTGCACGGCAATGGGGAGGCTGATGTCGCCGAGGGCTGCCATATCCACCGCGGTGTCATACACGTAGTAATCATCCTTTTGCGGGCGCGTGGGCAGCAGCTCAAAGGTAGCCATGGTGGTGCCGCCGCCGAGGCTGCCATCCGTAGCCGGTTCTTTCACATCTGCAGCCATGATACGCCCACCGGGGCCGGTGCCTTGCAGAGTCTCCGGGGCAATGCCTTTTGCAGCGCATAATTTTGCGGCGAGGGGGGATATTTTCATGTCTGGCAAATGTGTGGTAAAGGTTGAATCTTTTTTAGGAGGGGGAAAGCAGCTCCCGGCGGCGATTCACGCACGCCGGGAGCGGTTAAAATACGGTCGTGAGAGCGCGCGGGGCTTAGGCCTCGTAGCGCACCTCACCGTCAATGATGGTCTTGACCACGTCGTACTCGGCATCGAGCAGCACGAGGTCAGCGGTGTAGCCGGGAGCCACCTTGCCGAGGTCATACAGCCCGAGGGACTGTGCCTGGTTCCAAGAGGTAGCCTTCACCAGCTCAGAGAGGGGCTTACCGGTGAGCTCCTGCACGTTCTTGAGACCCTTGGCATAGCGCAGGGTGGAGCCGGCAAGGTTGCCGGACTCAAGGCGAGCCACGCCACCCTTCACGATGATGGGCAGGCCACCGAGGGAGCCGGGGCCATCGGGCATCCAAGAGCAAGCCAAGGAGTCCGTAATCATGATCATCTGGGAGATGTCCTTGTTCGTGAAGGTGAGCTTGAGCATGTCATCGCACAGGTGAATCTTGTCGCAGATGACCTCAATCTTCACGTCCTGATCCAGCATGCCGGAGCCTACGAGACCAATCTCGCGGTGGTGCTGCGGGCTCATCTGGTTGCAGAAGTGAGTGAGGTGCTTCAGGCCGGCGGCCTTGGCCTTCTTGAAGTCGGCGTAGGAGGCTGCGGAGTGACCGGCGGAGCAGGTGATGCCCGCAGCGCTGGCCTTGGCGATGAAGTCTACAGCGCCGGGCATTTCCGGAGCCATGGAGATGAGGAGTACGGGGTAAATGTTGTTGAGCATCTCCACCTCTTCATAATCAGCGGGGCGAACGAAAGCGGGGTTCTGGGCGCCGCACTGCTTGGGGTTGATGTAGGGGCCTTCCAGGTGCACGCCGGGGGTCTTGGAGCCGTTCGGGGAAGCGGCATACTCCTTCACCACCTCGCATACGTCCATGAGGGTCTTGGTGCCGAGGGTAAGCGTGGTGGGCAGCCAAGTGGTCACACCCTCCTTCATCTTGCAATCCGCAATGGTGCGGATGCTCTCCACCTTGCAATCGCAGGTGTCACAGCCACCGGCGCCGTGGGAGTGAATGTCGATGAAGCCCGGCATCAGCATGTTGCCGGCAGCATCGATAACCTTATCCGCCTCAGCAGTTTCGCCGGGGGTGAGTACGGCGGCAATCTTGGTGCCGTCAATCAGTACGGAGCCTCCCACGATGTCGATACCGGGGGAGATGATGTGTGCATTGGTGATGAGCGTTTTCATGATGATAAAAATGCTGTGGGGTGAGCCCCTGTTGCTACGGCGGTATTTTACCTGTTGCGGGGCGGTCTGGCAAGCGAAAAGTTGCAATTTCAGCTCGCTTTATTCGCGCGTGCGGTAAGAATATGGTTGCAGTGGGGAACTCAGACGCCGAGGAAGAGGTGCAGGTGGCGCATCTCGGCGCAGCCTTGTGAGACGGCGATGGCGAGCAAGCGCTCCTCTACATCCGGCGGCGGGGTCAGGCACTTACGGGGGAGGTCGGCCGTGAGGAGCTCCAGCGCGCAGGCGTTGTGCAGAGCCATGGTGGTCTCTATAAAGCACATGCGCGTGGGCTCTTCCAGAATGAAGTTGAGCGGTTTCTTGGCGTTGAGCACGCGCTCACGGGGGATTTTGGTGCCGAACTCATCATCCACCCCCATGTTGATGAGGATGGTGGGGTGGTTGAACACGGTGTCCGCATGCAGCTTGTTGTGCAGCGCGTTGATGCGGCCGGTAGCCGTCACCAGGCACCAAGCGGCGGCTGCGCAGGAGTTGAGCGCCTCCGTATCATTCACGTTGATGAAGCTCACCCCCTCCGGGAGCTCCGCTGTTTTGTCCGCGGTGTCCAGCACAAAGATATTCATGCCGTGCTTGCGCGCATAATGCACAATACCGCGGCCTACTTTACCATAGCCCACCACGGCAATGCTCTTGCCCTGCAACTCCTCATAACCGAGCTGCGCGAGCGCGCGGAACATGCTTTCACCCGTGCCCAAGCCGGTTTCTATGCGCTTGATGATGCCGGAATCCGCCACGATGACGGGGCGCTTGGTGCGCTCATACTTGGCAACGCCGGAGCGCGTGAGCTCCGCATAGCCCAATGAGGGGAGTAAGTGGGCGCAGCTGCCTGCGCAGTCTAAGATGATGTCGAAGGAGTCTTCTTTACTTGCTGTTTTGATGCCGAACCCGGGCAGAAGCCGTGCGGTTTCTTCATTGCGGGGCATGGTGGTGCGCGCCGGTACGTACAAATCCGCCCCGGCAGCGAGGAGTGCTGCAAATTTCGCCAGTGAGTTACGGTAAATGGGGGTTGCGTCCAAGAGTTTGAGCCCCTTGAGCGGTTGGGTGGCTGCCCATTGCTCCGCCTGGAGGCGCAGGGTGGGCCATTCCTCCGCCGCGTAATGGTTGCTCAGGAAATTGTGGATGGCTTGCGCGTGTTCGTTCATGTCGGAGCACAGTTTACGCTTACGCGCTCGCTAAAGCAAGTGCAAACTGCCCTTCCGGCGTCTAATTGACAATACTGCGCTTGCTGTAAACGGTGAAATTTCGCCCGAAAAGGAGTGCAGAAATCGCAAACGGCGTAGTTTGCGCTTGAAAAATGGAATCGAACTGTTATACTTTGCGCAGATGAAATTCGCTGTAAAACAAAATGCTGCCGAGAAGCCCGCCGTGGGGCGCGCTGCTTGGTGTATGTTCGGTATGCTCGGCCTGGGGCTGCTGTTGTTCGCAGGCTACGGTGTTTTCATGGTGAGTGAGCCTCCTGTGGAGCAGGAGGAGGTGTTGCCTTTGGACCCGGAGGAAACCGTGCTGTTTTACCGCCCTGCTGAGTTGGAGTCCACCATTCCGCTGGTGGAGGCTCCTACGGAGTTTGAGGATTATGATTGCCTGAGTCGTATGGCTTGAGGCTTGCTTTATTCCGCCGGGCGGAAGTTGCTGTTTTTATATGTACAGGCCAGACCCCAACCGACCCACGCCGGAGCCGCAGATACCCGTGCGCCCGCAGCCCCGCGCAGCAGAGCCCCCGGAGCAGGAGGCTGCTCCGCTTGCGTTCGAGGATGTGCCTGCTGCCCCCATGCCGAAGCCCCGTAAACGCCCGGATGCCGCCACCAAACGCCTCAGGCGCGTGGTGCGCTGGGGCGTAGCCGGCGTGTGCGCCTTGGCGGTGCTCTGGTACTGTTTTTCGCCATCTGAGCAATCGCCGCAGGCGCAATTTGCCACGGCGGTGGCATACCTGAAATCCGGGGATGCTGCGCAGGCTGCCCCTTTGTTAAAGGAGCTTGCCGAGGCGGGGTTCGCCCCGGCTTATGCGAAGATGGCGGAGTGCTGCCTTGCCGGCCAAGGTGGGGCAAAAGCGGCGGAGCAGTGGTACCGCAAGGCGGAGCAGTCCGGTGATGCCGCTGCCGTTATTCCCTTGGCGGAGCTGTATTTCGACGGTGCCTGCGGCAAGCCTGATTACTACGCCGCTGCTCAGCGCTATACCCGACAGGCGGATAAGTTGACCGCGGAGCAGCTATACCGCCTCGCGCAGTGTCACATCAAGCTGGCGGAGGAAGCCGGTGCCGGTTATGAGGCGGACCACCCTGAGCTGGCCGTGCGCTGGCTTACCCGTGCGGCGGAGCAGGGGGTGCTGCCTGCCCAGCTGGAGCTGGCTACCCGCCACTATAAGGGCGTGGGCACGCCCGCCTCCCTCGGTGCTGCCCAAAAGTGGTTTGCCGCTGCTGCTCAGCAAGGTGATGCCGAAGCGCAATTCCGTTTGGCGTGGTGTTACCGTGAATCCGTGCCGGCGGATAATGATAAGGCTTTTCACTGGTTCTTGCAGGCCGCCAAGCAGGGTGACCCCGCCCCGCAGTACGACCTCGCCCTTTGTTACATGGACGGTTGTGGTACCGCTACCTCCCCGGCGGAGGCGCTCGTGTGGTTGTCCGCTGCTGCCAAGCAAAACCACCCCGCTGCACTCCGTACCTTGGCCTTTTGTTATCGTGATGGCACCGCTTGTGAGGCGAACCCTTCCGCCGCTGTGGCCTGTTTTTCGCAGGCGGCGCAGCTCGGCGACGCAGAGGCTCAGTATAACCTCGCATGGTGCTTGCAAAAGGGCTATTACGTGCAGCCTAACTCGCTCTTGGCGATGGATTGGTACCGCAAAGCCGCTGCCCAAGGCTACGCCCCCGCCTTGGATATGCTCCGCTCACTTGAGCAGAACGCCGCCGAAAGTGCACCCGCTCCCGAGGCGCAAGAGGCGGATTCCTCCCTCCCGCCCCCTCACGAATGCCCCGACCTCGAGGCTGAAGAAGTGTGAAAAACGCCTGTTTGGATGGCAAAAATCCCAAAATTATCCAAAGATGTAAAAATATGTGAGATTTTGCTTGCATATTCTCAAAAAGGGCGTATAGTTTGCGGCACGCAACTGTGCCGCTGTGTAGCGGTACGCAGAAACAAGTAATACAACAAACACACCATTATGGCTCGTCTTTTCGGTATCGAAATACCCAATGAGAAGCGCGTTGAGGCCTCCCTTTGCTACATCTACGGCATCGGGCCCTCCACCGCCAAGAAGGTGCTTGAGCAGGCCGGTATCTCCCCGGACCTCCGCACAGGCACTCTCTCCGACGCTCAGCTGACCAAGATCGTTCAGGCTATCACCAGCAACAACATCCTCATCGAGGGTGACCTCCGTCGTGAGAAGCAGCTGGCCCTGAAGCGTCTGACCAGCATCAACTGCCTGCGTGGCATCCGCCACCGCAAGGGTCTGCCCGTTCGTGGTCAGCGCACTCGCACCAATGCTCGTACCCGCAAGGGCCGCAAGAAGACTGTCGGCGCCAAGAAGTAATTAACCCCTTACATAGAAGATACTGAAAATGGCTGAAGAAACCATCCAGCAGGAAGAAGTGAAAGAGGTAGTAGCTCCCGCTACGGAGACTCCCGCTCCCGCCGAAACCAAGAAGCCCGAGGCTCGTCGCGACATTTTCGCTGAGCTCGGTCTCGTGGACGACGACGATAAGGTAAAGATCCTCAAGGCTAAGGGCAGCAAGAACGTTACCACCGGTATCGTTCACATCTCCTCCACCTTCAACAACACCGTTGTAAGTGTTACCGACCTTAAGGGTAACGTGATCGGTTGGTCCTCCGCCGGCAAGCTCAACTTCAAGGGCAGCCGCAAGAGCACCGCTTATGCCGGTCAGGTTGTATGCCAGGACGCTTGCCGTCAGGCCATGGGCCACGGCCTCAAGGAAGTTGAGGTTCGCGTGAAGGGCCCGGGTTCCGGTCGTGAGTCCGCCGTTCGTGCCGTTCAGACCATGGGTCTCGAGATCAGCGCCATCGCTGACGTGACTCCCATCCCCCACAACGGTTGCCGTCCTCCCAAGGCTCGTCGCGCCTAATAGCAGTTTAATAACCAAGAAGATAGATTACACAAGATTATGGCTCGTTACACAGGTCCTACCGCCAAGATCAGCCGTCGTTTCGGTGTTGAGCTCTTCGGTGCCAGCAAGGCATTTGCCCGCCGTCCCTTCCCTCCGGGTCAGCACGGTGCCCGCGCCGGTCGCAAGAAGAAGTCCGACTACGGTATCATGCTCGCTGAGAAGCAGAAGCTCCGCTTCATGTACGGCGTGCTCGAAGGTCAGTTCCGCAAGTACTATGAAGAGGCTTCCCGCCGTTCCGGCGTGACGGGTGAGATCCTCCTCCAGCTTCTGGAGCTCCGTCTGGACAACCTCGTATATCGCCTCAACTTCGCCAACACTCGCGCCGCTGCTCGTCAGATGGTGTCCCACGGTCACATCACCGTGAACGGCAAGAAGGTGAACATCGCTTCCTACAGCTGCAAGCCCGGCGACGTGATCGCCGTTGCTGCTAAGGCTCGCTCCCAGGCTCTCGTGAACCGTTTCCTGGAGCTCTCCGCCAGCGCTGTGACCCCCGATTGGCTTGAGGTTGACGCCGCTAAGCTTTCCGCTAAGCTTGTTCGCATTCCCTCCCAGGAGGAGATTGCTCCCATCGTCAACGTACAGCTCATCGTGGAGTTCTACTCCCGCTAAGCCGTACACGAGCGCAAGCCGCTCGTTACAAGATTACAAAAAGCCCGCTCTCCCCGCGAGAGTGGGCTTTTTTCTCGGGTGCGGTGAAGGATATGCTTCAGTCACCATGTGCTCTGAGAGACAAATCGGAAGTTGAAGGGGTGATGGTGGGGGAATTTTGCGAGCGTAAGCGCCTGCCACGGCGTAGCTGCGCAGCAGCGGAGACGGGAGCCTAATTCGGAGCCCCGGAAGGGCGCCATACAATAGCCCGGCGGTGGAGCCCCGTAAGGGGCGGAACCCCGGGTAGCGTAAAAAAAGAAAATTGAGCCCGGAGCGACGGAGCGAAGCGACGCAGCGTAGGCCGACATATAATGGCGAGGACCGTAGCGAAGAGG
>CAJGCY010000118.1 GCA_904501955.1 uncultured Akkermansia sp. | reverse complement strand
CTTGTTCTTGAGCGTGGCATTCAAGCCGCCGTTCAGCAGAGCATAGCAGCAGAGGGCCTTACCCGTGCGGGCAGCAACATGCAAGGCGGAGTTACCCTGCTCGTCCACCTTGTTCAGGAGGGAGGGAGTGCCGGGCTCAGCGGCTTTATCAAGAGCAGCGATGGCAGCTACCTCACCCTTCACGCGGTGGTGGAGGTCGATATCTTTCTCATCGAGGGAGACAAGGGGGATAAGAGAGATGGTGGCGCGGGTCTCATCACGCTTGGCAAGCTCTGCAATCTTACGGGAGGCGCGAGCCTCGGCCTGAGAGGAAAGCATGTCAATCTCGAGCTCAACCTCAAGCTTGCGAAGCTCCTCATCGGAGATGGCGGCGTTCGCCTTAGAAAGGAGCTTAACCGTACGCTGGTACGCTTCCTCACGCTCCTTGGAGAACACGGGACCATACACAAAAGAATCGCGCTTGGAGTACGCTACCTCAGCAGCCTTGACCAAGTCCGCAGCTGTCTCGCCCTTGGTATTCTTAAGGGCGGGATTGGCACCCATCTTGAGCAGGAGATCCACCACCTTATCATTACCGCGCATGGCAGCAAGCATCAGCGGCGTATAGCCATTGTTCTCAGGTTGGTTAATATCCAAGCCCTTTTTGATGAGCTTGTAGGAGGTGAAGCGCATACCACTCCAAGCAGCCCAGTGCAAAGCTGTGAAGCCATCCTCATCCTTCGCCTGTATATCCGCCTTGTTCTCAAAGAGAGCATCAATGTAGTAAAGGCGGTTGGTATCCACCTCTTCAGCCTTCACGGGATTGTTGAAGTTGGCGTAAGCAGCCCACATCAGCGGGGTACGCTGGTTGGCATCACGCACGTTCACGAAGTCGGCAGCCTTTTGCTTACCGTCCTTGAGCTCCTTGAGGAAGGGCTCATCAACCTCCTCACCGTTCACCTCCTTGAGGTCGCCCTTACGGATAAGGGAAACGAGAGAGTCGGTGGGGGACTTGTGAGCGAACGCATCCTTGAGCAGGTTACAGGCGTAACCTAGGATGCCCATGATAACGAGCAGAATGCAGAAATCCTTTACAATGGGACCCCACTGTGTCTTGACTTCCTGAGCTTCCGCCTCGGGGGCAGCAGTAGCGGACTCCGTCTCGGCGACGGGGGTAGCGAGCTGCTCCTCAGCGGGGGCTGTGGCGGCATTCTGATTTACCTCCTGCTCAGACTTCTGGTATTTCTTTTTAGCCATGATAGTGTAAAATGAAACAGTTAGATGTGTTAGGGAGATAATCAGGCATTCTGAGCGGCAGCCTCGTCCTCAGAGGCGTCAGATGCGGCGGCGTTTTCGGGCTTCTCCTCAGCATCCTCCTCAGGCTTATCGGACACGAAGCTGTCCTTCGTAAGGATAATGGCGATGGGGGAGATGAAAGCCATGATCATGTAGATGGTCCACATGAACTCGGGGGAGTTCCAGAAATCGATGTGACCGGTGTCCATCTTGGCGGCGATACCGTCATAGCAGTAGTAGGAGACCAAGAGACCGCCGACCACGCCGTTGATGGGCTTGGCAATGAACATGGGCAGAGCGGACAGAGACATGTAGGATGCAACCTTGTCCTTGGGAGCCACGCGAGCCACGTACTCAGAGAAACGCGGGCTGAACAGCAACTCACCGGAGGCGAACACGATAATCTGCGCAACGATGGCGAAGAAGTATGCCTGGCCGATGGTCTCAATACCGGGGATGATGAAGTACCACTCCGGCGGGATAGCCAGCAACACCATGGAGAAGGCGGAGATGGTCATACCTGAAATCATCAACTTCACCGTGGAGAAACGGTTGAGAATCGGGATGATGAGAATCAAGCCCGCGATAATGATGAAGGGGTTGAAGGAGTTCACCAGACCGAGGGAGAAGTCATCACCGATGGCGCGGGTGTAATACTGCGGCATCACCAAGAACTGCAGGGTGAATACCAAACGCACACCGAGGGTGAGCACCAAGAATACAATGAGCTTCTGGAAGGGGCGCTCCTTTGCCACCTCCATGATGAGCTGAAGCGGGCGACGCTTGGCTGCCTCATTCTTAGCGATGCGCTCCTCCGGCACGGCGTAGTTATCTTCATCAATCAGACGGGTGAAGATGAAGGCAATCACGTTGCAAGCGGTACCGATGTTCACCACCCACCACAAGCTGTTGATGGGGCCGAAAGCCTCACGCAGCGGGTCCACAATGGCGATACCGGCAAGGAATGCGCCGATATTCATGAACAGGTAGTAGAAGTTGAACCCGGTGGGACGAGCACGCAGCGTGGTGAAACGGCGAATGGATGTGGAGATACAGGGGCTCATGAATGCCGTACCGAAGGAAAGAATGGCAATACCGGCAATCACGAAGAACTTGGAGTTGTCCTGAGACAGACCACAAACATGCATACCGAAGTCTGAACCGAGACCCATAATCAGACGCCCGCCGATGAGCAAGGCGAAACCGATGAGGTAGGTTTTCTTCAGACCGATGATGTCACAGATGGTGCCCACGGCAAAAACAAACATGGACAGGAACAGGGTGTACATACCCACCCAGTAGGGGGCGTCGGCATCATTGAAGCCGCAATAGTCCTTCAAGAACAGTGTGAACACGATGATCAGCGTAAAGTACGACAGGCCATCGAAGAACTGGATGAAGTTCGTGTACCAGAATTCTTTGCTGCAATCACGCAGCACCTTGAACTCCGAGAAGTACTTGGCTATGGGGTTTTGTTTTTCAGCGCTCATTATTGGATTAGTGAGTGTGGTTGTTTGTTGGAAGAGAAAGCTCAGGAGAGGACGGCGCCCCTGCTGGCGTTGGTAGCGAGTTTGCGGTAACGCTTGAGCCATTTACCGGCGACCTCCTGCATGGTGGGTTGCCAGTCGGCGCGGCGCGCGGCGATTTCCTCCTCGCTGAGCTCAGCGGTGAGGGTGCGGTTGGGGATATCAATGGAAATGATATCCCCATCCTTCAGAAGACCGATGAGGCCACCCTCAGCAGCTTCCGGAGAAACGTGACCGATGCAGGCACCGTGCGTAGCACCGGAGAAACGACCATCCGTGATGAGGGCTACGCAGTTACCCAAGCCCTTACCCATGATGTAGCTGGTGGGGGCAAGCATCTCCTGCATGCCGGGGCCACCCTTCGGTCCCTCGTTGCGAATCACCACAACATCACCGGGTTTCACTTTGTCAGCCAAGATGCCGGCACAGGCATCTTCTTGGCTCTCGAAAATAACGGCCGGACCGCGGTGCACCAACATCTCCGGCAGCACACCGGCTTTTTTCACGATGGAGCCCTGCTCTGCCAAATTACCGAAGAGCACGGCCAAGCCGCCATCCTTGGAGTAGGCATTGTCTACCGTACGAATCACGACGGGGTCCTGCGTGGAGAGGCCCTCCATCTGCTGACCGAGCGTTTTACCGCTGACGGTGGGAAGGTCCGTATGCAGAGCACCGGGGATCTTGTTAATCTCAGCCAAAATGGTCATGATGCCGCCGGCGCGCAGCACATCATGCATGTGGAAGCGAGAGCTGGGCGCAACCTTGCAGATGTTCGGGGTACGGCGGGAAATCTCATCGATGCGGCGCAGGTCGTAGTCCAAACCGGCCTCCGCAGCAAAAGCAAGTGTGTGCAGAACCGTGTTGGAGGAGCCACCCATGGCCATATCACAGGCGAAGACGTTGTCGATGGAAGCCTCTGTAATCAAATCACGCGGCAGCGGTCCACCCTGCAGCGCCATCTCGACCGCACGGCGGGCAGCAGCGCGCCACAGCTCCTTACGCTCTTCAGACAGAGCCAACAAGGTACCATTACCGGGAAGCGCCAAGCCCAGCACCTCGCACAGGCAGTTCATGGAGTTCGCAGTGAACATACCGGAGCAAGAACCGGCGCCTGGGCAGGCGTTGCACTCCACAAAGTGCAGCTCTTCCTCGGTAATTTTTCCAGCGGTGCAAGCAGCCACGGCCTCGAACACGCTGTTGAGGTCCAAATCTTCACCATTGCGCCCCTTACCCACGGCCATGGGACCGCCGGAGCAGAAAATAGTGGGGATATTGCAACGCAAAGCACCCATCACCATCCCGGGCACAATCTTGTCGCAATTGGGGATGCAGATGCAGGCATCAAACGCGTGAGCGCTGAGCATGGTCTCCACGCTGTCAGCAATCAGCTCGCGGCTTGCCAGAGAAAACTTCATGCCATGGTGAGCCATGGCAATGCCATCACACACGCCGATGAGGTTGAACTCGATAGGCGTACCACCGGCTTTACGTACTTCATCCTTAATGAGCTCTGCCACCTTATTCAGGTGCACATGGCCGGGAATCACCTCATTAAACGAATTGCAAATGGCGATGAAAGGCTTACGAATGTCCTCATCGCTCATACCCGTGGCACGCATCAAACTGCGGTGCGGCGCACGTTCTATACCGTGTTTTGTTCGGTCAGATAACATAGCGCGACGATTTTACCACATTCATTTTCATATTTCCAGCAAAAAAAATCCGCCCGAGTTCTTTTCCACCTTGACGGTAACGAAACAGAAGTGTAGAATAACCACATGGTAAAATGCAATATTACATATCAGGGAGGGCTGCACTGCGAGTTGCAGCATGGTCCGAGTGGTGCAACCGTGTGTTCAGACGCACCGGTGGACAATCACGGCAAAGGAGAATCTTTCTCACCCACTGACCTGATGTGCTCCGCCACAGCAGCATGCATGGCTACCATTATGGGCATTTATGCAGAGAAAGAAGGACTCAACCTGACGGGTGGCACCATTGAGGTCAGCAAAACGATGAATGCCTCACCGCGCCGCATTGCCCGCATCGAGACGGTTATCTCCCTGCCCCTGCCCGCAGATAATCCGCATAAAGAAGCGCTGAAAGATTGCGTACTCGGGAGCCCGGCAATGCTGAGCTTGCACCCTGACATTGAGGTGCCCATCACTTGGAACTGGCTGGGCTGAACATGAGCAGGCTCAAATACATATACCTGAGCGTTCCTCTCTTGGTATTGCTTAGCTGCGGACCGCTGCTTAGCGGTCTGTTGGGCACGGGGTGGGCGCTGGCATCGGTCATCACACCGCTGATTCTCCTGACTTGGGGAATTGTGTGGATGCGACTGTACAGCACCGGCAAAGCCCGACCGGAGTTCGCCATCCTCAGCATCTTGCCTTTTGCCGTGTATTATCTGGAGAAAGCCGGCATCAGCAGCATCTTAGCGGAACCCGCATGGCAGAACCTCTATGCCATCATGTGGGTGGCATTCGCGGCAATCTACATCATCAGCCTCCGCCCCGGGCACAAGGAAGACAAGGCTTTACCGGCGGCGAAAGACCAAGTGTTCATCATGATGAGCATCGTGACGGTGATTTTCAGCGGATACACCTTCCTGACATTCGCAGCAGAACTTTTCACAAAATAAACACTTATACACCATGAAAAACAAACTTATTACCCTCTCCGGCGTAATCCTCGCAGCAGCACTGAGCTCATGCTCCTCCCCTTACGAGGATTGGGAAGCTCCGAACATCGTCCGCCGCAACCAACCGGCGGTGAGAAACGCCCCCAGCAGTCAGGTGCAGCCTGAGTTCGGCAGCCCCACCTCCATACGCAAGCCAGTCAGCTCCCGTCGTGCCCAGGTGCAGCCGACCTTCACGGAACCTGCGCCCAAGCCCCAGCCGGCAGCCAAGCCGGAAGCGCCGAAGCCCCAGCCCACGGTTGTTGTCAGAAAGAAACGCTCCCGCTCCTCACAGGTGCAACCTGAGCTGACGACCACCACACCCGCTGCACAACCGAAGCCCGTTGCTCAACCGAAGCCCGCAGCGCAACCCGCCAAACCGGCACAGCAGCAGCCCGTTGTTGTCGTGAGGAAGAGAAGAGGCCGCTCCGCCCAGGTGCAGCCGACCATGACCACCACAACAGTGGCTCCTAAGCCACAAACAACCACGCGCACCGCAACGCCGAGCCAGCGAGCCGTTGGTGTTTCCCTCCCCGTCATGTCGCAGGAAGATAGAAAGAAACACCCGGTGATGCCCGGTCAGAACCGCGCCCTCAAACGCCGCCGCTGATTCCATGGCAAAACAAAGACTTGATGTTTTGGTAGTATCTCTGGGCCTGTGCGACTCGCGCGAGCAGGCTCAGAGACTCATTATTGCCGGTGAGGTGACGGTGAAAGGTCAAGCCGTCACCAAACCCGGTACAAAAGTAGATGACTCACTGCCCATTGTCGTTAAAAACAAGCCCAAATACGTGAGCCGCGGCGGATTAAAGCTGGAAGGTGCTCTCCAAGCATTTCCGGTAAAAGCTGAGGGCAAAATTTGCCTGGACATAGGTTCCTCCACCGGTGGTTTTACGGATTGCCTGTTGCAAAACGGGGCAATCCGCGTGCACGCGGTGGATGTAGGCACCAATCAGCTTGTTTGGAAGCTCCGCACAGATCCCCGAGTGGTGGTGAAGGAGCAATTCAACGCCCGCTACATGACTCCGGCGGATTTGGGTGAAAAGGTGCAGCTCATTGTGAGCGATGTTTCTTTTATTTCCTTGACCAAGATTCTACCGGCAGCCTACGACTGCTTGGAAGAAGGTGGCGACATGCTGGTGCTCATCAAGCCTCAATTTGAATTACAACCGGAGGACATAGGCCCCGGTGGCATCGTCCGCGACCCGGTTCTTCACCAACGCGCTGTCGACAAGATTCACGACTTCGTTACCAACGAGTTGCACCGAGAATGGATGGGCGTAGCAGATTCCCCCATCAAAGGCATGGAAGGCAACAAAGAATTCCTCGCGTGGTTGAGATAAGCAATATGGCGGAGGTCAATAAAGAGCTGCCGTTCATCAGCATTGTAGTGCTCAGCTATAATCAAGCAGCCTACATCAGAGACTGCATAGAGTCTGTGCTATGCCTGCAATATGAGGGGCGGTTAGAATACATCTTCTGCGACGATTGCTCAACCGATGATACCTTTGACATCATTTGCCAAGCAACTGCACATTACAAGGGACCGCACCGCATTATATGCCACAAGTGCCCGACAAACGGTCGAGTTGCGGTCAATATGAATACCGCGGTCTCTCTCTCCTCCGGTGATTGGATTATGCGAGTGGACGGAGATGACATCGTCCACCCGGAGCGACTGAAGTTGACCGTGCATGCCATCAGGAAATTTCCTGAGGCTGTTGCCATCTCCGGACAATTGCATCTTTTTGAAGGTGAAGCCAAGCCTATCACCAACCCTCAGCTTAACGAGTTAGAGTACCTCGTAACTAACAGACAGGAAAATAACGCCGCGAACGCCCCTATGAGAGCTATGTCGTGGTGGGGAGGGGCCATGACCATGTCTCGTCGTGTGTTTACGGCATTCCCCCCCATCCCTTCTGATTGCGGCATTATGGATGACACCTTTTTCGGGGCTCGTTCTCTCCTGCTGGGAGATTTTGTCATTATCCGCAATGCCTGTTTTCTTTATTACAGAAGACATGAAAACAACATCTCCTCCATCGCTATTTCCAATACAAGTCTGAGGGGATATATGCGAGCGGACGCAGAGAGCCGCAACTATTATAAACGATGCATGCCCTGCCACTCATCCATTCTAGCGGAAATTGAGCAATACACCGTAACCCACCCAGATTGCGTGTCGGTATTAGAATTTTTCCGCACCTATTTGACAGAGCGCGAGCGACAGGCATTATTTTGGGAGAAAAGCTGGAAGGAACGCATAGCCGATGCGCATATAAAAGGCGCTTGGTGGCGCAAAATTCCGTGGGCACTGCGTACACTCTGCCCGTTTACATGGGCGCTCGCCCGCAAACTCGGCAAACGCTGAGAAATCTGCGGATTATTTTGGATTCGGTCTCATAGGTGCAAACTGCCATATAAATCGGAAGTTGAAGGGGTGAGATGGTGGGGAAATTTTGCGAGCGAAAGCGAGCGGAATTCTGAACCCGCGTCAGCGGGTGACCTAACTTAGCCTAGGGCGTAAGCCCTAGGAAATGGGTAAAAAAACAAATCCGAACCCGCGAACCGTTGAGGCTTGCCGAAACGGTATGCGGGTGGCATAACCCT
>CAJGCY010000117.1 GCA_904501955.1 uncultured Akkermansia sp. | reverse complement strand
GGTTCGTGGTATGTGTATGAACCCCGTCGATCACCCCAACGGTGGTGGTGAGGGTAAGTCCAAGTCCGGTGGTGGTCGTCAGCACCTGAAGTCCCCCTGGGGTCATGTCAAGGGCCAGAAGACTCGCCGTCTCCGCAAGCCCAGCGATGCCTTCATCGTACAGCGCCGCAAGTCCAAGTAATTTTAACCTTCAACTTCACTAACAACAATGGGACGTTCCCTCAAAAAAGGACCCTTCGTAAGCCAGCCTCTTCTCGACAAGGTTGACGCCCAGATTCAGAACGGGAGTCGTAAGCCGATCAAGACCTGGAGCCGCGCCTCCATGGTGATTCCGGACTTTGTCGGTCTCACGTTCGAGGTACACAACGGTAAGAGCTTTACCACTGTGTACGTCACAGAGAACATGGTGGGCCACAAGCTCGGTGAGTTTGCCCCGACGCGCATCTTCAAGGCGCACGGCGGTATCGGCAAGAAGTAATATTAACCCGCACTGAACCACATGCCCAAGCTTCTTCCGTTTACATGCTTGCTTCTCGCTGCTTCCGGCAGCATGATGCTCGCAAGTGCGGATGAGGCCGGCAGTGGGGCGGAGCACAAAATCGCACAACTCGAACGCCAGGTTGCCATGCTTCGTGAAGCCTACGCCCTCTCCAGGGCTGATGCGGATGAAGCACGCCGACAGCTGCGCGAAATACGCGCCAGATTGGAGGCTCTCGGTGGCACCGCGTTAGGTGACAGTGAGGAGAAGCTCATCGAAACCATTGCTCAGTTAGAAGCAGCCAATGCCGAGACTGAACAACTTCGACAAGCAGCCCTCAACCTCGCCGCCGCTATCGAGTCTTACACTCGTGGCGCTCTGGTAGAGGACGCTGTGGCCAAGCAAGGGCTGGATGCCGCCCTGCGTGAGTTGGATGTAGCCCTCGGGCTGCGCCAAGCACAGCAGGATGAGCTCACCGGTTCCATGCATGAAGCCACCATTCTGAGCATCGACTCAGAGAGCGGTCTCATCGTCATCAACGCCGGCCGAGAGGCGGATATCCAAGTGGGCATGCCCATGAAGATAACCCGCGGTGACCAAGTGATTGCCCGTGCGATTGTGACTGACGTGCGAAAGAAAGTTGCAGGCCTGCTGGTGCAAAAGCACGTGAATGCTGCGCTTTCCGTAGAAGTCGGTGACCGTGTATCCGTCACAACAAACGATTAAATCTTCAACAAATACCATTACAATGGAAGTTAAATCAGTATACAAGAACGCTCGCATCTCTGCGAAGAAGATGCGCGACGTAGCAGCCGCCGTTCAGGGGATGTCTGTCTCCCAGGCAACGGACGTGCTCAGCTACACTCCGAAGAAGGGCGCCTACCTCCTCAACAAGACTCTGAAGGCTGCCGTCGCTAATGCCGAGAACAACAATGGCCTTTCCGCTGATGAGCTCGTGCTCAAGAGCGTGATGGTTGACGAAGGTCCGACCTTCCGCCGTACGATGGCCCGTGCCCGCGGTTCCGCTAACATGATCCGCAAGCGCACCTCTCACATCACTGTAATCCTCGCCCCCACCGAGGCATAACCACTAACAAGCACACATAACACTATGGGTCAGAAAGTAAATCCTATCGGTTTCCGTCTTGCCGTTACTAAAGACTGGCGCTCTAAGTGGTATGCTACGGGCAAGGACTATGCCACGAAGCTCCACGAAGACCTCAAGATCCGTAAGTTCATCAAGGACTTCACCGCTAAGCTCAACAGCGACCTCAAGGGCTCTACCCCCGCTATCTCCCGCATCACCATCGAGCGCGCTTGGAACAGCGTTCGCGTGACCATCGCTACCGCTCGTCCCGGTCTCGTTATCGGGCCCAAGGGTAAGAACATCGAGGACATGACCGCCGCCCTCTCCAAGCTTTGCGGTGGCGCTCAGGTTAAGCTCGACATCATGGAGATCCGCCAGCCGGAGCTCGACGCTCAGCTCGTTGCTGAGAACATCGCTACCCAGCTGGAGCGCCGTGTTTCCTTCCGTCGCGCCATGAAGCGTGCCGTGCAGGTTGCCATGGACTTCGGTGCTGAGGGTATCCGCGTACGTTGCGCCGGCCGTCTCGGCGGTGCTGACATCGCCCGTGCTGAGCAGTATCGTGAGGGTAAAGTGCCGTTGCAGACACTCCGCGCCCCCATCGACTACGGTTTCGCTGAGGCTCGCACCCTCTATGGTATCATCGGTATCAAGTGCTGGATCAACAAGCGCCCGGAAGTTGCCGGCTCCGCTCCCTCCGGCCGCCCGAACCGTCCCTCCCGTCCGCGCCGCGACCGCGGTGACCGTCGTGACGCATAACTCTATTCTACGAACCTTTAACGATTACAGGAGATTAAGATATGCCTTTAATGCCTAAACGAGTGAAGGACAACCACCGCAAGATGCACCGCGGTAATCGCGGTGGCAATGCAACGAGCGGTGATTACGTTGCCTTCGGTGACTTCGGCCTGCAGGTTCTCACCCGCGGCTGGGTAACCAACAATCAGATCGAGGCCTGCCGTGTGGCCATCAACCGTTACCTGCGCCGTCGCGGTCGTGTATACATCCGCATCTTCCCGCAGAAGTCCTTCACCAAGCGTCCGCCGGATACCCGTATGGGTAAGGGTAAAGGTGCTGTTGAGGGTTGGGTAGCTGTATGCCGCCCCGGCAACATCATGTTCGAGGTTGGTGGCGTGACTGAGTCCGCTGCACGTGAGGCTCTCCGCCTTGCTTCCAACAAGCTCGGTATCCGCACGCGTTTCGTCTATCGCCAGGGTGTTGCACCCCAGGCCTAAACCGTAACAAACTCCTAACATTACAGATATTATGCCTGTCAAGAAAGCTAAAGACTTCCGCGGTATGCCCGCTAAGGAACTCGCCGCTCACATCCGTGGTCTGCGCGAGGAGTACTTCAACCTGCGTCTCCAGCAGGGTACCGGTCAGCTGGAAAACAACCAGCGCATTCGCATCGTGCGTAAGGAGCTCGCCTGCGCCCTGACTGTTCAGGGCGAGGGCGCCAATGCCGAGCAGAACTAATAACGAACCCATAGGACTTAAAAATGAGCGAAGAAACTACTACGACCAAGCCCCAGGGCCTTCGTAAGACCCGCGTCGGCGTTGTTGTCTCCACCAAGATGAACAAGACCATCGTTGTGGAGTATGTTGCCCGCGTTCCCCATCCGCAGTTCAAGAAGATCGTCAAGAAGAGCAAGAAGTTCTATGCTCATGACGAGCAGGAGTCTGCCAACGTGGGTGACACCGTGCGTATTCGTGAGACCCGCCCGCTTTCCAAGATGAAGCGCTGGGAGCTCGTGGAAATCATCAAACACTAAACCGGAAAGGACATTACTTACCATGCTCCAGATGGAATCCCTCGTACAGGTCGCCGACAACACCGGCGCCCGCACCGCCAAGATGATCGGCGTTATCGGCAAGTCCGGTACCGATCAGGCTCACATCGGTGATATCATCACCTGCCACATCCGCGAGTCTATCCCCACCGCTTCTGTGAAGAAGGGTACTGTGGTGAAGGCTGTTGTGGTGCGCACCGCCGCTCCGATTCGTCGTGACGACGGCTCCGTGCTCCGCTTCGACTCCAACGCTGTGGTTGTCATCGATAAGGACAACAACCCGAAGGGCACCCGTATCTTCGGGCCCGTGGCTCGCGAGCTTCGTGAAAAAGGCTTCATGAAGATCGTGTCCCTCGCCCCCGAGGTGCTCTGATACCCTTAGGTATTTGTTGAATCATCGACCCGGTTGCTCCCACTCAGCAGCCGGGTCGGTTTCTTTGTATAGGCTGCCCCCGTTTATCAACTCCATTAGCTCCCTTGTGCGGAAAAATTTCCTTGCGTCGGGCAGGGGGCTTTGGTACACTGAGGGTGTATGAAGCACCTGCCACTCTTGCCCCTCCTTGCGCTGAGCCCTCTGTGCGCGCAAGAAACCGCCCCGGTCACACCTGCTGCTGTAACTGCGCCCACAGAGGCGCAAACGACCATACAGGCGCATTTTGACGCCTCTACGGTGGAGCTGCGCGCGCTGCACCGGTTGCTCAGCGGCATCAAGACGGCGGAGGAGGCCCAGGCGCTGCACCCGGAGCTTGCTGCCGTGGTAGCGCGGTATGATGCGTGCATGAATGCCATCCCGGAGGACACCGTTCCCACGGATGAGATGCTCAAAGACTGGCGTGCCGCCCACCGTGAGCTGCGCAAGCTGTGCGAGCGTGAGGATTTTGTGGCGCTGGTGTGGGTGAGTGAGCCGCTCATGCACGTGCTGCTCATTCAGTCCCCCAATTTGCCTTGCTATTTGGATGAGCAAGCGGCGGATTACATGATGATGACCGCCACGAACATGACGAATGATGAGGAATCCCCCCGCATGCTGGAGGCCTGCGCCAAGCTGCGCGCAGCTGCTGCGGAGCGCCACCGTGCGTTCATGCAGGAGCATGCGGACACCTACGGCGGTGGTGATGGGCATGACGAGGCAAGCGCCATCATCTTGCGCCCCTTTGCGGAACATACTGCCGGCACGGATGATGAGGATGCAGACTCCGCGCAAAAGGACCTTGTATTCGACTACATAAAGGCAGTGTACCCCGAGTTCAGTTGTGGCTATTCTTCCCGCCTGGCTACGCCGGAAGGCGGGCTCTACATCGTGATGAGCCAGTTCCCCGGCTTGTACACTCGCGAGGACGGTGAGTTGCGCATCATCAACTACAAACTTTACTTCTGCACCAAAGCGCCCGCCAAGCAATAAGTGCGTGCGCGGCGTGCTGAAAGTGCGTGCGCGGGTGAAAATGTGCTGCATTTACCCCATTTCTGTGCTATGAAAGGGGGTGATGCAAGAATACACCTACATAACCGGATTCACCGCGGGCGAGCTCACCCCGTGGCTTTCCTCGCGCTTCGATTTGCAGGCCTATGCACGCGGCGCTGCCTTGCTGAGCAATTTTGAGGTGCAACCCTACGGCGGCGTGCGGCGCCGCTGCGGTACGCAGCACGTGAGCACTGCAGCCGCCCAAAACTCCACGGCGGTACGCTTGGTGCCCTTCTGCTTTTCGGAGGATGATGCGCTCATGCTGGAGTTCTACCCCGGTGGTATGCGCGTATACCGTGAGGGCGCTTTGCTCTGCACGCCCGCTGGTGAGCCCTACACCCTGCGCACCCCGTGGAAGAAGGATGCGGAGCTGCTCGCCCTGCGCTTCACCCAGGTGAATGATGTGGTGTATGCCACATGCCCGCAGCGCGCACCGCATGTGCTCAGCCGCTATGCGGATACCGATTGGCGCTGCGAGGAGCTCAGCTTTCACCCCGTTCCGCGTGAGAGCTACCTGCCTGCCGCTACCACCCTGCGCGTGTTGCCGGAGCAGGGAGGCACCCACGTACGCTTGCTGACGGAGGAGGGCGCCCCGGCATTCTCCACCGCCATGCTGCGCTCGGAATATGTGCTGGCGGATGTCACCGTGCCCTCCCGCACCTATTTTATGAACAAGGGTTTCTCCTTCACCGCGGTGGACACCCCGGACCTCGCCACCCAGCCCGTGGTGGCAGGCACCATTTGCCGTGAGTATGATGCCGCCGCCAAGCTCTACTACTTTTACACCGTATTCCGCACCTATACGCCGGACTACTTCAATGGCAGCACCTCCCCCGCACAATACCCCAACTTCTTCTTGCCCGGTGTCATGCGCACGGATGATTCCGGCATGCCTTACGAGGTCGCCTCCGAGTGGGAGCTGCGTACGGATGGCGAGTGGAACGCCGTGTGGGAGCTCTGGCGCAGCTATGATTCCCGCTCTACGGACCCCGACCCGCTCGCTTGGCAGTGGACGCGCATCCGCAGTATCGACCAAACCTCCTACGCCGAGCGTCAGAACTGGGCTATCTCCGGGGTTGAGCCGGAGCCCTGCCGCATGGTGCTGGTGTGCCGCGCCGCCTCGTCTGATTCGCTGAGCGCGCACATCTACTTCCGCGCGCTGGGTGGCACGCGTGAGTACAAATTCAGGCCCGTGTTCGTGTATGGTGAGCATGAGGCTCGGGCGGAGGTGTGCTCGGAGTATCTGGAGCCTTGCCCTTCTTTTGAAACGCGCCAATGGAGCTTCGGCGCCTTCGGTGCGCGCAATGGTTACCCCGCTTTTTCCGGCTTGCACCAAGGGCGCATGTGGTACGGCGGTGTGCCGGGGCTGCCCACTACACTTTTTGCCAGCGCCGTGGGCGATTTCCGCAACTTCCGCGTGGCTTCCGAGGCGGATGCCGCCCTTCACCTCACCCTCGCTACGGATAACCAGAGCCGCATCTGCTGGATTTGCCCCTCGCGCAACCTGCTGGTGGGCACCTCTGCGAGTGAGTGGGTGCTGGACACGCCGGACGGCTCTGCCGTAGCTGCTACCAATGCCACTTTCCGCCTGCAATCCTCCGTCGGTAGTGAAAATATGCCCGCCACCGCCGTGGAGAACACCGTTTTCTATGTGCAGCGCGGCGGTAACAGCTTGCGCGAAATCTCCTACAAGCTGGAGGCGGATGGCTTCACCTCCACCGACACCGGCTTGCTCGCTGCGCACCTATTCGAGCCCGGTGTGGCGGAGTGGGTGGTGCAGCGTGGGGCCGGGGCGCGTGTGTGGGTACTCATGCGCGACCACAGCGTCGCTGTGCTGACCACGAACCCGGAGCAGCGCGTCACCGCCTGGCAGCGCATGAGCTTCCCGGGGCGTGAGGTGCTGCACCTCGCCGTGTTACCCTCACTCTCCTCCCGCATGGATGAGCTGTGGCTCGTGGTACGCCACACCGCAAGCGGGCTTATCGCGGTAGAGCGCCTTACCGCCTCCGCCCCCTTTGTGGATGCTCATGTGCAGCTCACCATGGCGGAAGATGGCTCCGCTACTGCGCCTCATTTGGCCGGGGAGTGTGCCCTGGCGTACCCCCTGCAAGCCCCGGAGCAGGCTTGCACCGTGCAGCTCGCGGAGGATGGCTCATTCTCCCTCGGCGCCACAGCCGCCGGGGGCTCCTACTGCATCGGCATTCCCTACCGCTCAGAGCTGCACACCATGCCGCATGAGTCGGAGCGCTCCTTCAACTCCATTCGCCAAGAGGGGCGCGTGCGCCTGCGCTTGCTGGGTGCAGCCCCCTCCTTTTACTACCGCACCGCCACGGAACCCCGCTGGGAGTGGTATGATGCCGCGCGCCTCACTTTACCCGCGCCGCACAACTCCTCTGTGCGCGTGCCCTTGCTCACGGTACCACGCGTGGGGCAGGGTTTTTCCCTTTATGTGGATGGCGCGGTGGACTTCCGCCTGCTCTCCCTGAGTATTGAGTTCGATTACCACGGGAAATAACACCTGTATTCTCCATAACAATTTGAAAATTAGATTGCCGCAAACGACTATATCTGGCATCATACCGCTGCTCGGGAGCCCAACTACACCTTCCGGCACCAGTTACTATGACACAACGCAACATAACCCGATACACGTACGAGACCACCTCCTTCCAAGGATGGCGTCTGAGCATCTGCCGCAAGTGGAACCAGTTCACCAAGTACTTCTCCGACCGGCAGTACGGTAGTGAAGAGGCCGCTTTCCAGGCTGCTCTCGACATGCGCGACCGCATCTTCGATGCCCTTCGCCAAACCCCGGATGACCCCCGCGGTGTCTTCGAGCGCTTCAAAAACGGCTTGGAGGAAGAGCCCGCTCCCGTCCCCGTCGCCGTGAGCAAATAAGCCTTCTCCCCCCTACATCTTCCCCCACTTCGGGCGGAGTCTCATCCCCGAGACTCCGCTCTTTTGCTGTACCGGGGCAGGGGCACACCTTTTACATATTACTAAAAGTGCGTGCGCGGTTGCATAGTTGTTGAAGTTTTTCCGTCTTGGCGATAGACTGTGCGCTGAACATCAATTTATACTTCTTCATTTCAGCTATGCACCACCGCTTACTCATTCCTTCGTACCGCCCTTTCAGGTCTATTCCTTGCAAAGGGGTATCCTCGCTTTTTCTGAAAAAAATCAACTTTTTTGAGAAAACTCCGATTTGCGTGAGTGTTGATATACGAAGAGCGCGCACTCAGCCCTCTTCTTAACCATAAAACACAACAAAACCATGTCTGAAGAAATAGACAAATCGACCGTCCC
>CAJGCY010000116.1 GCA_904501955.1 uncultured Akkermansia sp. | reverse complement strand
TCAAACCGGGGATTTGGAGTTTGGACGGCCTATTGGGGCGTCTAAAGAGGAGATGCCCCCTCAATTGATTTTGCATTGGGAGAAACTCTTGAAACTGGATTTAGAAGCAATAATTGAGCTGTAATATAAGCTCAAGTCAAGCAAAAAGATATGCAAGTACGTGTTTTAGCTTATTTATTGTACTGCAAATAAGCGGGTTATGCAATCACAATTTCGTTATATGACGGAATTTGGTTTCTGATTTTTAATTATACCAATACCGTAATCAATTGGTCGGCAAATTTATACCGTCTAAAATATTGCTTTTTGATATAACATTTGATCGTTTGCCCGCACGCGATGAATCGGCGCAGCAGCGCGCGATTGCACGAGTGTTGGGGCGCCCTCTTTATTCCTATAAAGATATTATACCGGAGGAAGGCTTCCTATTGGAGCCTTCTACCAATTGTTTAAGCCATGCGCAAGCCGCAATTTATGTTTCAGAGGTTACCCGTTTGGGTGATGCAATAACGGGTACATTTACCATCGATTATTGGAATCAGGCTGACCCTACTAAGATTGATACGGGATTATATGGCCGATTAAAACAACTTGGGCCGGCTAGAAAGAATTTTACAAGGATGCTGAAGGGTTTAGAAACACTGTGTCGCGAACGAGGTGTGGATTTAACCGGTCTTTCAAAAAACAAAACCCAGTTAACACGAGCTCTTTATTTAATCCATAAAAAAACGCGTACGTATGTGGATGTCATTCACAATCATGATTATGTGAAACAGAGTCGTTCCCAGCCTTTTTCGAAGGCAGGGGAATGTCGTTTAAGTGATGTGGTACCACTGCCGAATGTTGAAGGGACGGGGCGTCTGGCACAAAAGAATGATGAGCAAGAAGAAACCGACGCTTCATCACAGAAAAAGAAGAAAACATCTTCAAAACGCAAAAAAAGAAAGAAGAAGTGAAAGGTGCTTGCCTGTGTTTGGGCCGTAGGGCATTTCGGTCGATTTAAACAGCTCGATAAATCGGCAGTCGGCGAGCGGTGCAAATAGAGGCCTCAAAGACAAAGAGATTTTAAACAAAAACAGCAGTTCTGTCTTGCGTTTGCTTGTGGTAATCGCTACAAGATATCAAATTCGGCGCCCCTTCGGGGGCGCTTTTTTGGCAGACTTTGCTTCTTGAAGTCCCAATATCATCGGGTTCCGGCGAAAACTATTACGCTTTTCGTTCTTGACTTCCGGGGGGGATATGTTATTGTGATTCCTATGAGATTGCGATTACATAAAGCATTGCGCATGGCTGTATTGGCATGTATGGGAACGCTGTGTGGAATAAGCGGGACATGGCAGGCCGGCGCAGCCGATTTGTCATGGTCTGCGACAAGTGGAACTTGGGCAGCGAATGTGTGGCAGGGAAGTTCTCAAAATACGCAGCAGACAAATGTTATATTCACGGGAAGCGGAAGCCATACAGTTACGGTTTCCGGGGAGGTGAAGCCGCAATCCATAACCATTGACAGCGGAATATACGTTTTTACTCCCTCATCGGATTCCGCTATCATTTCCGGCAAAGTCCCATTGACGCTGCGAGAAGGTGTATCGTTGACTACCTCTGTAGCGCAGGAAGCCTGCGCGGTTTCCGTCGGTAAGAACTCAAGTCTTACCTATGACATTAAGAAAGGCGCAATAATCTCATCTTTGAATACCGCTAGTAATTCCACGCTAACGTTCAATAACAGTGCCGATAGTTCATACTCCTATACCATCAATGGCTTGGCTGCACTGAAGGGAGCACTTGTCCTCGGCGAGAATGCCGTGGTTAATTTTCACACGAAAAACGGAGGGGCTATAGGAGACTCTCTCACGATGGAGGAATCCGCTGAGCTGTATTTTTCCAATGCATCCGGCTCTGAAGATGTGGTTTATTCCTTGGATGTCGATTCCTCCGGCATAACAGGAAAAGTGTATGTGGGTAATACCTCGGCCTCCGCACCCTTGACCACACTGTCACTTACCGGAACCGTGTCTTCCGGCTCTTACCACGTATACACCAACGGAAATTTAGAGCTGAACGGAACAGGCGAATTCTCTGCGACTGTTACCGGTAACGGCATGCTTACGGTTGCAGAGGGCGCGGAGCAGACTCTGGTGCTTTCCGATGGTGAAATGATAGGCACGCGTAGGGCGTGGATGAATGGAATATATTATTCCGCACTGGAGGTGTATGAACGTGTTTTATCAAGCGATAAATCTATCGTTATCAATGTTGAGGGAACGGCGTCGATAGGTACTGAAGATTTTCCCGCATATAATGCATTTGCCGATGATATTTCTGTAGGTGGTACATTGACGATTTACTATCGTCCTATTTATTCATCCGTTAACTACTTACCTAAGTATGCTGATACCGCTTATTACATATCCACAGATACTTTTACATTAAACGGAGGTATTTTGGTTTTGCGTAATAGTGCTTCTATGATATGGAATCGCTATGATGTCAATAACCTGATAGTGAATGAAGCTAGTGTATTGCGCTCACAATGTGTAAACTCATTCGCCAACACAGACCCCTCTGTCGGTCCTACTGCTGAAGTCAGAATCGCTAAACTCACCGGGGCGGGCAATGTTCTGTTTGATGGGAAGGGGCAGTTTGCTATTAACATATTTAACGTTCTGAGTACAGATGATTATACCGGTGATATAACCGTCAGAAATTCATATTCCAACTGTCCCTATTGGACGGAAACGTTCAATTTGGCGTTATTGAATTTAACAGACTCAGATTTGGAAGGCCATGTGCACATGGAGCAATACAATGTGAGTGATGCCAAGAACCGCAACCGCGTGGGATTGAATATTGCCTCGGATATAACGATAGGCGGTTTGTCTGATAATGGTGGTTCTTCTACCCATTTAAGCAGCGGTACTTGGTTTGAATCCGAAGATGCCCATTGCAATGATTTGTCGGAGGAATACACTTCTTTCTACACGGAAGAAGAGAATACTCTGACTATCAATGCCCATTCGGATTTTGAATTTAATGGCACGGTATACGGTTCCCTTAATTTGGTGAAAAAGGGCAGCGGAGTGCAAAGTTTCCTAGGCGACATGAGCTCCTTTAACGGTAGCGTAGAAGTGCAGGGGGGAACGCTGGAGATAGTGGAATCCGTAGCTCCGAAGTTCACGACCATTAACGGTGGTACATTGTCTTCCGAGGGGACGATTACTACCGGCAGTGTGCTTACCATGGCATCCGGTACGCTGAATGCTGCCCGACTCACCAGCACTGCTGCCACATTCCGTGGTTGTAATGATATTGCCGCCGCAACGGTCATGGGGCAGGACTGGACTCTCGCATTTGATGTTGCCAACGAGCAGCAGGCTGTTATCAGCTTTGCGGGTGTAAAATCCTTCAGTATCAGTACTCTTACCTTGCAATACGCGTCTGATGAGGTGAATAACGGCGATGAGTATGTGCTGATGGAGTTTGATAAGGACGTGCGCAGCGCATTCTCCAAAGTAACGGTTTCCGGGGATTGCTCGGAGTCAGTCGTAGGTAAAAGTGATGAGTCTGATTTGTACTTTACCACACGAACAGAGGCCGGTAAGGTGTACTATATCTTGGTGCTGCGAGTGGATGATCCGTTGTTGCCTCCCGCCCTGACGGATGCTGTGTGGGGCAATGTATCGGCTGATGGCAAATGGAACACGACCTCTGAAAACTGGATTCAGGGAGAACATACTTATAAGTACAAGAATGGCGTGAACGTCTTGTTTGCTGATGCTGCAAGTGAGGAGGTGACGCTGGAGGGCGTTCTCACTCCTGCTTCCGTGTGCGTCAATAACCGCAAGGGTACAACTCTTACTTGGCTTGGCAGCGGTTCTTTATCCGGCGACATGATGCTTACCAAGCAGGGAGACGGGGTCTTGTACATTAAAACTGCCAACACTTATACCGGGGGAACGCTTATTACTGCGGGTTTGCTTGCCACTGCCAACATCAATGCCCTTGGTACCGGTGATGTTACGCTGAACGGTGGCTCTTTGAATGCCAATGGTGCCGTTCTTCCGAATGACATTATTGCGCTGAACGGAACCTTGAGTAACGGCGCTAATTTGCTTGGTAAAATAACGGTAGAGGGGGCGCTGACTTTGTCCGGTAACGCCGGGGCTGCCGGTGGTATTGAGCTCAGGAAAGGCAGTATCTCCGGTGGTTCCATTGTAAAATCTGTTGTAAATGTGTGCGGTACGGGTAATATGTCTGTTTCCTCCACGCTGACAGGCAATTGCTCATTGACCATCCAATCCGGCAAATTAACACTTTCCGGCAACAACTCATATACGGGAGGAACTGTGCTGAATGGCGGCAGTTTGGTTCTTTCTCACGTTTCAGCCTTGGGTACCGGTGCAGTCGCGTTGCATGGCGGTAGTCTCAATCTTGCTGACAAAGCCGTGACAAACCGTGTTTCGGTGGAGGGCAATGCTGCTTTGTATGGTTCCTCTGCGTTTTCCGGCACTCTGGCGTTGGCCGGCGGAAACCTGACGGGAGATGCCATCATGCTGACTCGCGCGGCCGAACTCAGTTCCGGCTCCGTTGCCAATAAATTGACGGGTTCCGCCGGAATCATTAAATCCGGCAGCGGCACCGTGACGCTGAGTGGCAGTAATAGCTTTACAGGCGGTACGCTTATTAAAGAGGGTACTCTCGTAACAGATCATTTGCAGGCTCTCGGTAGCGGTGCAGTCACTTTGTCGGGCGGCACGTTGGACATGGCCGGTAAGGCTCTGCAAAACCGCGTGAATGTTGCCTCGGGTTCCGGGAAAATTACCAATGGTGGCAATTACGATGGCGCATTGACCCTCACCGGAGGTACGCTGACAGTGGAAAGCGGTGACATGAGCTGTGAGTCTCTCACCCTCGGCGGTGGAGCTTTCCTGATGGATGGACGCGTCGGCAGTGGAACCCCGCAGGTCGAGGTGAGCGGTGTACTGAGTATTACGGGTGCTGCGGAGGTGGGATATGTGGGAGCTTACAGCATCGGTACGCATGTGTTATTCAGCTTCGGTTCTTTGGAGGGGGATATAGAGAACCTTACCTTGGCTCAGCAATACGGCAAAATACTGGAGTATACTCTTTATGTTGATGGTAATAAGATTGTAGCTGATGTTGCTGCATGCGGTGCTGAACTGGAGTGGAGCGGTAAGAAAGGAACGTGGACCATAGGTGGCGGCAATTGGAACAATGGTGGGCTTTTTGGGGATGGCGACCGCGTAACGTTCTCGCAAGCTGCTACGGTTACCATTGCGGGTGAGGTGTCGCCTTCTCTCATTACGGTGAACAGCGACAAGTCCGTCACGTTCAAAACCTCTTACCAAAAAAAGACAGCCACTTATTCCGGAGCTATTATCGGCAATGCGGATTTGTACAAGTCCGGTAAAGGTAAGCTGACAATGAATGACGGCAATACTGATTGGACGGGCAACATCTATTTGAGTGAGGGTACTCTCAAGGCAACGGGAGGGGCGTCCTTCGGCTCCGGTACTCTTTACCTCAGCGGCGGAGTGCTGGATTTGAGCAGCAAGGCGGTGGCCAATGACATTGTGCTGTCGGATGATGCGTGTATTAAAGGTGGCAAAAAGTTTGCGGGCTCGCTGGATGTATCGGCCTCTCTCCTGACCGGCACGAGTGTGAATGTCGCTGAGGGTCAGACGGCTACGCTGCACGGCGGTACGCACTCCGCTTCTCTGTACGGCAATGGTACGGTGATTGTGGATGGCCGTGTGTCGTGGCGTACAGGCTCTATTACCACCGCAGCTATGGAGATTACCGGTTCTTCGACTCGCTTTACGGCTCAGACTAAAGGCTTGGTGATGGATAGCAAAAAGTCTTCCATTGTGCTGTCGGATGGCGGTACGCTGATTTCTCAAGGCAAAATCAGTGCTTACGCGCTGACGATGAGCGGTGAGGATAGTTTGTTGGATGTCACTAATCAAAACCCCGTGTCGGTGTCATTCAAGGGTGATGTTTCCTTTACGGATGCTCACAAGGTCAAAGTTTACGGTGCATTCTCCGCGAATCAGCTCACGGCGGTGGATTCTATCCTTACTTTTGCTCCGGATAGGTCTGCCACCAAGCCCAAGGCTCAGTCCGTGAGCCTCAAGGGCAAGGGCGTGCTCAATACCATCAGCGACAGCGAGCTGGATATCGCAGGCAAGGTATCCGTGACGGGTGATTTGGCGCTGCTGGATTCTGTTGTGATGTTGCATGATGTGGCGGGCGCAGCCAAGCCGAAGGCCCAGGGCTTGACGGTCAAGGGCGTGCTTATTTCCGACGGCACGGAGTTAGTGACTACGGGGGCTGTGAGTGCTGCCGCCCTGACGGCCTCGGAAAGCGTCATCGCCATCGCTGCGGAGGAGGGACTCGCCGCTCAGAGTCTCAAGCTCACCCGCAAGGATGCCACCAAGGGCGTACCGCAGGAGAACATCCTGTCCGACAGCGCTGTCTACGTAAACGGCAGCATGTCCGTGGCGGGCAACTTGCAGTTGCAGGAATCCTACCTCGCCCTGCGCGACTACTCCGGCAAGAAGAAGGCCATGGGGCTGAGCGTGAAGGGCGACCTTACGGTTGGCTCTGGCAGTGTGCTGAGCCTCACGGGCGCACTCTCCGCCAAGAATCTGACGCTGGAGGGCGGCAGCAGCCTGACGCTGGGCTCTGCGAAGCTCAGCACGGTGAAAGTGGGCGGTGCGCTGACGCTCAACGGCGTGGTGGATTTCGACCTCGGCTTTACTGTGACGGAAAAGGATGTCGTTAAGGGTAAGGAGTACACCCTGTTCAGCTTCAAGAGCTTGGTGGGAGATGTCAGTAACCTGACGCTGGGCTACGAGGGTGAATACACGCTGGCGCTGAATGCCAAGGGCACGGCTATTACCCTCACGGTGACGGATGCCGCCGCGTGGAATGCCTATGTGGCAGATATTCAGGAATCCCTGAACACGGCTCCTGCGCTTGCCGATTCTTCCGCTGCTACACCGGAGGAAGAGGTGGAGGCCGAGGAGCTGCTGCTGAAGCCGGTTGCCGCCACGACGGATATCGACCCGCTGCTGGAGAAGGTGGCGGATACGCTGGTGCAGAGCACTTGGGGCACGGTGGGCGCTTCTCGCGCCTTCGGCGAGACGATTGCAAGCCGTGGTCGCCATGCCACGCTGTTGGATGATGGCAAGGGCGCTGCCTGGTTGTCCGTGATGGGTAGCAGCAGCCGCATTTCCTCCGCAGAGGGGCACAATGGGGCGGATTTCACCCTCTCGGGTGCTGCTTTCGGTGTGGAGGGCCGTGTGGGGGATAAATCCACGCTCGGTGTGGCCGTAGGCAACAGCTGGGGCAAGGTGAGCACCTTCTCCGCCTTCCCGGTGGATCAGGATTCCATGCACGTGGGCATTTACGGCAACCATACGCTGACCAAGAGCCTGACGCTGAGCTGGATGGCCACGCACACCCGCACGGAGAGCGAGGCGACCATCCTCGGCGCACCCTACAGCTGGTCGCAGGATGCCCTGCAGCTTGATGCCCGCCTGACCTGGGGCAAGAGCATCAGCGACAAGACCGCCGTGAGCGCCTTTGCAGGCTTGCAGTACCTTGCTACGGACAGAGGGGAGTGCGCAGGCCTCAAGACCGGCTCTTTGCAGAACCTCCGCGCGGAACTCGGCGTGGGTGCCAGCCACAAGTGCAGCGATAGCACGATGGTATTCGGTGAGTTGAGCTTCATCGGCGACATGGTGCGCAACAACCCCACCGCCGCCATCGGTGATGAGCGCACGCACGGCACCAACCCCGGCCGCGTTGGCATGAACCTCAGCGTGGGCGCACAGCATCAGCTGAGCGAAGACTGGAGCGTGAATGCCTCCTACAGTCTGGAGCTCATGGAGAACAGCACGAGCCACAGCCTGAACGTCGGCGCGAGCTACAGCTTCTAAACCACGCCACACAGCATATTTCCAGCGCGTAGGGGCATTCCCCTACGCGCTTTTGCCACCCCAAGGGAGCGATAAATCGGAAGTTGAAGGGGTGTTTGCGAGCGCCAGCGAGCGGAATTCAAAGCCCCGATAGGGGCGAAAGACAGTAGCCGGTGGTGGAGCCCCGCAAGGGGCGGCCTGTGAGGGCGTAGAAAGCGAAGACTCGAAGCCCCAACCCCCGGAAACCGCCCCACAACAACAAATGCGACCCCCGCAGGGGTGGCATAAAGCGTGGCTCGGAATACGGTATTGT
>CAJGCY010000115.1 GCA_904501955.1 uncultured Akkermansia sp. | reverse complement strand
GCGAACGTTCGTTGTCACTCACGCGAACGCTTGGGGCTTACGCCCCTACACGCGAACGCTCGCTGTCGCTCGCGCGAACGTTCGGCCTAACGGCCTCACGCGAGGAGCACCTAACGGTGCTCCAAATTCCGATTTATCGCTGGGCGGCAATACCCACAACACAGCCCGCACCCCATTACTGAGGCGCGGGCTGAATAAGATAGCTCAAAAAGGAGCTCAGGCGAGAGGCGTAGCCTCAAGCACAACAACCTGGAAGGGTTTGAGCACAAGCGAGGTAGCCACACCGGCAATAGCTTCTGCCGGCAGAGCATCCCCCTTAGGAGAAGAAAGAGCATAGCGCATGGAGGCACCCAGCGGCAGCTCGAAGACGGCGGCGGGGTCGAAACTGAACGACTGCTCCGTATCGGCCGGGTTGCGCAGAACGAGAATACCCTTAGTCGGGCTCCATGAAGCGAAGCCGTATGCCTCAAGCGAGGCGGGATCGCCGCCTACCCAGTGGCTGTCCACCATGGTATCCGCATTGGCGCGTGTCCACTTGGCAGCGGCTGCCAGGGTATCCCACTCGTGAGATTGGAGCATGGAGGGGGTGATGTACACCTCCTGCATCTGCGTGCCAAGGCCCAAGCCACTCCAGATTTCATCCGCAAGGTCATCCGCCTCAGTGGTGGTGAGACCGCGTGCCCCCTTGTTGTAGATGACGCCGTGAGTCATCAGCGAGTTGATGGGGAACAAGGGGGAAATCTTCACATTGTGCGCGTAGATCATCGCATCACGGAAGGTAATCCACTGCTGGCGAGCGGTGCCGACACCGCAGAAATCGTGGTCCCAGTTGCCACGCCACACGGAATCCGCAATGCTGAACCAGAAGGGGCTTGCCCAAGTGCCGGTGGTGAGGTTGATGTAAATATCCGGCTTTTCAGCGCGGAGTTCATCGATGAGCGAGATAGCAGCCTCGAAATCAGAACCGAAGCGGGAGCCGGGGGCGGGCTCGGCCATGCCGGAGCAACCGTCCAGCTTGAACTGGTTCACCCCGTGCTCACGAATCATGTGCAGGCACATGTCGCGGAAGAGGTCATAGTACTTGGGACCGGACAGCGCGAAGCCACGCTCATTAGTCTCGTAAGCATCACCGGCGGCGGCTATGCGGTTCAGCTTAGGCTGACCATAGCCACCCCAAGGGGAGAACCATACACCGGGAGCGGAGCCATAACTTTCCATTTGCTTGCGGATTTCACGGAACTCATTGGGGAGCTCATCATGGAACTGCCACAGGGTCTCGGTGTTGTCCCAGCCATCATCCATCAGGAAGGAATCCATCACTACGCCACGCTTCTGCACCAGCTCCTCACCGAAGAGGCGCACGGTGTCCATGACATCCTTCTCCGAGTAGCGAGAGAAGTAGCCGATATCGTACCACGTGTTGTAGTTGAAGAGGGGGAAATACGGGCGAGCGCGCTCCTCATTCAGGTAGCGCAGCTGGAAGGTACGGCGCAGCTGACCGGGTGTGCAGAAGCCCATAACAGCAGAAATGCAGCTCTCCGTACGGGCGGGCAGATGCGTGGTGCGCTCCAGCGAGCAGGCAAAGCCATCCACTGTAGCCTCGCTCTTGCACAGCGGGCTCTCTACACCGGCGAACAGGCGGTTACCGGCTGCCACAACGGGAGCGCCCTTCACCGTGCCCTCCACTCGAGCCTCGGGGGCAACGATATTGAGCAGGGTAATCTTACGCGCAGGCATGGCAAAATGCATGGGGGTGATGTTGAGCCCCACGCGGAAATAGGGCTGCCCCTCGCGCAGCTCAGCCCACCACTCCAGCTTGTAGCCATCCGTCGTCACAGCAAAAGGAAGGCTGACGCGCTGAGCGGCACGGCGCTCCACCAAGCGACGGGCGTCAGGATTCGCCGGCACGGTGCTGAAGGAGGGCTCACCGCACATGAGGTCCGAGGCAGTCAGCGGGATGCACACATCCGTATACTCCTTTTTGGAGCAAGCCTCATCCGTTTTTGCCTCCTGAAGCTCAATTCGGAAAATATCTTTACCGAGCTCATAGCTACGGCCGTTTATTTTATCCTGCACCGTCACGCCGGCAAAACGGCGGCCTGCGGTGCGAACATCCAAGCAAATGTATTCGTTCTGAATCATAATCACTCTTTTGCTTTATTTTTCGCGCGCAGAGGGTAGCATTTTTGCCCGTATTTGGCAAGCTTTATCTCCCAAGGGCATAGCCTATGCTACCGAGTTGACGCGGATGCTTATCTAATAAGTAGAGAAAAAGGCGTTTCCGGGATTGACAAGCAGGGCGATTTCATGTACCATTCGGCGCCCTCAAGCTAAGAGGAAAACCATTAACCATACACAAAATATGAAGAATACCGCATTGTTTGCCGCAGCAGTTCTTTGCAGCCCGCTTGCGCTGGCTCAGGACGCTACCGCCCCCGCTGCTACAGCTGTAACGATGGATGCAGAGACCGCCATGAGTGAATTGGTAGGCATCTTGGAGGAGTTTGCCACCATCCTTGAGGGCATCAACGACAAGGCCTCTGCCGACGCCGCGGCGGAGAAGCTTGTTGTTCTCGGTGAGAAGCTTAAAGCCATGCAGGCTCAGGCCGAAAACCTGCCGCAGGCTGACGAGGCTACTCAGATGCGCATCATGAACACCTACCTGCCCCGCCTGATGGGTGCGCTTGGTCGCTTGGAGGCTGCTGCTCAGAAGCTCTCCGCCAACAATGGCTACGACAGCGAGGCTCTGCTCAATGCTCTCAACGCCCTCAACGGCATCTAATCTGCACCAAGCTGAACTTTTTTACTGCATGCGTGAAGCACGGAGCTTCACGCATGTTTTTTTGCAGATGCACCCAAAAGAAAGAGCTGTAATGATACCGCTCATGGCTGTTTTTTTATTTGACAAAATAGGGTGTAAGTGCTAGGCTCTGCGCATGGCAAATCAGGATTTGATTCAAGAGATACAAGCCCTCAAGAAAGAGCGCAATGCCGTTATTCTTGCACACAGCTACCAACGCCCCGAGATTCAGGATTTAGCTGACTTTGTGGGTGATTCTTTAGCATTGGCACGCAAAGCACAAGAAGCCCAGTGCGATGTTATCGTGTTCTGTGGCGTGCACTTCATGGCTGAGACGGCATGTATTCTGAATCCGACCCGCACGGTGCTCTTGCCGGACAAAGAAGCGGCGTGCTCTCTGGAGCAGTCTTGCCCGGAGGAAGAGCTGGCGGCATTCCTCGAGGAAAACAAGGAGAAAAATTATTACGTAGTGGCCTACATCAACTGCTCCATCGGCGTGAAAGCCTTGGCTGACGTGATTGTGACGAGCGGCAACTCTCAGCGCATCATTGAGACCGCCCCGGCGGACCGCCCCATTCTCTTCGTGCCGGATCGCAATCTGGGCGCCTGGACCTCCCGCAAGGTAGGGCGCGAGATGACGCTGTGGAACGGAGCTTGCCACGTGCATGAGCGTTTTACCCGCGATAAGGTATTGGAGATGAAAGAGCAATACCCGGACGCCGAGGTGGTATGTCACCCCGAGTGTCAGGAACCCATCCGTCTGCTGGCAGACCACATTTGCTCCACGGAGAAAATGATTCCTTATTGCAAGGAAAGTCAGGCGGAGCGCTTTATCATTGCCACGGAGAGCGGTATTCTGCACCGCTTGCGCAAGCTTGTGCCGAACAAGGAGTTCATCGGTCTCGGCTTTGAGAAATGCTCCTGCAATGAGTGCGAATACATGAAACTCAACACTCTGGAGAAGCTGCGTAATTGCCTGCGCGACATGACCCCGGAAGTGCGCATTGAGGAAGATTTGCGCCGCCGTGCGGAAGCGCCGTTGCAGCGCATGCTTGACCTCTCACTGTAAGTCATTACATGAATATAGCCCCCTACATTTTAGCGCACGATAACTGGATTTCCATGGCGGAGTTCATGGAGCTGGCGCTGTACGACGAAAATGAGGGGTACTACAGCAAGAATATTCCAGGCATTGGCTTCCGCGGTGATTTCTCCACCGCGGCAACCATGAGCAATCTGCCGGCAAAAAGTATCGTTGCCCTGTGGCGCGAGTGCTGTAAAAAAGCAGGAACACGCTTGCCTATTATCGAAATAGGTGGTGGCAACGGCGACATGGCGATGGCGATTCGCCGAGAGTTTTCGCTGTGGGAAAAAATGTTTGCCAAATACATCATGGTAGACCGCTCCCGAGCGTTGCGTAATTTGCAGGGCTTGGTGGCGGGCTCTGCCGTTTCCGTATACAGCAGCGTAGAGAAAGCGCTGAAACGAGTCAACGGCAAGGCTTTCATTTTCAGCAATGAGCTGCCGGACGCATTCCCTGCCCGACAATTCGTATACCAAGGTGGCAAGTGGCTGGAGCTGGGGCTGACTGTGATGAACGGCAGCATCGTTCGCCAGGCAGATAGGCGCCCCCTGCCCGCCTCATCCGTTTTTGCACACTGGGCAAAGGAGGGGCAAGTGGTGGAAGTGCATGATAGCTACACCAAATGGTACGCCGAGTGGCAACCGTATTGGAAAAGCGGAGCCATGCTGACCATTGATTATGGACAGACTGTAGACAAATTGTACTACAGACGCCCGGCGGGCTCTCTGCGCGGTTACAAGGCTCATACACTACTGCAGGCGGATGAGTTGCCAGCTCTGGCGGGGCGTTGCGATATAACGGCGGATGTCAATTTCACGGATTTGATTGCTCTGGCACAGGGATGTCCCAATGATGTTGTGCATTACATGAGCCAAAGGCAATTTATGGCGCCTATGGCAGACATGAATAAGCCTGAAGACAAGCACCTGATTGCAGAAGGCGGCGCAGGTGAATACTTTAACGTGTTGATTCACTACCGTTTCAACATATGATACAAGAGCAGCGCATTTGGATTAACGGAGAGAGCATCACTCCGGCAACCCTTCCGATATGGCGAAAGGACAAATGCGGTATCGAGGCAGATTTAGCGGGTTTTCTTGACGAATGGTGGGGAGAGGATGAGTGCATCATGCTGCAAACATCGGGCTCAACCGGCAAACCGACCACCATGCGAGCACTCAAGGAACACATGCTCGCCAGCGCCCTCAGCACTTGCCGATTTTTCGGGCTGAACGACCGCTCTCAGGCATTGCTTTGCTTGCCACTGCGCTACATAGCCGGCAAAATGATGGTGGTTCGCGCTCTCGCCTGCGAAATGAACCTCTTGGTCAGGGAGCCCTCATCCTCACCACTCAAGGATATACAGGCACAGCTTAATTTTGTGGCGATGGTGCCCATGCAAGCGACCGGTACCTTGAGAGAGCCCCATGGGGCGCAGCAGCTGGCACGTTGCGGAACGATTTTGCTGGGTGGTGGATTTGTGGATTCCGCTTTGGAAGAGGAACTGCAACACGTCTCGGCACAAGTCTATGCCTCATACGGCATGACGGAGACGCTCAGCCACATAGCGATGCGCCGAGTCAACGGAGCAGACAAGAGCGATGCATATACGACTCTCCCCGGAGTAAGCGTATCCCTGACTGAAAGAGGAACTTTGGCTATTGCTGCCCCCAATATCGGCGTAAAGAACCTGGAAACCAATGACCTTGCTACCATTACCGAAGATGGCCGATTCCGCATTCTCGGCCGCGCGGATAGCGTCATCAACAGTGGGGGTATCAAAATACAGGCGGAAGAAATCGAGCAACATATTGCCGCAACAACCGGCATTCAATGTGTAGCCCTGCCCACACCCCACCCTGTGCTCGGTCAAGCAGTCGCCCTACTCTGGGAAGGCAATCCAAACGATGAGTCCACCCTTCGCCAAGCCTTGCATGAGCTCCCGAAATACCATTTTCCGCACATCATCCAACACATTCACTCACTACCCCGTACCGCAACCGGCAAAATAGCCAGACGCCATTGTGCAGAAATAATAAACAAGCGTTGATTTCAATCTGATATGCACGGAGCCTAGCCTTGCTTAACATACAAGTCCATTCATATCAGCATTTTCCGTCAATATTGCTGGCTGTTGCAACTCTACTCTTCAACTTTCTTTTTATAATTGCTCCAAGCATATCAACAAGCTGCCAAATGGGTCTTATTATAAATCTATTAACAACTATATCAATCAGAGCACAACAAACAAAAATAGATATCACAGAAAACAAGCAGTACATATAAAAAGAATCACTTTGGTACCAATCCTTCACATGAAACACATTTTGCCATATATAATCACGGATCAAAGGATGCTCGTGTATGAGATATATTCCCAATGCGCTGCTTGCAACCATGTTTATTAAGGCGGATTTCTTAATTCTAACCTGAGTAAAAAACAAGAAACAGGACACACTCAACAACAAAATAAATAGCGAATACTGGCTAAAAAACAACAAAGATATTAGTCGATGCGTATAATGGAATATGTGATGAGAATAAGAAACTACTGCAATATAAACAGATAAAAGCGAGAAAGTTAAAAAGAAACAAAATTTAGAAGACAATGCTAACAATTTAGACCTATGCAAACGAACAAAAGCGCCTATAGAATATACTGAAACAAACAGCAAAAGAGGACAATTAACGAGACGAAAATATATTAAAATTAAAATACATGCAAATATAAATGCTACAAACATACGCAAAGATGCTCTATTAAGAAAAGAGTTCAAAAAGGGTGTCAAAATAAGCAATTGCACATAGGTTGTAACAAACCAATATTTGCTATACATTACAGGAAAAAGAAAGTGTAGAAACTCAGATAAACTAATGCAAGCATTTTCATAGATGAAAACAGATGCCAATACATAGAGAGAAATCGAATAAAAACTTACCTGAAATAATAAATAAAATATCTTCCTTGGAGTCACAGTTTGAGTAATCATATAAAACCCGCTTATTAAAACAAACAAATTTACTCCAAAATTACCAAAAAATCTAAAAAAATCTAAGTAACTGCCACACTCTGCATATCCCAAAGCTGTATTAGTGACACCGTGAACAGCATAATGAGACACAACAATCAAAAACATAGCAATTATTCTAAGCAATTCCATATTGGAATCTCTTTCCTTTTTCTTAATATCACTATTACTCATAACTTATATGATTGTTCATTAATTATATTATATCATAAAAATACAATACACAACATAATATAAAAAATCACCACCCCAATTTGGCGCGGAGGCGGGAGGCGAAGTCGGAATGGGGTAAGGTAAGGAGGCGCAGGGCGAGGTCTGCCTTACGAATGGTTAGAGTCTCATTCAGGGCGATGGGGTGAGTATCGCGCCCGTCAACGGAGAAGATGAGCGACTCACCGGCGCGACCACGGCGTTCCCGTGGGCGGAGTGTAATTTCCACATTGTCAGGGAGCACCACGGGACGGCTCGTGAGGCTGTGCGGGCATATGGGGGTGAGACACATCACACCGGCCGAAGGCCAAAGCAAAGGTCCACCGGCGGAAAGAGAATAGGCTGTGGAGCCGGTAGGTGTAGCAACCAGCACACCATCCGCATGGTAGCGGTTGAGCAAACAGCCATCAAGCTCCACATCCACATCAATCATCTTGCCGGTTTGGTCGCGCATGAGCGAAAGCTCATTAAGCGCCAAGTACGGCAGCTTGGTGCAGCCACCATCCATACCACACTGCTCTACAGAGAGCATGGAACGAGACTCCACCGCATAATCTCCGGAGGCCAATGATGCCACAAAAGCAGCTATTTCCTCACGTCCGCAGGCAGACAAAAAGCCCAAATGCCCTAAATTGATGCCTGCCAATATGATATCGCGCTGAGCAGCCTCTGCGGCAGCTGCCAATATGGTACCATCTCCCCCAAGGCACACGAGGATATCCGGACGCCCCAACACGGGGTCATTCCTCGTATTTCTCCCGTACTCATAAGCTACCAGGCCGGCATTCTCACAGGCGTGCAACACCTGCTGCAGCACGCCTGCGGCATCAGGCGTGCGAGCCGGAGCAAGAATACCGATGGAGGAAGGAACCTGCATGGCAATAGGCGGCGTCAGCGCTGCTCACGCACAATCTCCGTACCAATACCCTCCGGGGTGAAAATCTCCAGAAGCAGCGTGTGCGGCAAGCGACCATCAATGAAGTGCACCTTACGCACACCGGCGTTGAGGGCATCAATCGCGCTCTTCACCTTGGGAATCATACCGCCGGAGATAATGCCGGTCTTCATCAGCTCCTGAGCCTCCTTGCGGTTGATACTCTTGATGATGGTGGACGGATCCTTCGGGTCATACATCAAGCCGGGAACATCG
>CAJGCY010000114.1 GCA_904501955.1 uncultured Akkermansia sp. | reverse complement strand
GGTTCATCGAGGCGTAGCCGAAGATGAGAACCCCCGGTAACGCATGAAAATGATAGGGAGCCCTGTAGCGCCTGAGGCGCAGCCGAAGACGCGGAAGGCCGACAGATAAGGGCGAGGGCGTAAGCCCGAAGCCATGAGCGGGCCTCCGTATGCGTGCACATGGCATGTTAAGAGCCACGCTTTCTGTCGGCCCTCGTTGCCGTCGCGTTGCTCCGGCGCCTCGGGGCTCCGATTTTCTTTTCCCCATACCGGGGGCTTGCGCCCCCGGCTATGTGTCTGTCGTCCTCCGGACTCTTGAATTCCGTTCGCTGCGCTCACATTAATGCGCCCCACAAATTGCTATTTGTGGGGGAAGCGACAAAATGTTGAAACATCGGTTTTATTTTGGCGAAAGGCCAATTTTGCGCCACCCACCGTGCCTCCCGTTTCACGGGTTCTGATAATGTTATCCATAGGTTACGAGTGGTTTTCCGTCTTCGTCTGCGCCTACGCCGGACAGGCCGCCGCTACGCGGCTCCACGCCCTCGCTATTGATATGACGCCCTTTGCACGGGCTCTGGTTTCTAGGCGGCCCGCCTCAAGTGGGGCAAAGCCAAGCCACGCTTTCCGCCCGCGCCTTGAGCGCGGAACACAAGCCGACTGATAAACTCCGCTTCCCCTGCGAGCCGTAGGCGAGCGGAACTCTTAAATTGTACCTTGTACATTGTAAATCGTAAATTAAACATCCTATATTCAACATTTAAGTCTAATTTCCTATTATTTCTAGGTGCATAAGATGAAAAACTTGGTCAGTTGCGATTTTTTGTTTTGACAATGGTAGGTGAATTGCTGTATCCTATCGGAATAGTAGAGATTACTATTTCCGTCCGTTCTCAACCATACACACACCATCCGAACAGATATGAAGCCGCACCTTCCCACCGCACTTCGCCGCGCCTTGCTTGCTGCGCTCGCTGTCGCCGCCCTCGCTCCTGCAGCCTGGGCAGAAACCTTCACCCTCACGCAGGATACTTCATACACTTACGGAGAGGGAGACTGGAAACCTGCAGCCGAAAATAAAAAAACCGCTTTCAAATCAGAGGATACCGAAGTATCCTACACATTCACCTCCAATCCGGAGAAAGAGTTCTCGCTTAGTTTTTCCGGCGGTACAGCCGGTGTGTTCCTTAATCTTTATGAAAGCGACGACAGTTCAACTTTTGATTATCTGACGTTCACGAAATTGAACAATCTTTCATTCTCCGGTAATGTGCACGATTTCGAGGGTGGTGCTATTTACAGCTACTATGGCGACATTACCCTGTCCGAGAACACAGGCGCCATCACCTTCTCCGGCAATAAATCAGAATTATTAGGCGGTGTTATATACATCTACAAGGGCGACATTACCCTGTCCGAGAACAAGGGGAGTATTGAGTTCTCCGACAACACCGGCATATATGACGGAGGCGCAATTTACAGCTGCAGAGGCGATATCTCGCTGACCGAGAATGGAGACATCACCATATCCGGCAACCAAGCAGGAGACAACGGTGGCGCTATTTACAACGTTTTCGGCGACATTGCCCTGACCAAGAACGAGGGGCACATTGAGGTCTCCGGCAACGAAGCCGAACATAACGGAGGGGCTATTTACTGCAGCAGTGGCAATATCACCCTGTCCGAGAATGCATCCGTTACTTTCTCTGGCAACTCATCAAGCAACGGTGGTGCTATTTACAACGTTTTCGGCGACATTGCCCTGACCAAGAACAAGGGAAATATTGAGTTTTCCGACAACACATCAGAATACGAAGGCGGTGCTATTTGCAGCTACTATGGCAACATTACCCTGTCCGAGAATACTGGAGCCATCACGTTCTCCGGCAATGAAGCTGGCTCCGATGGTGGTGCCATTGCGACCTCCTCCGGCAATATCACCCTGTCCGGCAACGGAGCCGTCACCTTTTCCGGAAACACGGCAACTAATAACAATGGCGGAGCTCTCTACAGTTACTATGGCACAATAAAGCTATCCGAAAATACCGGAGCTATTACGTTCTCTGAAAACTCAGCAGGCTTGGATGGCGGAGTGATATTTTCCGGCTTCGGCGATATAGAGTTCTCCAGCAACACTTCTACTATCACCTTCAGCAACAACGAAGCCGGCCAAAACGGCGGTGTTATTTATAAATACGAAGGTCATGTCACCCTTACTACGAACTCCGGAGATATAGAGTTCGCAGGCAACAAAGCAGAAGGAGGCGGCGGTGTGATTAATAACGAAGCAGGCGCTGTTCTCCTGACCAAGAACAGCGGTGATATTGCGTTCTCCGACAACAAAGCAGGATATGACGGCGGGGCGATTCGCACTGACGACGGAGCCATTACTCTGTCCGGTAACACCGGGACAATCTCATTCTCCGGTAACGAAGCAAAAGGAGACGGTGGAGCAATCCGCTCATACAGCGGCGCAATTACCCTGACTGAGAACACCGAGTCTATCACGTTCTCCGGCAACAAAGCAGAAGTCTACGGCGGTGCTATTTACACAAGCGTCGGCGATATTTCCCTGACCAAGAACAAAGGCAGCATTGAGTTCTCCGGCAACCAAGCAGAAGATGCCGGCGGTGCTATTTCCAGCGACTCTGGAAATATCACGCTGTCCGAGAATGAAGCCATCACTTTCTCCGGCAACGAATCAGAAGTGGACGGCGGTGCCATTTACGGCGATGAAGGCGCTATTTCCCTGACCAAGAACAAGGGAGCTATTGAGTTTTCCGACAACACATCAGAAGACGATGGAGGCGCGGTTTACAGCCGCAATGGAATTTCCCTGGAAGGAAATGCAGGTGCCATCTTGTTTACCCGGAACAAAGCAGAGGGGGATGACGGCGGCGCGCTTTATGCGGGAGAAGGCGATATCAACCTGACCGGCAATGGAAATATCACCTTCACCGAGAACACCACAGTCGATGACGGCGGCGCGCTTTATGCGGGAGAGGGCGATATAACACTGAGCGGAAATGGCGATATCCTCTTCAGCGGTAACAGAGCGGCAGATTATGGTGCTGCCCTGTACGCATCCAATAATAAGGAGGATGATTTTACTTTCAGCATCAGCATTGTGGGTAACAACAGCGTTGTCTTTGAAAAGAATGTGGAAACAGGTGGAGAAGGTGCCGAGGAACTCGTTTACCGCCTGCGTAGTGTGTATATGAGCGATACCAACTCCGTGCTTACGCTGGCGGCGGAGGAAGGTAAGCACATCAGCTTCTACGATACTATCTATGCCGCCGGCATAGTCGACATCAATGCGTACACCGATGCCGATGGTCGGGCGCAGACCAGCGCCGGCACGATTCGCTTCGATGCAGCGGAGGCAGAGGCTCATTTGAAGGAAGCCAAGGGAAGCGCCGGAACGGAGGAGGAAATCATCGCCTCCCGCACCAGCGAAATTCTGGGCAAGACCATGGTGTATGGCGGCAGGCTCGAAGTGCTGAACGGTGCGATACTGACGGGAGGAAATGATCTTGACGGTAACTACAGCAACGGCGGGCTTGAGCTGGCCTCAAATAGTAATGCCGCACTCTATATGCGCAATGCCCGCATCGACAAAGCTGTTACCCTCAACAGCGGCACCTCCATGGAGCTGGAAGGAGCCAATACCGTGGACACCCTGAACAGCGACCTGCGCGATGTAAGCTTCTCCTTCACGCTGAGTCAGACCAACAAGACCCAAGCCGCCCTGACGCTGGACTCTGCAACTGCGCTGACGCTGAACCCGGAGCTGATAACGGTGACCGGCGCTGGCTCCGGTAAATACATGCTGATAGACACAGGGGTAAGCAGCAGCGGTTGGCTTGCAGGACAAACCGACCCGGAGTTCATGTACTGGCAGAATGGTATTCTCTACTATAAATCCTCAGATCCGGTGGCCTTCATCGTCGAGACAGCCACCAGCCCGAATGCCACCGCCGCAGCCGCACTTCTTACCGCCGCTGAAGAGGGTAATTACGCGGCAGATGGAGCTCTGGCCGGCGTCTTTGAGGCTGCCGATAACGAAACGATAAGTGATCGCGACCTGGCCGCTGTGTCCGGTGCATCGGCAGCGGTGCTGGCTCAGGCTCTTTCCGGCGATGTGGAGCGCCAGCTGCGTGCTATCCGCAACCGCAGCATCAGTGGTGCCTACGGACGCGATGCCGTGGCGCTGAATGATGGCAAGGTAGGTGCGGCCTCCATGCCCGAAAGCAACAGATACTTTGCCTGGGTGAATGCCGAGGGCAACCGCACCGAGCAGAATGCTGACGGCTGCGCTGCCGGTTACACCCTGAGCAGCTGGGGCGGCACGGTGGGTGCCGGTATGCAGGTGAACAATCAGCTCACCCTGGGTCTTGCCCTCACGGCTATGTATGGCGACCTGCAGAGCGATGGCCCGGATGGGCTGGATGGCGATATGGATACCGCCTACCTGAGCGCCTTTGCCCGCTACAACAGCGGCAAGTGGAGCCATGCGTTCATCGGCACTGTAGGCACGATGGAGGCCAATTACAAGCGCACGGCCATGGGTTACAGCAACACGGGCGATACGGAAGGCACGGCCTTCGGCCTGATGTACGAGCTGAGCCGAGACTATGCTCTGAGCAACAACAGCAGCATCAGCCCCGTGTTCAATGTCTCTTACCGCCACATTGCGGTGGATGGCTACAGCGAGCGCGGTACGGATGCCGCCCTGAATGTGGGTGAGCAGAGCCTCGACACCGTGACGGTGGGTCTTGGTGCCCGTTATGCCGCTGTGCTGGGGCAGCAGACGCTGAACCGCCCCTGCGCCTTTGAGGCACGTGCGCTGGCTAAGTATGACTTCGGTGATACGCAGACGGACACCACCGTGGGCTTCATTAACCACGCCACACGCGCCGGCATCAAGAGCGCCGAGCTGGGAGCCTTCGGCGTGGAGCTGGGTGCCGGTATCTCTGTGCCTGTAGGCTCCGGCAGCATCTTTGCCGACGGCGCGGTGGAACTGAGAAGCGACTACACGAACTTCAACGCCACGGTGGGCTATCGCGTAGAGTTTTGAGGATTTACGACATACGAATTCCGAAGGACGAATTTACCGCGAGCGCAGCGAGCCGAATTTGAGAGTCCGGAGGACGACAGACAAATAGCCGGGGGTGGTTCATCGAGGCGTAGCCGAAGTCGCGGAAGGCCGACAGATAAGGGCGAGGTCGTAAGCCCGAAGCCATGAGCGGCGGCTCCGTATGTGTGCACATGGCATGTTAAGAGCCACGCTTTCTGTCGGCCCTCGTTGCCGTCGAGTTCGCTCCGGCGCCTCGGGGCTCCGATTTTCTTTTCCCCATACCGGGGGCTTGCGCCCCCGGCTATGTGTCTGTCGTCCTCCGGACTCTTGAATTCCGTCCTCTGCGCTCACATCAATGAACCCCACAAATTGCTATTTGTGGGACCATCAACTAAACTGCTCCGCGCCATAGGGCGCGGGGGGTAAGTTTTGCCGGGCTTTGCACCCCACTGCGGCGCAGCCGCCTAGCTTCCTAAATCAAACATCCAACCACCAAAATCCAACATTCCAACATCCTCCTTCAAATATTCCTTTACTTCACCTTCACTTGCGTGCTAGAATACAGGGCAGAGCATGCGAGCCTACATCATCAGACGCCTGTTGCTGATGCCCATCACCCTGATAGGCATCACCTTCGTGGTATTTTGTCTTACTCGCATGGTACCCGGCGGCCCGGTGGAGCGCTTGCTGCAAGAGCAAGCCATCAGTGCCGTATCCGGAGATAAAGCCTTGGCGGTGGCCTCCGGCACCTCGGTGAGTGAGGCCGATATTGAGCGTTTGGAAGAACTTTTTAACTTGCAGGAACCCGTCTGGCTGTCGTATCTGCAGTGGCTCGGAATCCGCCGCCGCGAGGTTGAGATAGCTAAAGCCGAGTTTGCGCCGGACTCGGACACGGCGCAAATAACAATTACCTCGCTCAGCGGGCATTCTGCTGTTATCAATGTGCGCCGCGATGGTAAGCACCCCGTTTATGCGCCGGATCCCTGGTTTGAGGATGAAGGGTGGCGCGTGCGCATCGAGTCGCCCCGCGACCGCGCGATGCGCTGGGCAGAACGCAACGGTGTGGAAGACGAAGCTCAGATACAGGCCCAAGAAAAATCTCCCTCCTGTAACCGCTGGCGTGCCGTAGCCTTTCGCAAAGCGTACGATGGCTTGCTGCAAGGGCAGCTGGGGCGCTCTTATAAGTATAATGAATCCGTGGCCGGTATGATTATGGCCCACTTGCCTGTTTCTCTTTATTTTGGCCTGCTGGGGGTGTTGGTATCATACCTCATCAGTTTACCGTTGGGGGTATCCAAAGCATTGCACCACAAAAGCTGGTATGATAGTTTTACCAGTTTGTTGATATTCATAGGCTATGCGATTCCCGGATTTGCCTTGGGGGCTGTGTTGTTGGTGTACTTGGGGGCGCGCATGGAGTGGTTTCCTCTGTACGGCTTAACAAGCCCGGAGTTCCCGAGCATGTCATTTGCGGCGCAGCTCAAGGATTTGGCAATGCACACCGTGTTGCCGCTCTCCTGCTATGTGATATCGTCCTTTGCTATTGTTACCATGATGATGAAGAACAGCCTCATGGAGCACTTATCTGCCGACTATATGCGCACCGCTGTGGCCAAAGGCGTATCTTTCCGCCGCGCGGTATGGAAGCATGCCTTCCGCAACTCCTTTATTCCTTTGGCCTCCACCTTAGGCGGCGTGCTGGCCGGTGTGGTAGGGGGCTCGCTGCTGATTGAGCGTGTGTTTGATATTCAGGGATTCGGCATGCTCAGCTTCCAAGCGCTGCTGGATAAAGATTACTCGCTCATCATGGGAACCGTTTTGTTGGCCTCCGTGCTCATTGTGGTAGGTAATCTGCTGTCGGATATCTTCGTTGCCATGATTGACCCACGCGTTAAGTTTGAATAATCCATGAAAAAGAATGTATTAGCCCTGTTGATTATCGGCGCTGCCTTGCTGGGCAGCGTGGCCGAGCTGTTCGGCTGGCTGATACCGACGATTTCGTGGCCCTTTACGGTGAGCCGAGAGATAGAGTTGTTATCGCTCCCGGAAAAGTACATGCCCCTGTTGGCAGCAGATGGACGTTTCCACTGGTTTGGTTGGGCCGTCATGTTGCTTGCTGTGTTGGTGGGCATATACCTGCTGCTGCGCAGCGCCAAAAGTTTCCGTTTGCCTCCGGTGATACACAAGCGCATACAGCGTTTTCGCAGTCTGCGCCGTGGCTATTGGTCCATGCTCATTCTGGGGGGGCTGATAGCCCTCGCGGGGTTAGATCAATGCATCGTCGGCAAACGAGCCTTGTTAGTGATTCATGAGGGGCAGATACACTTGCCCGCCTTCACGCGCAATGTGTTGCCCGGTTCCGTGTTCGGGCTCAAGGGAAACCAAGCGTTGTCCGAAACGGATTACCGCAAACTGAAGGAGCTGTGCGGCACGCCCGGCGGCCCCACTTTTGTGCTTATGCCGCCCATTCCGTTTGACCCGGTGATGGATGCCGTGCCGTTTCCTACAGAACATTTACCGGTGCGAGACGGTCTGGTGTTGGATGAAGCGGACTCTACCCCGTACAATGGGCAGGCGTGCCGTTTGTATGATGACGGCCGCACACATTTGCGCTACCGGTATCGCCGTGGCGAGCCCGATGGCCATGTGCAAGGCTGGGATTGCAACGGCAAAGAAGTGTATGCCGCACAGTACCGTGGGGGTAAGTTGTTGCATGAGCGCTACACCGGCGAGGGCGATGTAGCGGATTTTATGGCGCTCACGCCGGCGGACCGCATCAGCCGCGTGTACTATCATCCCGCACCGCCGCTGACGGGGGGGCATTTGCTGGGCACCAACAGCCAAGGTACGGATATTGCCGCTTATTTGTTCGGTGGCTTGCAGGTGAACATTAAAGCGGCACTCATCTACCTGCCCATCGTCTATAGCATTGGGCTCACCTTGGGGATGTTCATGGGCTATTTTGGCGGAAAGACGGATTTGCTTACGCAGCGCGTGATAGAGGTCATCTCTCAGTTGCCGTTTCTGTTCGTCATCATGATTGTGTCGGACTTGGTTCCGCTGCAGCTGCGCGGCATGATTCTCATATTGGGATTGCTGGCCATGTTCGGGTGGATGCACATTACCTATTTGGTGCGCACGGCGACCATGAAGGAGAAAACCCGAGAATATGTGGAGGCAGCGCGCGTGATGGGGGCAGGGCCGTTTCATATTCTGCGCAAACACATTTTGCCGAACATGACCGGCATTGT
>CAJGCY010000113.1 GCA_904501955.1 uncultured Akkermansia sp. | reverse complement strand
GTCTTCGGCAGCGCATCAAGCGTCAGGCTTTCTCCCGCCTTGAACGCGTGGAACAGGTTTTCCGCCACAAAGGGAGTGGGCGGTATGACCTCGAAGCTGAGCTTCACGCCGTCTTTGCTGCGTGCCAGCGTGCCGGTGGCGTTGGCATCCGCCGCCTTGACTGTCCACTGCAGCTCCACCTTACCGGCATCTTTCACGCGCACGGGGAAGGTGATGGTGACGGGGCTGTTACCCTTGAGGGTGACGTTTTGCTGCGGTTCAGGGAGCTCGCAGTTGGTGCCGGTGAGGCTCACCGTCCACGTTACCTCGGCGCCGTCGGCAGCCTGCGGCAGCTCCTCCGCCAGCATGCTCACCGTGACCGGCAGGTGCAGCAAGTCACCCTCCGTGGCGCCCTGCGGTGCTACGGGCTCGAGCATGATGGGCTTGATGACGTGGTAGGCAGCCTGCGCGGCGCCGAACTGATCCGCCGTGGTGGCCACGGCCATCAGGCGGTAGCGAGTCAGCGTGTCCGGGTTGGTGTAGGTGGTGCTGAACTTGCCCTCGGCATCCGTCTTCACGCTGCCCAGCCACAGCGCACAGGGGGTGAAGTTCTCACGCAGGCGGATGGCTTCTTCATCCGTCACGATATCCGGGCCATCGCTGCCCTCATCATCACCGCCGCCGATGAATATGCCCTTGTTGCCGTAGTCACGCTCAGCCAAGTTGTGCTCAATGAGCTCACCCAAGCCGGAGTAGGTGGGGGTGGTGCCGGCACGCCCCTCCGCGCTGTAGAAGAGCCCGTGGGGATTCGGTAAGGTGTAGCCGCGCACCTGCAGGGCGCCTTCATCCACGGCGTACAGGGCAACATCCGCGTTGGGTACGGCGGTGCCGGCGGCATCACACACCGTGCCGCTGACTGTGCATGCGTCTTCCGGCAGCAGGCTGCTCGGCGGCCCTTGCAGCGCCACACTCAGCTTCTTCTCCTCGGTATCCACGAGCAAGCGGCACACGCCTTTCTTGAGCAGGGGCATGCCGCTCTTGCGGCGTGATTCCGCGCTCTGCACCAAGTTCACGCTCACGTAAACCACGGGGGCGTCTGCCGCCTCCACCGGTATCTCGATGACGGGGTTGGCTACGGTAATCTTGCGGCGGTAGTTGCGCAGCACCTTACCGCGCTCCACCGTTACCAGCAGCTCAGCATCCACCGGGGTTTTGACCAGTATGCGGGCGGTGTCACCGGCGTGGTACATGGTTTTGTCCGCCACGAGCTCCAAGCCGGTGTCATGGTGGTAGTACCAGGGGGATTCATTCTCGCCGTACACGTCACGCTCTACAGAGGACTCAAAATGATTGCCCTTCTCATCTTGCCCGAAGATGGTGATTTTATATTCACCCGCATGCAGCAGCGGAACCTCCACGCGGTTATTGCTGCCGGTGAGGCTGATTTCCTGCTCCAGCACCACCTCGTGGTTCTTGATGTTCTGCACGGAGGAAGCAGCCTTGGCACCATAGCGGTAGGAGTAGTGTGAGGTGCGCTCCACCCGCAGCGTGCCGGTGATGGGGGCGCCTGCCCACGCGTTGCCGTCCGGCTTCACGAGAATGAACTCCACGGGCATCTTGTCCCCCACTTTGTGGATGTTGTCCGCCTCGCGTATGCCCACGTATACCTCCGAGGTGTCGAAGGTGAGCTGTTTGGCGCTGCGGATGCTCTGCTGGTTGCCGTTGGTCACATAGGAATAGGCCGTGAGCGTCATGCGCCCGAATACGGAGTCCTCCGGCAGGGAGAATTCCGTGTGCCCGTGGCCGTTGGCATCCAGCTTGCCGGCGTTGGATTCATAATGAACCCCGAGCGACCCTGCGTACGGTGACTGGCAGTAGTATGCCTCATACTTAGGCCACGGTGAGGTGAAACGGCCGAAGTAGTAATCACTCCACTGCTCCGGGTAGAAGTTGTTACGGCGCAGCGAGATGCTCCAGCGCACCTCTCCATTGGCCACCGGGGTGGTGGTGAAGTTTGTGGCGGTGGTATCGAGCTTGGCGGTGAGGGCATCGAGATTCACGTCCAGCTCGGTTTGCACCTCGAACTCATTGCGGCGGTATTCCTCCACCTGCAAAGTCATGTAGGCTTTGCGTGATTCGCGCGGCAGGGAGGATTCCAAGGCATCCTTGTCTTCACACAAGGGGGCTAACAAGGCGCGGTCCGGGCTGGTGTTGTCGCTGTCGCCCTCATATTCAACCGTGAACTGTACGTCATGAGAGCCCACGTGCTTGGTGGGCACATCTACGGTGAAGTTACCCTCCGCATCCGGGGTGACGCTGCAGGTGTACACCTCTTTACCCATGTTGTGGACGCTTACGGTGACGGTTTTCACCTGTGCGGCGCTCAGTTTGTTGTCCTTTACCCAGCGGATGATGCCTTTGAGGTGGGCGGTTTCGCCGGGGCGGTAAATGGAGTTATCCGCAAAGGTGTAAATGAGGGCGCGGGGCATTTCCTCCGCCGCGATGCCCAAGTCCGGGCTGATGTAGTGCCCGCGCTCCGGGCAGTATTCGCTTTCATAGGCGTCGTGCACGAATATGGCGCTGTCTCCCGCTGTGCTCAGGTGCAGGTATGCGGTCTCAGCGGGGAATTCGCCGCTTGCCACACCGTTTTCCACCTTCAGCTCGGCCAGCACCTTGCCCTTGGCATCCATCAGGCTTAATTTGCCCTCCGCCACGTCTTTGCCGTCGGATAATTGATAAGCCCAGGCAAAAACGCGATTGCCGTTTTGCTTCCACATGAGCCCGAGGTCCGTCAATTGCACAACGCCTTGGCACACGACGGGCGCATCATTATCCGCCACGCGCAGGGATTCGCCCGTGGCCTCGATGAAGTACAGCCCCCCGAGCTCTTGCCCGCGGAACATGTCCGCCACGCGCAGCGTAGTTTCGCCCTCTGCCCCTGCCAGGGCTTGCTGCGCCTCAGCCTGCACGCCCACCAGCAGCTCTGTGGGTACGGCGCGCATGCGGTTGACGCGGTCATTCGGCTTCTCTTCCGTGTGTATGGAAGCGCGGTTGAAGTTCCTGCCGTAGCGGTAGTGGCAGTAGTATTTTTCGTACGCCGTGAGGGTGCGGATGACATTTGCCGGCGTGGCATCCAGCTTCCACACGCGCACTTCGCCATTGCGCAGGTCACTGTGCTCACAGCGGAAGGCCGTGTCCGCATGGCGGCGCATGTGGCCCCTCGCCAAATCCATGCGGATGCAGGGAGGCTCCGGTATGAGGGTGGTTTTGCTCATCGGCACATCCTTCTCATCATATTCATAATCGAACGGAATCCGGTAACACCCCTTGCAGGTCAGGTATACCTTCTTGGCTTTTTCTCCGCCGGTGTCTGCGGTGAGTATCAGGCGGGTGTAGGCTTGCTGTGCCTCTCCGTTTTCCGTGGGGATGGTGATGAGGTGCTTGCTGCTTGCCTCCCAATCCGGGGTCAGCACAATCTCTCGCTCGTTAATGGTCGCGCGCCAGGCACCGTCTTTCCATTCCGCACGCAGCTCGCGCTTCTCATCATTCCACTTGTCGGAGACGATGAGGTCGAACCCGAGCTCGGGTTGGTTGCGGTCGTTGACGAGCAGGGGAACATCAAAGCTGATGTTGACGCGGAACACGCCCACCGATACGCTGTCCGCGTTGAGGTAGATATCCGGTTCGGAATAGTAGATTTTCTTGATGACGCTATCCTCGAATTGCCCCGTCTTCCGGTTGAACTCCGCTCGCGGCAGGATGAGCTCCATGGTATCCCCGGGGCGGACGTTTGCCGGTGCTTCACATATCCAGGTATGTGGCAGGGGGGTATCCACCGGCAGTTTGAGCATTTCCTCCGGGCTGCTTTCCTCCATGTTGTAGTAAAAGGCATCACGGTAGGCAGCCCAGTGCTCCACGGCATCACCCACCGTTGCTTGGCGCATATTGGCCGGCATTTGTGCTCTTGTTTCGCTGTGGTAGAAGTAGGCCTCCCCCACGCGCTCCGCCAGCGGGGCATCGAATGCCTCACCTCGCGAGCCCACGAAAATCGCGCGCGAGACGTATGGTTTGTCGCAATCGCTCCTATGGGTGGGCAGTGAATCATTGATGGGGGTCAGCTTCTTTTGCGGTGTCACGGCGCGACCATCGTGGGTCTGCACGCCTTCCGGTACCTCCAGCACCATGATGGCCAGGCGGTCTTGGTGTTTATCCGGTACGGTAATGCAGATTTCGGAGGTGGACTTCCACACGGCTGTGTGCTCCGGCACGCTCCCGCTGTCACGCAGGTACAGCTTGTAATACTTGGCATCCACCGCTTTCCCCACCGTTTCCTCCGCCACCATCGCGGCGGGGAAGTTGATGGTCAGCTCCTCGTCGCCATAGAAATTGTACGAGGGCATGTGTAGCATGGGAATCAGATTTGTCTGCGTTATCGAATAGTTGCTTCCCGCCGGTGCTTCGGCCGGCGGTTCCTGTGCCGTTGCCATCGGGCATATACCCATGGCTGCCAGGGTGTAGACGCTCTTCAGTAAAGTTTTCATTGCTTTTTATGGAGAATGGGGGGGAAGGTGTTCTGTTATCAGGCTTATCATGCGCTTTGCTTCCCGCTTTTGCAAGCAAAAAACACTGCGCGAACGCACTTACTCATGCGGCCTATTATATAGACATTCCCACGCGCCGTTTTGTTGAGTGAATTTCTCACTTTCTTCGGCTTTTTGTTACTGATGCGCTATCGGTGTTTTCTGCCCTTTTTGAGCTGCGCGATAAATCGGAAGTTGGAGGGGTGTTTGCGAGCGTCAGCGAGCGGAATTCAAAGCCCCGTGGTAACGGGGCGGCAGCTCTTAGGCAGGGTGTGTAGTGAGCGTAAGCGAACGGAACCCCTGCTAGCATCAAAAATTTAAATGGAACCCAGGGAACCTGTGGTGACAGCACGTTGCTTTCGCTGAATAGCCAATGATTTATGGTGAATGAACAAGGCAACGGTGCTGTCGCCCTACGCTGCGTCGCTGACGCTCCGTCGCACCGGGCTTAATTTTATTTTTTCCGCTAGCAGGGGTTCCGCGGCTTCGCCGCTCCACCGCCTAAAGGCTGGCGCCCCTATCGGGGCTTCAAGTTCGGCTTCGCTATCGCTCGCAAACACCCCCTTCAAATTCCGATTTATCGCGCGGACGGGGGCTTTTCGGTGGGTGTTTTTCCGCATTTTTGCGGAAAAAATGCAAATACTTCATAACAACTATAGAAATTATATGAAAAAGACTTGTCAAGAGGGTTTGTTTGCGTATAATACGGAGCAGAAAGACCCACCGGCATGAAGACGTACTTTCTCTTAGACCGCAGTAGCAATACTTGGAGCACAGAGCACTATGAGCTGCACGCCATTTTGGCAACACCGGGTATCAGCGAGGAGCAGATACTGTCCGACTCACGCACGCGCCAAATGATGACAGTCGCGCAGGCTCGGCACATGCTGCAACAACGCCCGCGCATGGGTGTGCCGGCGTCCGGTGGTCCCAAATTAACGCTCAGCACGCCTGCGGGCAGCAGTGTAGCTCAGAAAAAGGGCAACAAGACGCTGACACAGGGGATGAGCCTGAATAAGGACAAAAATTACAAGCCGGGGGACAGTATGCCGCTGTCCTCCCTGCAAAAGAAGCAGGAGCGGGAGTACAAGACGATTTGCCGCACGGATAGCGTGTTCAACGGCCAATTTACCCCGCACCTGCTCAGCAAGGTGCTCAATGCCCATGCGCGGCAGGGGTGGCGCGTGGTCAGCAGCAATACCGCTCCCTCTTACGCAGCGGATGGCACGGAGTACCAAGAGTTTTTCGTGCTGCTGGAGCGCGGTTGAGCTGCCCGCACCCATTACTTTTTGCCACAACAACAAGGAGCAAGCCCCGTGATGGTGGCTTGCTCCTTGGCGTTAATGCTTGTGCGTGGTGATTAGTCCTTCACGGGGATGAGGGAGACGCCCCAGGACTGGTATTCACCGTGGTAGGGCTGCTCGATGATGAAGGTGTTGTCGCCCTTCTTGAGCTCGAACTCCACGGGCTCCTGTACCCACCAGATTTCCTCCGGGTCGAGCGGGAGCTCAAAGCCCCATTCGTTGCCGTGCTTCTGGAACTTACCGGCGTGCTTGTAAGTGCGGGGATTGCTTACCTCCGCGCCGTTCAGCCAAATGCGGGTGCCGCACTGAGACCACTGACCGTTCTTGGGCACGCCGGAGTAGCGGCGGTTAGAGCGGGCAGGGGCGTCGAAGCCGATCATGAACTTTTGCTTGCCGGCTTTCTCGGCATGAATGGTAGTCACCGCCCAAACCGTGTGGCCGGGCTTGGTGTTGGTGAACATGCCGAGGTAGCCGGTGTCCGGGCGGGTGCGGAAGTACAGGTTGGCGCAGTATGCCTTACGCGTTTTGAGGGCGGCGGTGTCACCCTTGAGCACCTGCTCGCGCACCTCAGCTGCCTTGGCCGTGGGGATGGGCTCCACCACCGTCCACTGCACCGCGGATTCCGGCTGCACGGGGAATGCCTCACCCGCAAACATGGTCTTGTGCAGGCGCATCATTCGCTGCTCGAACAGGGCGTAGGCGCGGCCTGCCTCCGTGTTCGGGGCGGGCATCTCCAGCGGCAGGGCATCACCATCCGCAGCGCCACCCTTCCAAGAGCGCTCAGCCATGGCCATCATGCCGGGCCACATGGCGCACATGCCGGGTATGTTCTCCTTGTTGTCCACCCTACCATCCGGCCAGATGCAGATGATGGTGCCGAGCTTGAGCTCATCACCCGCAGCGGAACCGCAGGGGCGCATGAAGAAGTAACGGCGCACCAGCAGGGCGGGGTCCAGCAAGTTGGCATAGCCCATGGTGGAGTCGAACGCGCGGCGCTTGATGCGCTCCGCCGGTATGGACTTAGCCACCAAATCCGCACCCTCACCCCAGCGCTGCTCGATGGAGTGCTCACCCACGGGCAGGTCGCGGTTGCTTGCCCACTGCATGGGCGTGCGGCCGTGGGACTGCAGCTTCTTGGTCACAAAATCCACAAACTGGGCGGCATTCGGGATGCGCACCTCATCCGCCCCGAAGTGGATGATGGGGCAGAGCTCCGCCGGTACCTCCTTGCAGAACTCATCCAGCAACTCGCCGATGATGCGCATGCCCTGCTCGGAGTGCATCTTGAAGCCGAACGCGCGGTCAAAGTAGGCGCTGTGGCCGGGCATGTCCAGCTCGGGGATGACGAGGATGTTACGCGCGGCGGCGAACTCAATCACCTCGCGGATTTGGGCGTAGGAGTAGGTGTCATCCTTGTCGCGCGTGCGGTGCTTCGGGTCATTGAGCTGGGGGTAAGCCTTGCACTCAATATGCCATGCGGGGTAGTCCGTCAGGTGCCAGTGGTACACGTTCACCTTGAGCGTAGCTGCCAGGGCGAGCTCTTGCTTGATGCGCTCCACCGTGCGGAAGTTGCGCCCGCAGTCCTGCATGAACCCACGGTAGCGGAAGGCGGGCCAGTCCGTGATGGTGCAGCAGGGAATGCTCTCACCCGCGTTGCTCTGTATCATTTGGCGCAGCGTTTGCCAGCCGTTGAACATGCCTGCCTCCGTGGCGCCTTTAATGACGACGTCTTTTTTGGTGATTTTCAAGATGTAGCCCTCCGCTGCTTTTTCCGCCGGCAGGGCATCCTTGTCTAATTTGAAGATAACCGTCAGCTCTCCCTTTGTGCCGGTGTTAGCCACCTTGAAGTCCTGCAGGGCTGCCTGCAACATTTTGCCCTTGCAATCGCCGACGAAGTCCACCTTCATGCCCTTGATGGTCAACTTGCCCTTGTACGCCTTCACCTCTTGCGGGAAGGGGATGAGAGCCATGCGGCTCAAGGATTCCTCTACACTGAGCTCATGCGGAGACTCCCATGTGGGGGCTGCAGCCCCCAGCGCGTCACTCAACGGTGCCACCGCCAGCGTAAGGCCTAAAACTGTTCTGAAAATTGATTTCAACATACGCCACCTCCTATACCATACTCACTCCACCCGTGTCAAGTTTATTGTGTAGGAATCCTCCCCTCTGAAGCTCCCGCCCCGCATTCGGGATGGGCATCCCGATAAATCGGAAGTTGAAGGGGAGTGGGAGAAGTTCGCGAGCGCCAGCGAGCCTAATTCGGAGCCCCGGAGGGGCGCCATATAATAGCCCGGCGGTGGAGCGGCGAAGCCGCGGAACCCCGGGTAGCGAAAAAAAAGAAAATTGAGCCCGGAGCGACGGAGCGAAGCGACGCAGCGTAGGCCGACATATAATGGCGAGGACCGGCGAGCCACGGCGTAGCAAGCGAGCGCAGCGAGACGCGAAGCCGGGAGCGAAGCGACGCTCCGAGCC
>CAJGCY010000112.1 GCA_904501955.1 uncultured Akkermansia sp. | reverse complement strand
TTTGTTTTGTGGTCGATACGGCAATTTAAGCCACGCATTCTGTCACCACAGGTTCCCTGGGTTCCATTTAAATTTCTTACCCTAACAGGGGTTCCGCGGCTTCGCCGCTCCACCCCTGCCTAACGTCCGTCGCCCCGCGTTGCGGGGCTTCGAATTCCGCTCGCCTGCGGCTCGCAAACTAATCGCCAACTTCCGATTTATCGCTCAGTGCAAATAACGACATCAACCATCAACTTAAACAGAGCCTTCTATTTATCCTCAAAAAAAAACATTGATTACCGCAATCCCGTTTTCCCGAAGTAATTTTCCGGTAATGCCTCAGCCCACAATAATCTTGACTTTCAGGCTATATTTGTTACCCTATAATGCACTGCTTGGCAGTAGGGAGTTTGCGGCAGGGAGCACCCACGCCGGCACCGGGAATCACATCTTTCCGCACTGTAAGTCAATGAAAAACATGCAGGAACCACAAGCTAACATTCAGAGATCTATCTCCGCTGAAGTCACCGAGGAGGCTCACGGCTTGCCCCTGCCCGCGGGCACAAAGCTACAGGGCTACCGCCTGCTGCGCAAAATCGGCCAAGGCGGTTGCGGCATTACTTACCTCGCGGAACATGAGCAAAGCCATGAACAGGTGGTGATTAAGGAGAATGTGCCCCTCTTTTGCGTGTACCGCGACCCCGCGACGCACACCCTGCACCCGCTGAAGGATGATGATGACTCTAAAGCGAATTACGCACACACCATCAAACGTTTCATGGAAGAAGCGCAGCTGCTCTCCCGGCTGAACCACCCGAACATTGTGCGCGTGCGCGAGGCCTTCGAGGCGCTGGGCACTGCCTACTACGTGATGCCTTATATCGAGGCGAAAGATCTGCACAAGGCAGCCCCCGCCACGGTGGATGAGGCGTGGTTACTGCCCATCCTGCAAACGATATTGACCGCCCTGCAATACCTGCACGGCGAAAAGCTGCTGCACCGCGACCTGAAGCCCGGCAACATCCTGCTGCAAAAGGACGGCACCCCCATCCTCATCGACTTCGGCACCGCACGCGCCCTGCAAACGGAATACTCCGTCACCATGGCAGGCACCCCGGGCTACGCCCCCATCGAGCAAATTACACCACACAGCCACCGTGGCCCGTGGACGGATATTTACGCGCTGGGCGCCACCTGCTACCTCCTCATCACCCGGTCGATGCCCCCCGGCGCCTCTGAGCGCACGGAAGGCAAAGACCCTTACGCCCCACTGGCCACCCGCCCGAAGCTGCTCAAGCGCTTCTCCTCCACCGTGTTGAAAAGCATCGACAAGGCGCTCGCCCCCCGCGCCCGCCACCGCTGGCAAACCGCGCAGGAGTGGATGGATGCCCTGGCCCCATCACAAGCCTCCTGCTCCTACAAACGCCGAATCGCCGTGGCTACCGCTGCCGCCGCTCTGCTCGCCCTCACCGGCTGGGGCATTTACGCCCTCACCGGCAGCAACACAGATGAGGCAACACCTGCACCAACGCCCGAACAAGTACAGACGGTGAACCACAAAGCAGCCTGTGCTGAATACCAAAGCCAAGTCCTTGAGGTGTGCTCAAAATCCATTTTTCCGAAAGCAACAGACTTCCCCCGGCTCCCGAATGAGCAGATTATCCCCTTGCTGCAAGAAGCAGCCACGGCAGGCACACCGGAAGTTCAGTTTGTACTCAGCATCATGCTGGAGCATGGTCTCGGCATGGCCAAAAACCCCGCCAAGGCAGCAGAGTGGTGCACCAAAGCTGCAGAGCAACGTTTCGCCCTCGCTCAATGCCACTTGGGTGGCCGCTATGAAAAAGGCAATGGCGTTGTGAAAAACATTGAAGAAGCGGTTAAGTGGTACCAACTAGCCGCAGAACAGGGACTTGCCTTGGCTCAATTCAACCTCGGGGCATGCTACATGGATGGAACCGGCGTTCCTCAGGATTACACGGAAGCCGCCAAGTGGTTCAAGCTCGCGGCTGAGCAAGGATTTGTGATTGCCCAAACCAACCTGGGAGCATACTACGCCTCAGGAATCGGCGTAGCACAAAATTACAGTGAAGCCGTCAAGTGGTACAAACTCGCGGCAGAACAAGGATACAAGCACGCGCAATTCAACTTAGGAGTATGTTATGACCAAGGAACAGGCGTTCCTCAAGATGGCGCTGAAGCAGCCAAGTGGTTCAGACTCGCCGCAGAGCAAGGACTTAACTTAGCTCAAGCCAATTTGGGAACATGCTACTACCACGGAAAAGGCGTACCTCAGGATTACACAGAAGCAATCAAGTGGTACAAACTAGCTGCCGAGCAAGGGCTTTCGTACGCTCAATTCAACTTAGGCCTTTGCTATGACCAAGGAATAGGAGCACCACAGGATTACGCAGAGGCCATCAAGTGGTTCAGACTCGCTGCTCAGCAAGGTCACGCCGATGCTCTGTACTTCTTGGGCATTTACTACGTTGAAGGAACCGTCGTTCCTCAGGATTACACGGAAGCCGTCAAGTGGTTCAAACTCGCGGCTGAGCAAGACCATGCCGGAGCTCAGTTCAACGTGGGTGTCAGCTATTTCAAAGGAAACGGCGTACCCCAAGATTACACGGAAGCGGTCAAATGGTTCAGACTCGCCGCCGAACAAGGCCATGCCGATGCGCAGCATAACTTAGGCGTATGCTACGAGAAAGAGCTGGGGGTGGAAAAAGACACAGCGCACGCCTTGGAATGGTACCGCAAAGCGGCGCAACAGGGAAACAATGCTGCGTATGAGGCGCTCCGGCGTTTGCAGCAGCAGGAACAATAAAGCCCCCCTGCCCGCTCCGGGAATCACGCTTTTCTTCACGGTTCAACCATGGAAAACTCTCATCAACCACAAGCTGACCATCAGAGCTCTATCTCCGCTGACGTCACGGTTAAGGTGACGGACTTGGCGGACCACATAGCCCACGGCTTGACCCTGCCCGCGGGCACAAAGTTACAGGGCTACCGCCTGCTGCACAAAATCGGCCAAGGTGGCTTCGGCATCACCTACCTTGCGGAACATGAGCAAAGCCATGAGCAGGTGGTGATTAAGGAGAATATGCCCTTCTCTTACGTGTACCGCGACCTCGCGACGCACACCCTGCACCCGCAGAATGATGATGACTCTAAAGCGAATTACGCGCACACCATCAAGCGCTTCATGGAAGAAGCACAGCTGCTCTCCCGGCTGGACCACCCGAACATTGTGCGCGTGCGCGAGGCCTTCGAGGCGCTGGGCACTGCCTACTACGTGATGCCCTACATCCGCGGCAAAGAACTGCACAAGGCAGCCCCCGCCACGGTGGATGAGGCGTGGTTACTGCCCATCCTGCAAACGATATTGACCGCCCTGCAATACCTGCACGGCGAAAAACTGCTGCACCGCGACCTGAAGCCCGGCAACATCTTGCTGCAAGAGGACGGCACGCCCATCCTCATTGACTTCGGCACCGCGCGCGCCCTGCAAACGGAATACTCCGTCTCCATGGCAGGCACACCGGGCTACACCCCCATCGAGCAAATCACCCCGCACGGCCACCGCGGGCCTTGGACGGATATTTACGCCCTCGGTGCCACCTGCTACCGGCTCATCACCGGGTCACTGCCCCCCGGCGCCTTTGAGCGCACGGATGGCAAAGACCCTTACGCCCCACTGGCCACCCGCCCGAAGCTGCTCAAGCGCTTCTCCTCCAACGTGCTGAAAAGCATCGACAAGGCGCTTGCCCTCCGCGCCCGGCACCGCTGGCAAACCGCGCAGGAGTGGATGGATGCCCTGGCCCCATCACAAGCCCCCTGCTCCTACAAACGCCGAATCACGGTGGCTACCGCTGCCGCCGCTCTGCTCGCCCTCACCGGCTGGGGCATTTACGCCCTCACCGGCAGCGCGCCGACTACTACGGCGCAGGCTGAGCCACTGAATCTCAAAACCGCCGGTGATGAATACCAAGGGCGCGTCCTTAAGCTCTGCTCCGGGAAGGTTTTCCCGAAAACGGAGGATTTTCCTCCGCCCCCGAATGAGCAAATTATCCCCATGCTGCAAAAAGCAGCTGCAGCAGGCACACCGGAAGCCCAGTTTGCACTCAGCATCATGCTGGAGCACGGCCTCGGCATAGAGAAAAACCCCACCGCAGCAGCAGCGTGGTGCACCAAAGCGGCAGAGCAAGGCTTCGCCCGCGCTCAGTGCCATCTGGGCGGACGCTATGAACAAGGCAATGGCGTTGACAAAAATGAAGAAGAAGCGGTCAAGTGGTATCGCAAAGCAGCAGAACAAGGTGATGCGCAAGGGCAATCCTGCATGGGGTGGTGCCGGTATCAGGGGCTAGGCATCACAAAAGACGACCAAGAAGCCACAAGATGGTTCCGCTTGGCCGCAGAGCAAGGATACCCCAATGCGCAAACGAGCCTGGGGTCATGCTACTTATCCGGAGAGGGCGTGCCCCGTGATACCAAGGAGGCCGTGAAATGGTATCGATTGGCTGCAGAGCAAGGGCATGCAGATGCACAGGTGAACTTGGGGACCTTCTACAATAACGGAATCGAAGTACCGAAAGATGCAACAAAAGCTGCGGAGTTGTATCGCTTGGCGGCAGAACAAGGGTGCGCTGAGGGGCAATACAATTTAGGCCTCTGCTATGCACGCGGCACAGGTGTTGAGAAGGATGACCGGAAAGCGGCGGAATGGTTCCTCAAGGCCGCGGCACAGGGAATTTCCGATGCTCAGAACCGCACAGGTAATTACTACGCGGAAGGCACTGTAGTACCGCAAAACTATAAAGAAGCCGTGAAGTGGTACAGCCTCGCAGCTGAGCAAGGCCATGCAGGCGCGCAATTCTCATTAGCTCAGTGCTATCATTACGAACGTGGGGTCAAACAATCCTACACTACGGCTCTGGAACTGTATCGCCTTGCTGCTGAACAAGGCAACGCAAACGCTCAAAATAACTTGGGCCAATGTTATGAGGTCGGAGAAGGAGTTGGAAAAAACTCTGCGGAGGCGGTCAAATGGTTACGCCTTGCGGCGAACCAAGGGCTCGCGGTAGCGCAGAATAATCTGGGATTATGCTATTTCAATGGCAGGGGTGTGCCGCAAGATTACGAGGAAGCCGTGAAGTGGTTCCTCCTTGCAGCGGAGCAAGGTGATACGGAGGCTCAATCATGCCTGAGCATATGCTATCGCAAAGGGCTGGGAGTCCCGGCAAATGACGCAGAAGCGGTAAAATGGTGCCAAAAAGCAGCTGCTCAAGGTGACGCGGAGGCGCAATATAGCCTAGCCGTTTTTTACCTGAAAGGAAGAGGGGTTCCGCAAAACAAGGAGGAAGCAGCCAAATGGTTCCGCCTGGCAGCTGAGCAAGGTTGGGGCGATGCCCAATGCATCTTGGGCTCATTATACTACACCGGTGACGGGGTTGAGCAATCACACACCGAAGCATTCAAGTGGTTCTACAGAGCGGCAGCTCAGGGAAATAACGACGCGCGCAATGCCTTAGGCAATTGCTACTTGAACGGGCAAGGCGTTAAAAAAAATGAAGAGGACGCGCTTTTTTGGTACAAACTCGCTGCCGAACAAGGCCATGCCGAAGCCCAACACAACTTGGGCCGTTGCTACGAGAAGGGGCTGGGGGTGGAACAAGACGAGGAGCATGCCATGGAATGGTACCGCAAAGCGGCGGAACAGGGAAACCAAGCCGCTCAACAGGCGCTCCGCGACTTGCAGCAGCGGCCGGGGCAATAAAGCACCCACGTTCTGCGCTTGACTTTCAGGCTATATTTGTTACCCTATAATGCACTGCATGGCGGCGGGATGTTTGTGGCAGGGAGCACCCGCACCGGCGCAGGGAATCACGTCTTTCAGCACTGTAAGTCAATGAAAAACACGCAGGAACCACAAGCTGACCATCAGAGCTCTATCTCCGCGGACGTCACGGTTAAGGTGACGGACATGGCGGACCACATGCCCCACGGCTCCGCCCTGCCGGTCGACACAGAACTGAATCAATACCGCCTGCTCCGCAAAATAGGCCAAGGCGGTTTCGGCATTACTTACCTTGCGCTTAACACCACCAACGATGAACAAGTGGTGATTAAGGAAAATCTCCCGGGATTTTGCGCCTACCGCAACAAAAGCACCTTGCAGGTCACAGCAACAGACAGTGGGGACACCAATCGGCAATACGCAAGCACGCTCAGGCGTTTCAAAGATGAGGCGCGCTTCCTTAAACACCTGCAACACCCTAACATTATCCGCGTATATGAGGATTTTGAAGCACTTGGCACCGCCTACTACGTGATGCCTTATATCGAGGCGAAAGAGCTGCACAAGGCCGCCCCCACTACGGTGAATGAGGCTTGGTTGCTGCCGATTCTCAAGACCGTATTGAGCGCGCTGAGCTACCTGCATGACAAAGGCCTGCTGCACCGCGACCTGAAGCCCTCCAACATTCTGTTGCAAGAGGACGGCTCACCCATGATCATCGACTTCGGAACCGCGCGCGACTTGCACACGGAGCGCACCTCTACCATGATCGTGGGTACGCACGGCTACACCCCCTCGGAGCAAATGGTACCTCTCGGCAAAATAGGCCCGTGGACGGACATTTACGCCCTCGGCGCCACCTGCTACCGAATCATCACCGGAAATGTGCCCCCGGAAAGCGTGGCTCGCTTGGAAGACGAATCCCTATACTCTCCCTTGTATGAGAACAAAGAGCTGTGTAAGCGTTTCTCCCCCTTACTGCTCCGAAGCATCGATATTGCACTGGCTACTCGCGCCGCTCAGCGCTGGCAAACTGCCGGAGAGTGGCTGAACTATCTGACCCGGTCAGAAACGAGCGAATGCGCAAGCTCCGGCAACAAGCATACAGAAACAAAAAAGCCCAAAAGGCACCTCCTCCTACTCACGCTCAGCATCTTGTTCACTGCTCTGGGAGTCGGAGTCTATCTTTTACTCTCATACACGCAATCATCAACGGAAAAGCTTCTTCGAGAGGAGTTTATGCAAACGGAGGCAACGCGCCTTGCCCATGAAAAGGAAGAGTCAGAGCGTAGTGCAAAAGCGGAAAAGGAGAGATTAGCCCAAAAACAAGCAGCCAAAGAAGAAGCACAGAACCAACTCAAAGCCATGGGTATCCATGACTATTATCGAGGCATCCTCAGCGCGGTTGATAAACCGGAAACGCTACGTCTGTTGATTATAGCCGGAGTTGATGTCAATACGACGAATACAACAGGCAAAACGCCCCTCTTCCTGGCTGCTGACGAAGGTAATATTGACTGCGTTAAGCTACTTCTTGAGGCAGAAGGGATTAACATCAACCAAGCAGATAAAGACAACGAAACGCCTCTGTATCGTGCCGCAAAAAATGGTCACACTGAATGCGTCAGGCTGCTTCTTGCTGCCAAAGGGATTAACGTCAACCAAGCCAATGAAGACAACGAAACCCCTTTGTATTGCGCAGCAAATGAAGGCCACACAGAATGCGTCAGGCTGCTTCTTGCTGCCGAAGGGATTAACGTCAACCAAGCAGATAAAGACAACGAAACACCTATACTCAGAGCAGCAAGGAGAAATCGTACGGAAGCACTCAAGCTACTTCTCGCCGCCCCGGGCATTGACTGCAACCTTACCGACCGGCAGGGCGATACACCCCTCCATGAAGCCATTGCTTTTGGTCATACGGAATGCGCGCAACTTCTGCTCTCCCGTCCCGGCGTGGATATCAACTCAGCCAATGCTCAAGGTGAAACACTCCTCTTCTTGGCAGCCATGCACGGCAGAAAAAACAGCTTAGAACTGCTACTGGCGCTCCCCGGTATCAATGTTAACAAGTCGGACAAATATGGCCGCACACCCCTTTGCATTGCTGCGGAAAAAGGGCATGCAGACTGCCTTCAGCTCTTGCTCACAGCCCCGGGAATTCTCATTAATCAAGAAGCAGCTTGGGGCTCAACTCCTCTCTCCATAGCTGCTTATGAGGGACACGCCCCCTGCGTTAAACTCTTACTCGCAACCCCCGGCATTGACGTCAACAAGGCGAATAAATACGGCAACACCCCGCTCGACAGCGCCGCCCGTGCCGGGCACACGGAATGTGTTAAGCTCTTACTAGCAGCTCGCGGCATCAACATAAACCGGGCCAATCATGATGGAGTCACCCCGCTCAAAGCGGCAACGGCAGCAGGTCACACCGAATGCGCCAACCTCATCCGCAAAGCAGGAGGAAAATAAGCCCCCCCATCCGTAACTCCCCGCGCGATAAATCGGAAGTTGAAGGGGTGTTTGCGAACCGAAGGTGAGCGGAATTTTGAACCCGCGTCAGCGGGTGACCTAACTTAGCCTAGGGCGTAAGCCCTAGGAAACGAAAGAAAAAGAAACTCAGAACCCGCAGCCAGTCGAGGCCTGCCGAGACGGTATGCGGGT
>CAJGCY010000111.1 GCA_904501955.1 uncultured Akkermansia sp. | reverse complement strand
GTATTTGTGGCTTATTCTGTTCTCAAAGCAGATATTGATTACTCTTTTCCCATTATTACATCGGCAATTGTGCATCTGAAATCAGAACTTCCTGCGCTGAATAGCCCTTCGTTTTGTGATATGGTGTTGAAAAATCAGTCCGAATATAAATGGAGAGTGCATGCGAATGTCATTTCTCTTGATAACTCGGTTCCTAAATTTGTTTACCTCAGCTCTGCTGGGAAAAACTGCATTTTGCCCGTTTTTATGGAGGGTTCAGCCTACCCAGGCATATACTTCATGTATTTTGATGTCCCGGCCGATATCAAATTGAACTCTCCCGGGCACATGCGGTTGTGTATAGGTGGTGATACTCTTACCTACCTACTGCACAGCTATCATGCTCCTAGCATATTGCAACTGGTGTTGATATCATTGCCTTCCTCACCTACTTTTGAAGATGAGTCGGAAATGTACCGCTTATACCCTAAATTTGAAGCCGAGTGAACATAGCCTAGCAGTCATTACATCGGGGCGAAGTATTCTGGGCTTGTCATAATTTAGGCTCTGTTGAGAAGCGAATCAAAGCAACTTATAAAAAAATAATGAGTGCATTGAATAGGTAAGAATATCCTACCTATTCAATGCGTTCGAGAGTGTTTTTATTTAACGCTTCTGGCTATCCACTACAAAATAATTGACAATCGGTGCAGAAATAGTATACTGACTTTAGCTGCTTTCGCTCCACGCATCGGCTTTAGCTATTCCTTAAACGCTTTCGCCGGTGGTCAGAATGGGGTGTATCCGAGTTCACTTTTATACCTCTATAGTTATGAAGATGTTTAGTCGTGTCATTTTGTGTTTCTTTATTAATTTCGGTGTATCATTGTTGTATGCTGAAGTAATAGATATTTACCCCGTTATTAAAACGAAACCCGGTAAATTGATGAAAGATCATGAATTATATAGATTTCAAAGCGATATTATGTATCTATATTCAATGTATATTGATTTTATGAATAATGGTGTTAGAAAATTATATGTAAACTCTGTGTCTCAATGGTGTAAGAAAAAAGATGAATGTCTCTATGTCTATGGTAATTTAAGATTGCCTCCGCTTTCGGATGATTTTCATAATGCATTGTTTTCTTTTGGAATGCATATTAACACGTCTGACATAAATAATTTAGCACTGCTCTATGAGCTCGATAATAAAGATTATTTTTCGGAATATTTTTTATTGATGTTGGAATGGTGCACCTATGAAGAAAATAGGGCAACACACGCGCATGCAGTCATCGAGCGTAAAGCTTTAGAACTTATAGCTGCATTATGTAAAAAACACGCAATTCTCTTTAATTTAGATAATCATATATCGGAGTTAGAAATTGATGAAAGAGTTTTCACAGAAAATAAAAGGTATCTGATAGATGTATTAAACAATGTATCGGATAAAAAACATATTTGCAATCCATTGAAGATAATAATACAAGAATTGTTTTTGGGGTCTATATACATCTATACCGTGCATTTCTTATAGCTTTATCATCAGGTAACTTTAGGGCATTGCCTCAAATTAGGTTGAATGTAAACCATGCTCGCTCCTATGCTGTTCAATCTCCGTATGCGGAAAAATTATTGAATTTGATAGAAGATGCCAACGCCATGCTATCCAATTTTGATTATTTAAATAACATAATCAGTCAGCTTGATATAAAAGTTCTCCAAAAACCGAAGGAAATAGGGCTGGGATTTAAAAAACATCATGACGCACGGGGACCCTCTTTTTATTTCTTTTTTGGTCCCCGAAGAATGTATACTTATCCTTATACCTCTGATGAACAGTACTGAATGCAAACCAGTGTTTCGCTTCGCTTTTATTCAGCGCCGGCGTAAGTAGCAAACAAGCGAGCCGGTGAGCTCGCTTGTTTGGTAGAAGATGATGGTTTGCGCGTGTTGCGCGCAGCGGCGAAGAGGCGGCGCGGGGTCTCCAGCGCTTTGGCGTCAATACCGCCGCTCATGGTGCGACCGCTGCCGCGCTCTGCATTGTTGTAGGCGCGTGCGAGACGGGTGATGGGCTCCCTTAGGAAGACTTTTCTTTCAAATGTTATGACGGAGAGGCATATTTTTCGCTGACTCAGTGGCAAATTTTTAATTTTCTACTAATGGTGAGGATGGTTTTCGGCGTCCAATGCTGTGACCATACCCGATTACCGAGAATTGCAGTTCGGAAATTCAGTTCGACGGTGGCGTCTCGGTGCGCGGGCAGACTTAAATCTTTTGTCTGTTTTGGTAGATGTTGATAGTTGGGCTTATGCATATATTTGTAGAAATCATCACGCCAAGCCGTACCGTGGATGATGATGCTGCTTTTTGCAGGTATGTATATGTTCGGAATATAATGAAGCTGATAACATTCTTTGCCTATTCGAATCGTGTGCCAAAAAATTTGTTCCCAAGGGGGGCTGATGGTGTTATCGAATAACATGACCGTTTCGTCTGTCTTGTTGCAAATGTGGAGCTTCACCTTGCTTACTGTGAGGTTGTATAGGTATAAATGGTCAGTGGTTATCGTTTTTTTGCCTGTAATACATATGTCTTGTAACTCCACTCCGTTTGAAATCTGCATACGTACGGTAGCGGAATCGTTGAGTATGTTGAGCGTTTCTTGTGCATTATGCTTGCTGTCTGACGGTAACACCACTGCAGTATCCGGTAGCTTTACCCACTGACCTGATTCAAACTGTATGCAACTGTACCCCGTTAGAACTCTGTATGTTGTGTTTTCGATAGTTATTTTGGGTAAGTATATGTAAGGTAAAGGGAAATTGTTCACCTCCCAGGCTTGGGGGGGGGATGACCTCGAGCCGTGGCTATGATATACGGTCGGTATATCCTCAACTTCTATGACGGACCAATACGGTGAATGATTTGAATATTCGTATGTAAAGTCGTTACTTGCCATACCGGTTGGTATAGCAAGTAACGCAACATACGCCATAATATGGGAAATTATGCGTAAACTCATATGTTTTCTTTAGCCCTCTATTATTCAGTGCCTGTGCGAATAGCCCCAAACAAGCGAGCCGGTGAGCTCGCTTGTTTGGTAGAAGATGATGGTTTGCGCGTGTTTAACCGCGGGATTTGATGCCCATGAGCATCTGAGAATTGGTGGAGAACTTGCGCAGGAAGAAGAGCAGGCGCTCCATGGCCTCAGGCGGGCGGTGGCCGGCGAGGGCGCGGCGGATGATGTGGATTTTCTCCATCATCCAAGCGGGGAGGATGAGCTCCTCACGGCGGGTGCCACTGCGCAGGATGTCGACCGCGGGGTAGATGTACATTTCCGCGATGCGGCGGTTGAGCACGAGCTCCATGTTGCCGGTGCCTTTGAACTCTTGGAAGATGAGCTCATCCATACGGCTGTTGGTCTCGATGAGAGCCGTAGCGAGGATGGTGAGGGAGCCGGCGGTGCGCGTGTTGCGCGCAGCTGCGAACAGACGGCGCGGGGTCTCCAGCGCCTTGGCGTCAATACCGCCGCTCATGGTGCGACCGCTGCCGCGCTCTGCATTGTTGTAGGCGCGGGCTAAGCGGGTGATGGAGTCCATGAGGATGAGGACGTGCTTGCCGTTCTCCACAAGGCGCTTGGCGCGCTCGATGCACATCTCCGCCATGCGGCAGTGCTCTTTCACGCTGCTGTCATTGCTGGAGGCGAAAATCTCCGCCTCGGGCAGGGCGCGACGGAACTCCGTCACCTCCTCCGGGCGTTCATCCACCAGCAGTACGATGAGGTGCAGGTCGTCTTTGTAGTTGTGGAGCGCGCCCTGGGCGATGTGCAAGAGCAGGGTGGTCTTGCCGGTGCGGGGCGGTGCGACGATGAGGCCGCGCTGTCCGCGTGCCACGGGGGCTACAAGGTCAAGCGTGCGGGTGGTGTAGCGCGTGGGGGCTGTTTCAAAGGAGAGACGGTGGTCGGGGTTGACTGCCTTGAGATCCTCGAAGTGGGGGGCATTGGCCGCCTCCTCGGGGCTCATGCCATTCACGGAGGTGACGGAAATGAGCTGGTGGCCGCGCTCGTAGCGCTGGGCCATGCCGGTTATCTGCACGTAGGGGCGCAGGTTGTAGGTGGCGATGATGTCGGCGGAGACGTAGACGGCCTCGTTAGAGGGGGTCCAGTTCGTTTCCGGCGTGCGGATGAAGCCGAATCCCTTGGTGGTGATTTCGAGCAGGCCTGTGAGCTCTTGGGGCTCACCTACGGGCACGTAGGCACGGCCTGTCTTGGGGATGGGTTGCGGGCGCTCGTAGGAGGGTTTTCTGCGAACGGGGCGCTGGGGTTTGTTACCGTATTGATTGCTCGGGCGGTTCTGGTTGGTGCGGTTGTTGCGGTCAAACCGAGGGTTTTGGCGCTGCTGACCGTAGCCACGGGACTCCCCGTTCTCGGAGTGAGCGTTACGGGAGAAGCGAGGGCGCATATTGCCGTTGCGGTTGGTATGTGACGGTGCGTTATGATTCATGGCGCACAATGGATGATACCGTTAGAGGTAACAAAATGGTGAATTGGTACAAGGTCGGCGGGCGGCTGTTACTCTTCCGCCCGCCAAGGTTTAATATGTGTCGGACGCGCTGAGCTTTACAGTTGCTCGAGGATGGAGTCGTCAATCTCGAAGTTGGAGAACACGTTCATGGTGTCATCGTAGTCATCCAAACGCTCGAAGAGGCGCATCACCTTCTGGGCGGTTGCCACGTCGGCGATGTCGGTCGGGTTCTGAGCCACGGAGATGAGCTTCATGCCGGTTACGCTCTTGCCGGCGGCGCTCAGGGCATCGGACACGACCTGCAGGTCGGTGGGGCCGCAAATGAAAGCCCACTCGCCCTCGTTTTCGCCTTCTTCAAACTCATCAGCCCCGCAATCCATGGCGAGCTCCATGGCTGCATCTTCATCCAAAGCGGGGTCATTAACCGTTACCTGCCCCTTGCGGTCAAACTGGTAGGCCACGGAGCCGGGGGTGCCCATGTTGCCGCCGTTCTTGGAGAAGATGGTGCGGATTTCAGAGGAGCAGCGGTTGGTGTTGTCGGTAGCAACCTCAACGATGAATGCGGTACCGGCGGGGCCGTAACCCTCGTAGGTAACCTCTTGGATGGTTTCACCCTGAAGCTCACCGGTGCCCTTCTTGACGGCGCGGTCAATGTTATCCTTGGGCATGGAGGCAGCTTTGGCGCCTTCGATGGCGGCGCGCAGGCGCGGGTTGGTATCTACATCGCCACCGCCGCTCTTGGCTGCAAGTGTGATTTCATGTGAGAAACGGGCGAATATCTTACCCTTCTTCGCGTCGGCTGCTGCCTTCGTGAACTTAATCTTGGACCATTTATTATGACCGGACATAGTCGTGAGGTGATTATTAGGTGTGTAATGAAAAAGTGAGTCAGGGTACCGGCAACATCCATGAACACGTAAGGGTGAGACAAGCGGAACCCCCGTGGTTTTCGGGTGCGCGCGCGGATGCGGTGCCGGGGTGCTTATTCCCCGAGGGGCAGTGCCGGGATTGACACTTTGTGGGCTGCGGGGGCAATTTCTCGCGCCAAGCCCCATTCAGAGCCGCTCATTGCGGCGTCCCGAAATCCAAAAGAGTCGAGCTGACAGGATTCGAACCTGCGACCTCTTCGTCCCGAACGAAGCGCGCTACCAGCCTGCGCTACAGCTCGATGTCGTGATGACGGGGGGATTTTACAATAAAAATCAGGATTTGCAAGCATAAAGTTGCATTTTTGTGTAAAAAGATGATTTTTTATGACAATAAGGCAAAGAAAGAGGCCATGCCCGGGGTGGGGCACGGCCTCTTAAATCCGTGGTAGTAAGTCACGGAGAGGGGAGAATGTGCAAGATTACTCGTTCTGGAGGCGGCTTTCGTGCTTGGCCGCGGAGTTAGCACGGTTAATCGTGTTATCCTTGATTTCCTTGCGAACCTTGGAAATCTTGTTGGCAAGGCGGCGGTGCTCTTGGCTGTTGGCAGCCTCACAATCCTTCTCCAAGTCGGTGAGGATGGCCTCAATCCATTCATGCTCGCTGCAGTTTTTGAGGTTTTCCAGCAAGCGGTCGCGCTGCTTGAAGAGGCGCTTGAGCTCATCGAAGCGTGCGTGAGCTTCGGCATAGCCTGCATCACCTTCTTTCAGCGGGTTTTCTCCGTCACACTTCTCAAGAACATCGTTGTAGTCCGCAGTGGGGGCGTCGAAGTTCTTGTAAGCGACGCGGAGCAGCTCGCGGGCTTCCTCCGGCGTGCGCTCGCGGTCTTGCGTGAGCACGCGCATGATGACGTTGTCGAGGGTGGCTTGCTTCTTCTCATCATCGCAGGAGTCACGCAGCTCAGCCAGGTAGGGGACGATGTCATCACTCTGCCAAGAGCCGAAGAAGTAGCCGTACTTGTTCCATTTGGACTGGTCCTTCATCTTCTCCTTGTAATAGGCCAGCGCCTTGGGGGAGCAGGCGAAGCCGAAGATGCGCATGAGGTTCTGGGAGTCCATGCGGTCTTGGTTGCTGCTCACAGCCTCGAAGATTTGCTCACCGATGGCTTGCTTGGCTGCGGCGTCATCCATCTTCTTGAAGAGGGAAACCATGTAAGCGCGCAGGGTGTTCTCCAGCTGTTTGTCAAGATTCTTGAGCTTCAGCAGCTCGATGACTCTGGGGGCATCTTTGGGAGTGGCGCGCAGCTCTTTGTACTTCCAGATGACGGCCAGCACCTCATCATCCTTACCGGGTTTGAGGGTTTTGGCCAGAGCGTCCAGCTTCTTGTTCAGACCTTTGATGTTGGTCTTCACCAAGCGCTCCAAGAGGAGGTCGAGCAGCTCGTGGTGCATCTTGGTGGAATTCTCCGCCAGAGTCTTGAACACCATGTTGCAAATCTTGGTGTTCTGCTCAGAGGCGAGGCCCAGCAGCACGCATGCGTTCTTTGCCACACCTACGGAGTCAGACCCGTAGCGAGGACCGCCGGTTTCATCGCGCTCATCGTGGTTGAGGATGATGTGCAGCAGCATTTCTGCCTCTTCCACCGTGCATTTAACGTCCACACCCTTGCTCTTGGCGTCATCCAAGGTTTCAATTTCTTGTTGCGTGATGGAAATTGAGCGATCGAGTACCTCTTTGATTCTGGCGCGATCCAGCTCAAGTGCCTCGTTGGCGGATTGGCTGCTCACTACCATGATGATTACAACGATGGCAAGAAGACCCAGTGAGCCGGAGCATATCCAGAAGATGGGTTTCTTGTGGAAGGGGACTTTGGCGGCTTCGTACTGCAGTTTCTCCAAGTAGCTGGAGCGTGCGGCCATCTCAGCCTCAGAGAGTTGCGGCTCATCTTCCAGCACGGGGGGCGGCGGTACGTCATCCGGCAATTCGGGAACAGGGGCCGGTGCCGGGGCCGGTGCCGGTGCGGGGGGCATGGCAGCTTTGGGTGCAAGCGCGGGCTTGGGCGCGAGTGCAGGCTTGGGCGCGAGTGCAGGTTTAGATGTCGGGACCGGTGCAGGCTTGGGCGCGCCGGGAGCTGCCGGGGTAAGCTTCGGGCCGGCGGTGGGAGCACCTGCGGGTTTTGCTGCGGCAAGTTTGGGGCCTGCGGTGGGGGTACCTGCGGGTTTGGCGACGGAGAGCTTCGGCCCGGCGGTGGGGGCGCCGGCGGGTTTTGCTACACTGAGACGCGGGCCTGCGACGGGCTTGGGAGCAGGAGTGGGGGTGGGAGCTTGCACGACGGGTGCCGGCTCCTGAGCGGCAGCCTCAGCAGCTGCTTTTGCAGCGGCTGCTTCTGCTGCCTGCTGTGCTTCGTATTCAGCCATCTGGCGGTTATACTCCTCCATTTGGCGGTTGTATTCAGCTAACTGGCGCTCGTATTCCTCTTGGGCGCGGCGAGCTTCTTCTTCAGCAGCAGCCTGTGCTGCAGCTTGGGCTGCGGCTTCTGCTTCAGCCTTGGCGGCAGCCTCTGCTGCTGCTTGGGCTTCTGCTGCGGCCTGAGCCTCTGCTGCGGCTTGCGCTTCGGCTGCTGCCTGAGCAGCTGCTTCGGCAGCGGCAGCCTGAGCCGCGGCGTCCTGCTCAGGGGCGGGGACGGGTGCCGGCTCCGGCGTGGGGGCCGGTGCTGCTTTGGGTGCTATGGATTGGCCGTTGGCGCCGAGGAGAGTAACACGCTTAGCGGGAGCGGTTCCGGTGTTGAGGAGCACGCGACGGGGTGCACCCGCCGGAGCTGCTGTCTTGAGTTTAGGAGCTGCCATAGAAAGTAAAGTTTTGGAGTTATGTTAAACTACTGCGGGCATTCTACTATTTTTTTTTGCAGATTGCAATCACGTAATTCAGAGAGAGGCTTATTTTTTTGTCGGCTTTGTTAAAGTGTAAGGCTGATGTCGCTATTTGCACTGCTCGATAAATCGGAATTTGGCGAGCGAAGCGAGCGGAATTTTAAGCCCCGATAGGGGCGAAAGACAGTAGCCGGTGGTGGAGTCGCGCAGCGACGAAACCACCGGTAGGCTCCCCCCTAATATTCGAGCCCGGAGCGCCGGAGCGTTAGCGACAGAGCGGAGGCCGACAGAATGCGATGCTTT
>CAJGCY010000110.1 GCA_904501955.1 uncultured Akkermansia sp. | reverse complement strand
TAACATCCGCTACAATTTCAATGCCGGCAGTAACTCCTTCTACTACCGTGGCTCATTGATTCGCTACGTCAAGACCGGCCGTAATACCGCCTCCATTTACGACTATGATGACAACCTGCATCACCGCATCACCTTCACCTCTTCCTCCGGTGGTTACACCGCCGCCGGTCGCAGCGTGTACATGTACTGATGCGCTGCTGAAGGTACGTTTGACACACAAAACCCCGTTCCGCCATGGGTGGAGCGGGGTTTTGTGTTCGCGCCGTTTTATGTTTTCAGTTGGTGTCCAACAACGCGATAAATCGGAAGTTGAATGGGGGGATTTGCAAAATCTCGTTGTTTCTTGCTTGACGGAGCGGGGGAGGATGTGTTAGTATCAAAGTCGGTAAAGTTCGTTCTCTCACATTATACGAAACACTTAACCTGCATTCCGAAACATGAAAAAGTTCCTCTACATCATACCTGCATTGTTTGCAGTCGCTACGACGTTTACCGCCTGTAAGACTACACGAAAAATTGAAAATGTGATCTTTGTTCAAGGCGTCAGCGGCGGTTATGCACCGTCTAACGTGGCCGGTCGCGTCATCAAGTGCGGTAACATCCGTTACCGTTTCAACGGTGGTGGTAACTCCTTCTACTACAACGGCTCTCTGATTCGCTACGTCAAGACCGGCCGTAATACCGCCTCTATTTATGACTATGATGACAACCTGCATCATCGCATTACCTTCACCTCTTCCTCCGGTGGTTATACCGCCGCCGGCCGCAGCGTGTACATGTACCGCTACTGATGCGCTTTGCATAACACACCGAAAAGCCCGTTCCTCCATGGGGGGAACGGGCTTTTCGGTGTCTGGGGCGCGTGCTTATTGCGGGGGCAGGGGTGGCGGCAGCAGGCTGAGCAGCTCCAGCGGGTTGGGCGGTGGGCTTTCTGTAGCTGTTGCGGGGCTTTCTTTGTTCTCCTCTGCTTGCAATTGGGCTAATTTCGTATCCTCCGCCAGAGCTTTGAACTTGTCCGCCTGTGAGATGTCTCCACTCTCGTCACGGAAGATGGAAGCGAGCCAATCCCGCTTTTCATTGATGGTGAGGTGGCGTTTTTTTCTCATGTTTGGGGGGCGGGGAAGGTAAGAAGGAGAAGATGGAGGCGACCAGCGCCTTGCCGGTGGGCGTAAGGCGGTACACACTCCAGTTGCTGTGCACGGAGCGCACCAGTTGCTCCGCCTCCAGCTTGCGTAGGGCTGTTGTGGTGGCACTGGTGTTCATCCCCAAGCAATAAGCGATGTCCGCGGCGGTTTCCAAGCCGGCGGCCAAGCCCAGCAGGGCGCGCTGGCTGATGTCGCTGTGTTGCTCTCGGCTCAGGGATTGCAGCAGACGGCATGCAAAGTCTATGGCTTTCATACAGAGGTGTCAATATGGGTTATTCACAATGTTAATAAGTATTGTTGTGGATTTATGGTCAGCGGATTGGTGCACTTATTCACAAACTTATTCACAATTTATTCACTTACCCGCGGTCAGCACTGAGGTTGAGCAATTTGTGCAGTGGGTGTTCATCATTGGAGTGAGCTTGCACGGCGTTAAAGTGAGCGGCGGAGGGTAGGGTGATGCGGTTGTATTCCTCCGTGAGGAGCTGGCGGGCGGTGGTGCTGCCTGTCAGCGGTACGCAGAGCTTGCAGGCCAGGCGCGTGGCCAGAGCCTCTGCAAAGAGGGGGTCGAAGAGGGTGGTGTCTTCCACATCGGCAATGTAGCGCAGGCGCACGGTGGCGGCGGGGCAGAAGATGCTGCGGCCGCGCAGGGTCCAGCCGGGGCTGTTTACCTCCAGCACGCGCAGGCAGTCCGTGGGCAGGGTGTGCACCAGGTTGTGGTAGCCGGTGGCATCCGGCGGGTTGCCGTGCAGGGTGGCTACCGTGGTGGCAAAAGCCCACCTGTTCACCACCAGCACCTCGCGGCGGGTGGGGTGGTAGTGCAGGTAGCACAGGCGCGAGGCCGGGCAGCCGTTGGGGTCGAGCAAGAGGAGGGGAGCCTCCCCGAGCTTGGCCAAGGCGAGGTTGCAGATGTCAATAACGCTGAGCGGAGCGGATGGTGGATTGGTCATGATGGTGTTCAGTAATGGTGTGTTAGTGAGCGTGCTGTGCTTTGCGATTCAGAATCCTGACACAAGCTTTGCCATAGTGCAAACAAAGAATGAGGGGGCACGCACTTTTAGAAAATTAAAAGTGCGTGCCGTTGAAAACTCTTGTTGCACAAAAGGCAAGAACGTGGTTATGATGATGCGTGATGAACACGGATGCCAGAGCAATCGCCCTCAGGTATTACCACCTGGCCGGCAGAGACGCCCATGCGGACTTCCGCGCCTTGGCGCAGAACCCGCAGGGGGTGTTCCTCTTCTCACCCACGCTGGTGGTGCTGATGAAGCCGGTGCACAGCCATAGCCCGCAAGAGTGGGGGCAGCTACACGCCAGCCCAGCCACGGCGGACGGCTGGTATGTGCACTTACTGGTGGGCAGCCTGCAGCAGGCACGGGGCTTAGCGCCCATGCTGCCACCGCTGCGGTGGGTGTGCTTCCAGCGGGGGCTGCGCAATGCCCGCCCCCATGTGTGGCCTTGGCGCCGTGTATGTCCTTGATTTATAACCACTAAACAACTCATAATCATTACCATGGGCTTCTCCATCAAAACCTCCGCTCCCAAGCAGAGCAAAACCCCGCCGCCCGTCGTCGCTGAAACGCATGAGGCGGACACCGCTGCAGACCACAACCAGCGCCACGCGCGCCGCAGGGGGCTGCTCTCCACCATACTCACCAACAACGGCAAGAGTGCCACCGCCGGCGTGATGACGCGCGACACGTCGGATGGCTCCACCCTGGGCTGAGCCCGCCACACCCACACACCGCTGACATACAGTTATGCCAACATCACAACAGGATAGCATCTTGCGCTCATACCACGCGCTTTGCGGCGTGCGCAGCCCGTGGGAGCAGCGCTGGGAAGCCCTGCGGCACTATGTGTTGCCCACACGCCAGCCGGAGAGCACCCCGGCGCTGCCTGACGGTGAGCAACACCCCCATGCCCTGCGCGATACCACCGCGGTGGAGGCTTGCCAAAAACTGGCGGGCGGCCACATGTCATACATCACCCCCAGCAGTGAGTTGTGGTTCAAATGGGAATCCCCTGACCCCGGCGCGCCGGATGAGGTGAACGCCTGGTACAACCGCTGCTCTGAGATTGCAAACCGCGAGCTCGGGCTGAGCAACTTTTACACCGAGCTGCATGAGTGCTTTTTGGACCGCGTGGGGCTTGGTACGGGCAGCCTGTACTGCGGCAGCACGCGCAGTGGGCGCTTGTTCTTCCGCCACATCCCCTGTGGCCGCTTTGTCTGTGCGGAGAATGATGAGGGCGTGACGGACACCTACATGCGTGAGTTCACCTTCACCCCGCACCAGGCGCTCTGCCGCTTCGGCAAGCGAGCACTGGGGCGGCAGGCGCTCTCCCTCGCGGCGGATGCCCGCCATGAGCACAGCGGCAGCCTGCGCTTCCTGCACATCGTGCGCCCGCGCGAGCGCCGCAACCCGCACAGTGATTCCGCCCGCCACATGCCGTGGCAAAGCCTCTACTACAGCTTGGATGACAATGTGGTGGTGCAGGAGAGCGGCTACCGCGAGATGCCTTACATGGTCACTCGCTTCCTGAAGTGGGGGGATACGCCCTACGGCTTGGCCCCTGCCTGTTTGGTGTATCCGGACATCGTGCGCGCGCAGTTCCTGAACCGCATCTTGGACATGCTGGGTGAGGTAGCAGCCTTCCCACGCATACTTGAGCTGGCCAACCAAGTGGGCGAGGTGGACCTCCGCGCCGGCGGGCGCACCCTCATCAGCCCGGACAGCGCCAGCCTCGGTTTCCCGCGTGAGTGGGCCACCCAAGGCAGGTATGATGTGGGCATGGACCGCCTCCGCCAAAAGCAAGAGGCCATCAACCGCGCGTTCTTCATCCCCATGCTCGAGTTGTGGGGTGAGCACAGCCGCCAAGTGACCGCGGCGGAGGTGTATGCGCGTGAGAATGAGCGAGTGATGCTCTTTTCACCGTCTTTCACCCTGTTTGCGTGTGATTTCCGGCCGCTCATGGAGCGCATATTCGCGCAGTTGTTCCGCTTGGGGCGCTTCCCCAAGCCCCCGGTGGCAGCCCTGCAGGCGGACCGCCGCGGTGAGGCCGGGGTGGAGGAGCCGCACGTGGTGTACCAAGGGCGTATCGCCATGGTCATGCGTCGCTTGCAAAGCGAGGGGGTGGAGCGCACCCTACAGCGCCTGCAAGCCATGCTCCCCCTGCAGCCCAACCTCGCGGACCATGTGGATTTGGACGCAGCCTTCCGCCTCTCCGCCCGTTTGGACGGCGTGCCGGAGCAGGTGCTGCGCCCGAGCCACCGCGTGCAAAGCCTGCGCCGTGAGCAAGAGCTCGCCCTCGCTCAGGCGGAGGCCGCTGCCACCGGCGCCACCGCTCCGCCGCCCGAACATGAGCCGGATGCCGGCCCCGCACCCGCCTTGCTGCCGCAAGCCACAGCCCCCGCCATGCCATGAACTTGCCCGCAGCCGTACCCCCTCAAGCAGTTGAGCGTGCCCGCGCGGAACGCCGCCGCCTGCTCGCCGTATTCGGCACTGCCACCGGTGAGCAAGTGCTGGCTGAGCTCGAGCACCGCTTCGAGACCGACCTGCCCGTCTTCCAAGGCAAGGCCGGCACCTATGACGCCCTGGATGCCATGCGCCGGGATGCCCACCGAGAAGTCTTCCTTGTCATTCGCCGGCAGCTCGACCTGGCGCGCTCGGAAGCAACACCTGAACAACACACAACAACATGAAACATACTGATGATACCGCCCAGCGCCCCATGCCGGAGGCGCATGAGCCCGCCACTGCTACCGCCACCACCCCCGCAGCCACTGCCCCCATGCCGGCGGTGCTGCCCCAAGCCGGCCCGGCAGAGCCGCCCGCTCCGCCCATCTTGGGGGAGGATGGCTGTTTCTCCCCGGAGTGGTTCACCCGCTTTGCGGAGCTGCAGCCCCACGCCGCCACCCTCGCCAAGTTCCGCCGCCCTGAGGCCCTGGCCAAGAGCTACGCGAACCTGGAGCGCCTGCGCGGTTACCCCGCCGCGGGGGATGCCGCCCGCATGGCTGCCTTCCGCGCTGCCGTGGGGTTGCCGGAGCACGCGCAGGACTACACCCTGCCACGCCCTGCGGATACGCCGGATGAGCTGTGGGATGCCACCCTCGCGGCCTCTATGGCGCAGGTGGCTTATGAGCACGGCGTGCCCGCCCCGGCCATGGCTGCCCTGTGTGAGCACTACGCTGCGGAGGGCCGCCGCGCCCTGCAGGCCGCTCAGCTCGCGCAGCAGCAGGCGCTCGATTCTGCCGAGGCGGAGCTGCGCAGCGATTGGGGCTTGAGCTATGAGGACAACATGCGCACCGTCGGCTCCTTCTTACGCAACCTCGGTGAGGCCTCCGGGGTGGATGTAGCCGCCCTAGCGGAATCCCCCGCACTGCGTGCCAATGCGGACTTTGCGCGCCTGATGCTCGCCGCTGCCTCCATGCTGGAGGAGGCGCCCATGCACACCGGCAGCGCCCCGAACCCGCGGGATGAGGCACACCGCATTGCGCATGATCCCACCCACCCCCTGCACGAGGCGTACATGCGCACTTCACACCCGCGCCACCGTTATGCGAATGAGCAGTACGACCGCCTCGCTTTCGGCCGCCCGCTCTGAGTGAGCAGCCGGGCGCGCCGCCACCCCTCTTCTCCGGTCGTACCGGGGGAGTCGCAACGTGATGTGTGATGCGCGACCAAAGTCCCCGGCTCCGTGAGTGCGGAGCCGGGGCAACTCCCCGCCCCTCCTCCTCACCGAACACGTGATGCGCACACCTTACTTTTTCACTGCCACCCACCTTCACCATTTACACGCCACCATGCCTTGCCACACCGCCACACCACAGCCCTCCCCATGCTCCCGCCTGCACCCCGTACCCCCGGCGCTGCACCCCGCTCCCGCGGGAGATGCCCTGCCACCCAAGGTGCCGCACAGCGCCACACACCCTGCCGGTGCGGGGGATGGCCACTGCGCGGCGGAGGTAGGCTGCGCCGTGTGGGATGTGCTTTTCGGCCACTTCCGCCACCTGCGTGGGGTGCCTCCGGTCACGGTGGGCATCTTCTCGCATGAGCTCGCTGCAGCGGATTTTTCACCCGCAGCCCTGCGAGTGGGGCATCCCATGCTGCGCCATTTGGAGGTGCAGGGCAGGGTAGCACGGGTGCAGCCACCCTATGGTGAGCCACTGAGTTATGAGCTGGAGAGCGGCCGCCTGCTGCCGCACTGCGCCGCCGCGGGCTCACGCCTGCAGCTGCTCAGCTGTGCGCCGGCGGGCGGGGCTCCCACCCCCATGCTGGTAGAGCAAACTGCGGGCGGCGCCTCCCTGTACTACTCATTAAGCGGTGGCTACCCCCTCTTCCTGCGCACGGCGGAGCACGCACTGCTCAGCGCGGAGGAGTTCTCCGCCGCGCTGCAACCGGTGCGTGGGCAGGGGGGCAGCCTGCGCCAGCTGCGCTCCGCCACGGCCGGTTTGCTACATGTGCGCGTGCTCACCCCGCATGCATTCCTTATCAGTCTTTTTGCGCCGCAGCAGGTCGGGTCCAGGGGAGATGATGGCCTCTACTCCTGCTGTGGCGCGCCTTACCTCACCCTTGGCCTCTCCGGCGTGCCCGGCTATGCCATGGACCTCATCCTCTCCTCCCCCACAGCCCCCGGTACCTCATACCACTGGCGCCGGCAGGGGCACCTGTGGCACTTCCGCCGTGGGGAGGCGGCACATTCCCCCACCCTCACCCACCGCAAGTCATTGCTTCACCCCGGTGTGTGGCTGGAGGAGGACACCCTGACGGACCCCGCCGGCCGCGTGTTGGCCACCTCCGCCGTGCAGTACCGCCGCGCCCCCTTCGGCCAGGTGGTGGAGCAGCGCGTGCAGGGTAGCGGCAGCGCGGCGCAGTGCACCCGCTACTTTTACGGTGAGCAGCCCGGCCGGGCGGATTACGGCCGATTGATTCGCATGCTCCTGCCCGGGGGCAGGGAGCTGGTTTATACCCATCAATAACACACCCGGCACACCCCCGCAGGCCCGCTTGCCGAGCCACATGATGCTTGCTTGCCCTAAGGCGGTGTGCTACAATACAAAAAAGAGAATCGGAATGAATAGAGCAGTACCTCTGAGCCCCGCGGATGATTCCTGCAAGGCCCTGCGGCAAGAATGGCTCCGCTTGGGGCATGTGGTGGAGAGCCCTTTCTCTCGCTTCCTACCGTGGAGCGGCTATTACATGGTGGCAGAGCGCCCCTCCATCATGCGCAAGTTCCCGGATGCACAGCTGTACCCCACCACTTACGGTGACTCCCTTCTTTTTGACGGCGACCCCTGCGCCTCCGGGCGCCCTCTCATGCCGGCGGATGACGACTCTTGGGCGCCGCCGCTCTCCTTTGCCCTTATGCTGCATTACGTTGCGGAGCCACCCCGCGGCGGCCTCCCCCCTTGGGTGTTGGATGTAGGCTCCTCCCCGCACAAGGGCTATTGCTCCGCCTTTGCCTGGCCGGAGCACCTCTTCCGCATCTTGCAGCGCTTCCCCTCGCGCGGCATTCACACGGCCTTGCCCGTTACGGCCGCCACCGCGGCGGATTTTCCCTACATCGCGGACGGCACCTACCACATCATCCCTCCACCTCCGCCGGAGTCCGCCACCGCTGTGGATGCCGCCCTGCACACCATCCTCATCGGCAGCGGTGAAACGCAAACCGTCCTCCCCCTCATGCTGGATGACTCCCACACCCTCGACCCCGCCTTCCCCGTCATTCAGTACTTTGCGCGGGTGATGGATGCGGACCTGCACAGCCCCGTGTACCACAACTTCCTCCTCCTCAGTGATGCCGTGGTGCAAGCCCTCCTCGCAGCGGACCCTCAGCTGGTCTTCTTCCCCATCCTCATAGCCCGTGGCTCGGCTCTCCGCAACCTCTGCGCCCAAAAAGTCCGCATCTCGACCCTCACCTCATATGAGGAGGTAGCCCCTCCCTACGATGCCATTGCCGAGTGGTGCCGGGCTCACCTCCCGCCCTCCGCCTGCCCTGAGGATGATGACGCCCCCTCCCTCCTGCGCGACAAACTTTACAACTCCCTCTGCCGTGCCTGCAAAAAACTCGCCCCTTCCCACTGCTGACCGCCGGTGCGCTTTTCCCCGGTGCGCTTCGCGCCGCATCCTGCTCGATAAATCGGAAGTTGAAAATCAGATTGCGAGCGTCAGCGAGCGGAATTCAGAGCCCCGGAGGGGCGCCATAAAATAGCCCGGCGGTGGAGCCCCGTAAGGGGCGGAACCCCGGGAAACGCCCACAAAAACAAATGCGAACCCCGGAGGGGTGGCATAAAGCGTGGCGCGAAATACGGCATTGTTTCAAAATGCCGCAAACACCAAAAACACGCGCCCACCCCGGCTCGGAGCGTCGCTTCGCTCCGGTCCTCGCCATTATATGTCGGCCTACGCTGCGTCGCTTCGCTCCGTCGCTCCGGGCTCAATTTT
>CAJGCY010000109.1 GCA_904501955.1 uncultured Akkermansia sp. | reverse complement strand
CTTGCTACGCCGTGGCTCGCCGGTCCTCGCCATTATATGTCGGCCTACGCTGCGTCGCTTCGCTCCGTCGCTCCGGGCTCAATTTTCTTTTTTTACGCTACCCGGGGTTCCGCGGCTTCGCCGCTCCACCGCCGGGCTATTCTATGGCGCCCCTCCGGGGCTCTGAATTCCGCTCGCCTACGGCTCCCAAACTGTTCTTCAACTTCCGATTTATCGAGCGGAGCAAATAGTGGCATCATCCATAAACTTTAACAGGGCTTTATGGTTATTTTGCACGATTATTGACTTGTGCAAGAAGATAGATTTTGTTAAGATTCAGCGCAGCAACACAAGTTCCGCCTGCTCTACCGACCATGAAGCCCACAGTAAGCGACAGCGCCCCCACCCGCAGACTCATCGTCATCATGGGCATCCCGGCATCCGGAAAAACCACGTTCTACCGCCGTGAACTCGCGCCGCAGGGGGTAGAACACATCAACCTCGATACCCTCCGCACGCGACACCGCGAATTGCAACTCGTTCAACAGTATCTGCAAGCAGGCAAATCCTTTGCCGTTGATAACACCAACACTTTGCCCCAAGAACGCGAGCGCTACATAGCCCTTGCCCGCCAAGCAGGCTACCGTGTTGTGGGCTATTTTATGCAAAGCAAGGTGCAAGATTGCATCGCTCGCAACAGCAACAGGCCGGAGCAAGTTCCGCCGGTGGCCATAGCGGCCATGTCCGCACGTCTTGTGCTGCCGCGCATGAGTGAGGGCTTTGATGAGCTCTTTTTCGTCAACATCTCAGAAAACGGATTCAACATTTCACCATGGACGGAAACAACCTGACATTTCATGATTTAGAGAGCCGGATGCGCGCTCTTGAAAACGCCCGCGAAGGCGAATTACCGGAAAACGCCTACATTATAGCGCGTTTGGATGGGAGAGGCTTCAGCAAACTGACGAACAAGCACTTCAGCAAACCATTCGACACCGCGTTTCACCGCCTCATGGTGGAGACCATGCACCACCTGCTCGACTATGAGCCGCAAATCGCCTTTGCTTACAACCAAAGCGACGAGATTTCCGTACTCATCCCGCCGGGATGTGCCCCGTTCAATCGCAAGGCAAGAAAGCTGCTATCACTACTTGCAGCGGCAGCATCCTCAAAGTTCAGCATGCTGGTGGGAGAAGCCGTTTGCTTTGATTGCAGGCTCAACCTGCAATATGACGAAGAAGGCGTGTGCAACTACTTCCGGTGGAGAAGCATTGATGCAGAGCGCAATGCATTCAACGCCCGCGCCTATTGGTTATTGCGCAAGCAAGGAGTCCCCGCCCGCGCCGCTGCGGAGCAACTGCGTGCTTTGAGCACTCGCGAGCACAAAAAGCTCTTAGCGGAGCATCTTACCGGAGCGGACGCGCACCCCACATGGCAAACCCGTGGCTGCCTCTTGCACCGGGTAGAAGAAAACCGCACCGGTTATAACCCTATAAGTGCGCAACCCACCACCTACACGCGCCGCAAAATGCAAGAAAGTGATTATTCCGATGAGTTGCTGGGCTATTTGGTGGAGGAAGCCCTCCGCTCCGCCCGATAAGGCGGAGCTAGGAAAGCCATTTTCGAGCGCAATTCCCGGAACTTCTAATAAGCCGAACTCGATAAATCAGAAGTCCCTCAAATTACTTACGGCGGCGGCGAGCAGCCAGCGCAGCCAAAGCGAGCAAGGAAAGCGTAGCCGTGGTCGGCTCGGGCACAGTTAAAGAGGGAGCCATAAAGGCTTGAGCCTCGGACAACATGATACCTTGGAAAGTTTGCTGCACACCGTTGATGGAAGTCGTCCATTCATCGGTATAAACCGCAGCATCACCATCACACGCGGTTAAGTAGGCATAGTTATCATCTGCGAATATAACCTTTTGCTTGATAAGGGCGTGCTGATAATCATCCGAATCCGTCAGGTAAACGAAAAACTCATCATTGCTCATTTCATACCCCCACATGGTGATGGCATGCCCGCCGGCTGCGCCTATCACTCGCAGGGTGGTACCGTAATCATTATCAATGTACTCCGTCAGCGTGTCGATGATTACATCTCTCGTGAAATTATCGTTAAATGTGTAAGAGGTAAACAGGGAGGAGGTAACGCCGTCAGGATTCATCACCAAGCCCAGGGTCGAATAATACCCACCGGAGTTTGCATTATTCAAAGTTCCACCAAAGGCCTCCACATGCCCACCGTTAAAATACCAATTATATGCCTGCTTAACCGTACCGGCGGTATTGCCCCAGTTTTTCGCAATATCCTTAAAAATGGCAAGTTGCTGCACATACAGAGGGTCATTCACAAGTTGCTGCCCAAGCGTACCCGGAATTGCCGCGTAGAATGGATTTGCGGTGTCTGACGCCCCGTTCGGAGCAGCCGGAGGCACGTAAGCGGAGGCCTGACCATCTTGCCACCATTGCAAAACATTTGTTGCAGCATGAGCCCAGCACATTGACACATCATCAGGCCAAACATCCGGATAATAATAACCGGTAGGTCTTGCTTTCCAATTCCATTTGGATTTTTTGTTGCTATCATACCAGCCCTCATCCAATGATACGCCTTCAACAAAAACCGGCTGAGCTTGTGCCGCAAAACTCAACGCGCACAAGCTGAACAAAACTTTCGATGGCAAATCCATACTATAGATGTTAGTAGTTTTTCCCCGTGGTGTCAATCATAATTTTCACCAAACATCGAATTCAGGCGGCAATACCGCACATTACACCTCCTCCGCGAACTCATCATCCGTGAAGAGGGGGGCGCTTTCCGGTTCTTCGGCAAAGCCTTCACCGGTGGAGGAGGCATCCGCCTCCTCGGCATATTCATCATCCGCGGAGGTGGATTGCATGCTGTGGTAGGAGCAAATGGGGCGCTGCGTGTTGAGGTCCGTCATGGTCTCCGTATAAGCCGTGCGCTTACGTTCACAGCCGGCGTGAGCCAGATGGCCGGAATGGCGGCATAAGCGTAGGCCGGCGCGGCGCCCCGGGGCGGGCGCGGTGCGAATGGCGCCCATGGCATAGCCGCGCTTACGAGCGCACTGCATGGCACCGACCCACAGCGGGAGGGCAACCGTGCCGCCGTAAGCCTTGTCCGCAATGGTGACGGGGATGTCGAAGCCAACCCAGACGGCGGCGGTGAGGTCGGAGGTAAAGCCACAGAACCAAGCATTTTTGTAGGCGTTGGTAGTACCGGTTTTACCGCCGCAGGGTTTATCGAAGCCGAGTTTCCCGACATTTGCCGCCGTGCCGCCGGGTTTGGTGATTTTTTGCAGGATATCCGAGGTAGCATTGGCAGCGCGCGCGGTGAATACTCTGGTGGAGGAAGGCACGTTTTTCCAAATGACATTGCCCTCCGCGTCGGTAATGCTCTCAATAATGTACGGGATGGGGCGCACACCACCGTTGGCGTAAACGGTGAAGGCGGAGGCCACCTCAAGGGGAGACGCCTCCCACGTGCCGAGGTAAATGGTGGGGCCCAGCCACTTGGGCGGGGTATGGAAACCGGCCAGCAGGGCTTTATCCACCACATTTTGCAGGCCGGCGCGCGCACCGATGCGCACGGACATGGTGTTGCGGCTCTTCAGCAAGCCCCAGGAGGCGCTTTTGAGCCCCTGGTAAGAGTTATCCGCATTGCGGGGGCTCCAGCGCTTGGCACCGGGGATTTCACCGGGTTGCAGGCGGGCATCTGAGATGAGAGAGCCGGGTGAGCCACCACGCTCGAAATAGGTGGAGTAAACCAGGGGTTTGAAGAGCGAGCCCACCTGGCGGCGGCACTGCAGGGCGCGGTTGAGGGGGGATTCGCCGCTGTCACGCCCGCCAACCACGGCGAGCAAGGCGCCGGTGGCGTTATCCACAATCACGCAGGCAGCCTGCACATACTTGGGCGCGGGGATGATGGCCTCCGGGTTCTGCGCCCGCAAGGCGGCGACCATGGCTTGGTACTTGGCGCGGGTTTGGTGCTTGTAATGCTTGGCGGACTCCAGATTTTGAGTCAGGGCGGCATCCATACTGCTCATGACGTCATCTTGCAGGTCGAGGTCGAGCGTGGTGCGCACCACCAGACCGCCGGAGATGAGGGAATCTTCCTTCACGCGCTGGCCATTGGCATCGAGCATGGAGAGGATGTGGTCCACCTCAGAGCGGATGAGGTCCAAAGAGTAGTTATCATAGCCTCGGGGCTCGGGGCGAGCGGTGACGATGGGCTCGCGCAGGGCTGCCTCATACTCCGTGTGGGTGATTTTGCCGTGATCGCGCAGCAGCACCAGCACCTTATCGCGCTGCACCTTGGCAGCAGAGGGATTGCGCAGGGGCGAAAACTCGTTCGGGTTACACACAATGCCGGCCAAGAGGGCGGACTCACCGATGGTCAGCTCGGAGGGCTCTTTGCTGAAGTAACCGTAGGCAGCTTGCTTGAGACCGAGGTAGGTGTGTCCCCAGAAAACGCGGTTGATGTAGCACTTGAGGATGGTCTTCTTATCATACGTAGCCTCAATACGGTACGCGAGGGCTACCTCCGTCAGTTTGGCGTCGAAATTACGCTCACGGTGGTTGTAGGTATTCTTGGCCAGCTGCATGGTAAGCGTGGAGGCACCCTGCGTGGTACGCCCATGCTTAAATACCTGAGCCACAGCACGCAAAACACCGCGGGGGTCCACCCCGCCGTGCTCCCAATAGGAGCGGTCCTCCTGCAAAATGAGGGCATCCACAAAATACCGGGGCACCTCGCTCTCCAGATCTTCGATACTGCGGCGGTTCTCCCCGTGCAGGGTGCCTATTTCCGCCCCTTTGCGGTCGAGCACGATGCTGCGCTCCGGCATGCGGAGCACCTGCGTGATGTCATAGCGACCGGCTTTCACGCTGTATATGCAGGCCAAAACAGCCAGCAGGCACACCCCGACAAAGCCCACGCTGACCACAATGCGCAAGGGCCACATGATGATGGCCGGCAGATTGCGCGTCAGGAAGAAAATCATGCGGAACGGGAAACCCAGCAACAGCCAAATTCCCTTCACCAAGCCCGTCCCCTTGGGCGGGGGCTTGCGCACATCATCCCAGGGGTTATGCTCCGGCTCCTGCGGGCGTGGGGGAGCAGGCTCCGGGGATTCCGGCTCCATGGGTACCTCCCAATAGGAGCCACGGCCTGAGCGGCGGCGAGACTCGCGCCCCGAGGGTGAGCGCCGGGGCTCCGGGGGTGGGGGCTCCGCGTACACGGGCTCCTCCGGCAGGGGGGCGGGCTCCGGCGCAGGCTGTGGTGGGGTAGGCTGCGTATACACGGGCTCCTCCGGCGGGGGAGGAGAGGGCTCACGCCGCACGCGGCGCCGAGGCGGCAGCACCTCCCCATAGGGGGGGGAGGCGTCCGCATCATCAGCCTTGTATCTGGCGCACATGTAAGCGTGAGGAGTATTGCTGTTGATAAAGCAGCAGAGCCTTTGGGGGCTCTGCCGCGTATACACCGCCTGCAAAGGGGTGTGGTATTACTTATCAGAGGAGTCCGTACGGCGCAGGCGGATAATACCGCTGCGGCGCAGCTCATCATTCGCAGCGGCAGCGGCCTTCTGCTCCATGTAAATGACGTAGGGCTCCTTATTGATGGTGAGCTCCACCATGCCGGATTCCGTAGGAGCATCCAGCAGCTTCACGAAGTCGTCAAAGCTGTGCGGCTCCACACCGTTCACCTTCTCCACCAAAGCAAAGTTGCAGGAGTCATACCCGAGGGTGGCCGTAGTGGGCACCACTAGGGTAAGCGCCGTCAGCTCACGGAAGCCACGGGCACGCAGCTCTTCCGTGCGCCCGTCAAGCTCCAGAAACTCCGTAGGCAGAGCGCCCTTGGCCTCAGCCTTGAGGGCATTCATGTAATTTGTGGTCAGCGGCTGGAATACCAAGCCACCCCACACCACGTAGCGGGGGGCAGCACCGCCCTCTTCATCCGGGATGAGCGTTTTTTGCTCCGCGTCACGGTTGAGCGGCATGGTAGCCGTGTGCTCTTGCCCATCACGGAAGTAGGTAACGGTCAGGGACTCACCGATGGGCTTGAGGTAACGCACCACGGTGGAAATGTCCAAATAGCCGTAAAGCGGCAAATTGCAGCGCCCACGGTTATCAATCTTAATCCCCTCAACAGAGGTGAGTACATCCCCCTTGCGCAGGCCGGCTATGGCGGCGCCGCCCTCCGGCTTCACGCTGCTGAGGTACACGCCGGTGTGCTTATCCCCCAAGCCGAGGTAGCTGCGGAACACGGGGTCCGTGAGGTCCGCCATGCTGACACCCATCAGGGGCACGCCCTTGGGGTCCTCCGGCTTAGCGTCTAAGAAGCGCTTGATAATCTCCGCATTAATAACGCGCAGTTGGCGGCTGCCGCTGTTGTAACCGGCGCTGATGCCCACCAACTTACCCTCGCTCACCACGGGAGCACCGTGGGTGTAATTACCGGGCACAGCCTGCTCTGCGCGCATTTGCAAGCGCGGCATGCTGTCCTCCACGGTACCGATTTCCGCCGTAAGGGGAATGCGCAGGGGCTCCATGCCGTTGAGCGTGCAGAAGAGCTCAGCCTTGCAACCGCGCCCCAGCGGGGCACCCAGGGGGTAAGTGGTGCGGTCGTCAAAAATGGTGGCATCTTCCTCACCCTCCACACTGAGCAAGCCGAGGTTCAGGTCCGCATCATAGCGCAGCACCTTGGCCGGCACCGTGCGAGAGCCGTCCGGCAGGCTGATTTCCACATAGTTGGTAGTGGCCAAGCTGCGACCGAGCGTAAGCACCAAGCCATCCCCCAGGTAAATGCCGTTCAGGCGTGAGCTGCCGGCCTGCGTTTTCTCCCACGGATTCACACGGTTGAAGTCCTGCACGGTCAGCGCTACGGACAGCAACACGGCGGAGGGGTCCTCCTTCACCGCCACTGCGGGCGCCTCAGGGCTTGTGCCGTCAGGGGTCTCCGTGGCGGGGGTGTCTGTGGCAGCAGGCGTATCCACCGTGGCGTTCGCATCTGCCGTGGGCTGCACATCGGTTTTCCCCTCGGTAGCAGCCGGGGTTTCAGTAGCAGCCGTGGCAGACTCAGTAGAGGTGGCGGCGGTTTGCTCTTCCGCGGGCTTCTGCGGGCGCTGCGGTCTCTCCGTATTGGTACGGGGCGTGGGCTCACAGCTGCTCAAGGCCAAGCCTGCCAAAGCAAGCGCAATCATCTTTTGGTACATATCGAGAATAAAAAGGGTTAAGGTTGATTACTTGAGGCGAGCATTCACCGGCACACCGTAGCGGGCTTTGATGCGCTCATTCGCCGCATCTATCATCTTATTATCAATCACCATGGGGCGCGGAGAATCAGAAAACTCAATCACGGTGTAATCCGGGCGCACGCCGTCCTCCGGGTACAGCAGGCTGTACAGGTGGTCCATGCCCTTCACCTCCTCACCGTTCACCTTGGTCACCATGCGTGAGCCATAGGCCGTGTAGCGGGCATTCACCTCATCTTTAAGCACCTTGGTAAGGATGACCATATCCGGCTTGTCCATGGAGGCACCGCGGTTCAAGTAATCGCGAATGCTGACGGAGAGGGCAAGGGTATTCAGCTGGTGAGCGGCAATCACGTTACGGTGCAGCGGCTGGAACACCAAACCGGCAAACTGCACGTAGCGGGGCATCTTGTCATACTCCTGAGCCATAATGGTGTGGCACTCAAGGGGTTTCAGCTCCACCTCAAGCTCCAGCTCCTTGCCGTCGCGCAGCACGCGCATGCGCAGCTTGTCGCCCTTGAATGAGCGCTCGGCCAGCTCCTCGAGCATCACGCGCTCGCCGTCCAGCTCAATCATGGCGGACTGGTCCACCGGCAGGTCATTGATGGCCAGCAGCACATCGCCCGGCTGCAGCACGCCATCACAGCTACCGCCCTTGGCTACCTCACCCACCAGCACGCCGGGGGAGTTCTCCGCAAGGCCGTAGTGCTTGCGCATGGCCGGATTGCTGAGGGGGAAGAAGTTCACCGCGAGGTCCACATAGCTGTCATAACGGCCATCTTCCACATCTTTGAGGAAGCGCTTGATGACCGGCATGGGAATCATGTAACCGGTGGAGTTAGCCTGCATAAGACCTTGGAAGGCAACGCCGACCACCTTATCATCCATCAGCACGGGGCCACCGCTGTTACCGGGGTTGATGGCGGCGTCAATCTGCACGGTCAGGTGGCTCTCGCTCTGAGAGTGAGAGTACAGCGTGGTATCAATACGTGAAACGATGCCGCGTGTCACGGACAAACGGCTACCGCCGATGGGGTAGCCCACGGCGCGCACCTGGTCCTCCAGGCAGGGCAGATTATCACTGAACTGCAGGCAGGGTATGTCTTGGAAGGCCTCCAAATTCTCCGTCACCTCCACCAAGGCCAAATCCGCATCATGAGCCACGTACTTCACCTTGGCGGGGTATTTACGGGCATCACCGTAGGGGGAGATGGTGATGCGCTCCGCATTGGCCACCACGTGTGCATTGGTCATGAACAAGCCCGGCTGCACCATAAAGCCCGTGCCGTTACCACCGCCGAAACGGCCGCTCTGCCACGGCGTAGCGTAGTCCGGCTGGCGAATGGCCACCTCAATCTTCACGATGCTGCGGTAGGCTGCTTCAACGCCCTGCGCAGGTGCGGGGGTGGCAGCGGGCTGCTCTTCCACCACGGGCGCGGGGGCGGGGGTGGCGGCAGGCTGCTCTTCCACCACAGGCGCGGGGGCGGGGGTGGCGGCAGGCTGCTCTTCCACCACGGGCGCGGTAGCAGCAGGATGAGCCTGACCG
>CAJGCY010000108.1 GCA_904501955.1 uncultured Akkermansia sp. | reverse complement strand
TGCCGAGACGGTATGCGGGTGGCATAACCCGCCCGGAGCACGTAAGTGCGAAGAAATCCCGCATGCCGCAATTCGTCTTATGACATCGCGTTATCAATGGGATATTAACGCACAAACAAAACACGCGCCCACCAGCGCGGAGCGTCGCTTCGCTCCGGTCCGCGCATTATATGCCACCCCTCCGGGGTTCGCATTTGTTTTTTTTGCGGTTCCCGGGGTTTGGGGCTTCGAGTCTGCGCTTTCTACGCCCTCACAGGCCGCCCCTTACGGGGCTCCACCGCCGGGCTCTATTTTATAGCGCCCCTCCGGGGCTCAAATTTAGGCTCACCTTCGGCTCGCAAACTGCACTCCCAATTCCGATTTATCGGGCCGGCAGTGTCTAATAACCCCATGATAAGCCCCCCCCATCCGTAACTCCCCGCGCGATTATGCACTCCCCCGCGTTCCGAGCTTGACTTCTCGGCTATTTTTGTTACCTTACTAGAGCGTGCGTGTGTATTACACGCGGTACGGCAGCCACCAAAAGCTCCGCCCTCCTCCCCCCCCCAAAAAAAAGCATATACTCTCTCCCAATCACATGAGCGACAACTCTTCGCAATCTCAAAACGGTGCAAACTCAGGCAGCGGCGTAGCGCTGCCGGTGGGGCTTGAGCTGGGGCACTACCGCCTGCTGCGCAAAATAGGCCAAGGTGGCTTCGGCATCACCTACCTAGCAGAGCACATGCAAAGCCATGAACAGGTGGTGATTAAGGAGAACCTGCCCACCTATTACGCCTACCGCGATATCACCACCATGCAGGTGCACCCGCTGGATGATACCGACTCTGCGGAGAACTACGCCCACGCCTTGCAACGCTTTGTGGATGAGGCCCGCACCCTCGCGCACCTGAACCACCCGAACATCGTCCGCGTGCACGAGGCATTCGAAGCACTGGGCACCGCCTACTTTGTCATGCCCTACATTGACGGCAAAGAGCTACACAAAGCAGCTCCTGCAAAGCCGGATGAGGCTTGGTTGCTGCCTATCCTCAAGACTGTACTGAAGGCGCTGGACTACCTCCATTCGCAGAACCTGCTGCACCGCGACCTGAAGCCCGGCAACATCTTGCTGCAGGAGGACGGCACACCCATTCTCATCGATTTCGGCACCGCGCGAGCCCTACAAACGGAGCGTTCCGCCACCATGGTGGGCACACCCGGCTACACACCGCTGGAGCAAATTACCCCTCACGGCAAACGCGGTCCGTGGACGGATATTTATGCGCTGGGCGCCACCTGTTACCGAGTCATCACCGGCGCATGCCCCCCGCAGGCAGTCGAACGCATTGATGATGAGGATCCCTACATACCTCTGGTCTCACGCCCCGAGTTGCGTGCACGATTTTCCCCCGCCCTGCTGCGCAGCATTGACAAAGCGCTGGTCATTCGTGCCAAAAGCCGCTGGCAAAGTGCCCAATCTTGGCTGGATGAGCTTAACCTACTCACCCCCAAGCCATCATCAGCAGCAGCGCAGATAATAAACGATAAAACAACGAAAGATACTAAGGAACATCCACACGCAGCACTGTTGAGTCTCGCAGCAGAGCAATTACGGAGAGAAAAAGAGCAAGCGTCTGATACTAAAAAGAAGTTCCTATTCGTCCTGTGTGGCATAACGCTCTTGATAGCGGGAATCGCGTTCTCCAAAATATCCTACGATTATCATGTGGCGGGCAAACAAGCGCGTTGGCTCAGTAAAACAGATAAAGAAACAGCTCAAAAGAAACTCAATGCCTTGGGGATTTTTGACTATGACAAGACGATGCTCATTGCTTACAACAAACCGGAAGTACTCAAACTCCTGATTGCCGTAGGCGCAGATGTCAACACTGTTGACGAATATGGCTGGACGCCTCTCCACTATGCAACATGGGCGAAACACACTGAATGCACCAAGATTTTACTGGCTTCTCCCGGCATTGATGTCAACAAGGTTAATAAACAAGGTGAAACAGCCCTTTATCTCGCAACGTTCTGGGGAGTCACAGAATCCGTCGAACTTTTGCTGAAAGCTCCGGAAATCGATGTTAATAGGTCGCCCATACATGGCAAAACGCCTCTCAAAATTGCCACGGAAAGAGGCCACGCCGACTGCGCTCGGTACATCCGCGCGGCGGGTGGTAAAATGTGAAGCATTTCACAAAATCGGGATTCAGCGAACGGCAAAACCCCGTTTTATCGCACAGAACACCATATGACAGTTGCATAAATGCCGTTAAAGGAGCAAATAAGGGCAGCTGAGAGGCACAATAAGATTGACAATCGGCGGATAAGGGTGTATAGTGGCGCGCGTATGAGCACACCTGCTAAGAGCTACAAAGACACGATTTTCCTGCCGGACACCACGTTCCCCATGCGCGGTGACCTTACGACCAAGGAGCCGGCGCGTCTTGAGAAATGGGAAAACGAGAAGCTTTACGAGCGAATTACCGGCCGCCGCAAAGCGCAGGGTGCCCCGACTTTCATACTGCATGACGGCCCTCCCTTTGCGAATGGTGACGTGCACATGGGCACGGGTCTGAACAAGATTTTGAAGGACTTCATCGTGAAGAGCAAGACGATGAGCGGTTACTACGCCCCCTTTATTCCGGGCTGGGACTGCCACGGCTTGCCGATTGAGGCTAAGGTGGTGAAGGAGTTCCAGGGCTTGGAGCCCGCAGAGATTCGCCGCCGCTGCACGGAGTTCGCGCTGGGCTACATTGACCAGCAGCGCGCCTCTTTCCGCCGCTTGGGCGTGTTCGGTGACTGGTTCAACCCGTACATCACCATGCTGCCCAAGTATGAGGCAGGCATTCTGCGCGTGTTCGCCAAGTTGGTGGGCAGCGGCGCCGTGTACCAGTCCATGAAGCCCGTGCAGTGGAGCTACGCTCACCACACCGCCCTGGCAGAGGCTGAGGTGGAGTACATGGAGGACACCTCCACCGCCGTATACGTGGGCTTCAAGATGGATGGCGCCGTGGCTGGCGTGGAGGATTGCGAGATGGTCATCTGGACGACCACGCCGTGGACCCTGCCGAGCAACCTCGCCATCGCCCTCAACCCGGATTTCACCTACGTCATCGGCCGCTACGCGAAGGATGGCGAGGAGCGCCACTTCATCATCGTGCGCGAGCTCATCGAGACCTTCACCGCCAAGACCGGCTGGGAGCTGCAGGAGCAGCTGGCCACCTTTGTGGGCAGTGAGGTGGAGAAGCGCACCGCCCGCCACCCCTTCTTGGACCGCGAGTCCCTCATCATCAACGCCGCATACGTCACGACGGATGCCGGTACGGGTGCCGTGCACATTGCCCCCGGCCATGGTGCGGATGACTACATTGCCGGTATGGCATACGGCCTGCCCGTGCTCTCCCCAGTGGACGACAACGGCAACTACACGGCAGAGTGTGGCCTGCCCCACTTGGTAGGCAAGCACGTGCTGCAGAGCAATGAGGACATCATCACCCTGCTGGTAGCGGGCAACCGCCTGCTGGGCCGTGAGGAGTTCACCCACCAGTACCCGCACTGCTGGCGCTCCAAGACCCCCATCATCTTCCGCGCCGTGAAGCAGTTCTTCATCAGCATGGAGAAGCTGCGCGGTCAGGCTCTGGAGCAGATTGACAAGACGGAGTGGCTGCCTGCTTGGGGCCGCAACCGCATTTACAGCACGGTGGAGGCTCGCCCGGATTGGTGCATCTCCCGCCAGCGTACGTGGGGCGTACCCCTGCCCGTCTTCTTTGATGAGAACGACAAGCCCGTGCTCACGGAGGAAATCGTCAACAAGGTGGCGGACCTCGTGGCGGAGCACGGTACGAACATCTGGTTCGAGCTCTCCGACGCCGAGCTGTGCGAGAAGCTGGGCCTGCCCACCACCTACAAGAAGGGTAAGGACACGCTGGACGTGTGGATTGACTCCGGCTGCTCCCACGTATCCGTGCTGGAGGAGCACCCCGAGCTGCACGCCCCCTGTGATGTGTACTTGGAGGCTACGGACCAGCACCGCGGCTGGTTCCAGAGCTCGCTGATGCTCTCTTGCGCATGGCGTGGCGCAGCACCGTACAAGAAGGTGCTCACCCACGCGTTCGTGGTGAACCAGGACCGCTCCAAGCTCTCCAAGAGCGCACAGGGCACCTACACTAAGCCCACGAATGCCAAGTACTTCTACGAGAAATACGGTGCAGACATCGTGCGTCTGTGGGTAAGCTCCGTGGACTGGCAGAACGAGGTTCCCTTCGGTGAGGACCTGTTCAAACAGGTAACGGACCCCTACCGCCGCCTGCGCAACACGCTGCGCATTCTGCTCGCCAACCTCAAGGGCTACAAGGGCGAGAAGCCCGAGGCCCTCGACGCGCTGGACGCCTGGATTCTGGAGCGCAGCAACGGCCTCATCAACGAGGTGCGCGCCGCGTATGATGCCTACGAGTTCCGCAAGGTGTTCATGGCCATCAACCAGTTCTGCACGAACGACTTGTCCGCCCTCTACATCGACATCACCAAGGACAGCCTGTACTGCGATGCCGCCGGCAGCACCCGCCGCCTGAGCCGCCAGTACGCCATCGCCCGCGTGTTCGATGTACTGGTGCGCCTGCTCGCCCCCATCCTTGCCTACACGGCGGAAGAGGCTTGGGAGCACGCCGGCAATGAGGGCTCCGTGCACGAGCAGGACTTCCCGACCGCGGATCCCGCTTTCGACGGCGGCCACTGCGCCACCTTTGCCCGACTGCAGCAGATTAAGAGCGTCATTCAGATTGCCATCGAGGCTCAGATTAAGGCCAAGGCATTCAACAAGAACAACGAGGCCGTGGTAACCCTCACCCTGCCGCAGGATGAAGCACCCGCCGTGGTTGCCCTGCTGGAGGATGCCGAGTTCGCCAAGACCTTCTTCATCATCTCCGGTCTGCAGGTGGAGCGCGGTGCAGAGCTTGCCGCCACCGCCGCCAAGACCGCCCACGGCATGTGCCCGCGCTGCCGCCGCTACGAGGCCGCCGTGAATGCGGACGGCCTGTGCGAGCGCTGCGCCGAAATCTGCCACTGATTGGCAGCTAACCCTCAACAAGCCCCTGCCGGCACTTACCGGCGGGGGCTGCTAAACTCAAGGACATCACCCCACCACCTCCACTTTTTTCACAACCATGAAGCAAAACGCCTCCCGCACCACCCTGTACCTCATCATCGCCGTCTTTGTGCTTTACGTGCTGGACCAAGTGAGCAAGTGGCTGGTCGTCCTCAACTTTGAAGAACCGAACCGTTTTTACTTGGACGGCGTACCCGTGGTGACGGATTGCTCCGTGTTCTGCTTCAACCTCGTACGCGCGCACAACCAAGGCGTAGCCTTCGGCATGGGCGATGGCACCACTTGGGCGCCCTTCGTCTTCCTTTGCGTGCAGATTATTGCGCTGGCCGCCCTCATCATCTTCTACCGCCGCGGCTTCTTCCGCACGCGCATGCTCAAGGTGGCTTGGGTGTGCATCATGGCCGGTGTGCTCGGCAACATGACGGACCGCTTGCTGCAAGGCTTCTGGCTGAAAGGGGCGGAGACGCTCAGCTTCTGGCAGAACTTCGCCAACGGCTACGTGGTGGATTTCCTGGACTTCTCCTTCCCGTGGATTCAGACAGAGATGTTCCCCAACGGCTACCACTGGCCCGCCTTCAACGTGGCGGACTCCTGCGTGTGCATTGCCGCCGGCCTCTTCTTCATCGCCTCCTTCTTTGAGCCCAAGGATGCCAAGAAGGAAGAAGCTAAGGACGAGGAAAAATAACCCCTGCACCGCACTGCCATGATTCGCAACTGCCTCTTACTCAGTCTTTGCGCCTCCCTGCCCGCAGTGGCCGGCTTTGCCAAGCCCGTGCAGCCCGTGCGCCTCACCCACGGCCAGCAAAGCACCACAGTCACCTTTGAGGCGGACTGCGCCGTTACCTCCGCCAAGGCTCATTGCGACTGCACCACCCTCAGCATCTCCGGCCGCACCATCACCGCCAAGGTGGATACCTCCAAGTTTGATGAATCGGTGGACAAAACCATCACCGCCACCACGGCAGATGGCAAAACCACCACCCTCACCATGCGCTTTGAGCTGCCGCAGGCCATCATCCTGAGCGCCACCAACATCGTGTGGAAAATCGGCGCGCCCCCCACCCCCCACGTGCTGCACATCACCGTGCCCGCCGGCTCCCCCATCACCAAGGTGAAAGAGGCCGCCCTCTCCGGCGCGGATTTCACCTACACCACCGCCAAAGGCCGAAAACCGGGGGAATACACCGTCACCATCACCCCCAAAAGCACCGCCAAGCGTGTCCGCAACACGCTGGTGCTCAAAATGGAATCCGCCGACCCCCGCTTCACTCAGCGCCTCATCTACCTGCGCGTCAGCAAGTAAGCCGCACCCCGGTCCGGTAAATCGGAAGTTGGCGAACGGAATTCATAGCCCCGCCTAGGGCTTCAAGGAACTTCGTCTTGACACCACCCACAAAAAGCGTACAATAACAGGCATGTTCGGAAGCATCATCGGCGACATCATCGGCTCACGTTTTGAGTGGCACAACCACCGCAGCAAGGAATTTGATTTATTTTCCTCCCACTGCCGCCCCACGGATGACACCGTCATGACCTTGGCCATAGCGGACGCCCTGATGCAGAGCGCCCCGAGCTATGCAAATGTGGCGGAAAAGGCGGTGCAATGCATGCAGCGCATGGGCAACGCCTACCCCCGCGCCGGTTACGGTGGCAAGTTCCGTGAATGGCTGCGCAGCCCCAACCCGCAGCCCTACAACAGCTGGGGCAATGGCTCCGCCATGCGAGTCTCCCCCTGCGCGTATGCCGGCCGCAGCTTGGAGGAAGTGCTGCATTTGGCGGAGCAAGTCAGCGCCGTCACCCACAACCACCCGGAGGGCATTAAGGGCGCACAGGCCATCGCCGCTGCCACCTACTTGGCACGCACCGGTCACAGCAAAGAGCAAATCCGCGAGCACATCCTGCAACATTATTACGACATAGACTTCACGATAGAGGGCATCCGCCTCAGCTACAGCTTCGACGTCAGCTGCCAAGGCTCTGTGCCCCAAGCACTGCAAGCCTTCTTCGAGTCCTGCAACTACGAGGACGCCCTGCGCAACGCCATCTCCATCGGCGGCGATTCGGACACCATTGCCGCCATGGCCGGCAGTGTGGCCGGCGCCTACTATGGCATACCGGAGCACATCTTGACACGCGCCATGGCATTGATGGACAAAACGCAGCTGCAAATCCTCGAGCGCTTTGCAGAGCAATACCTGTTCACCCCGGCCGAGCCTGCCGAGGCACGTTTTACCCCGGAAAAAATCACCACCCTGCAAGCCAACGAGGTATTCGTGTTCGGCAGCAACCTACAGGGGCACCATGGCGGTGGCGCCGCCCGCGCAGCACACACCCACTTCGGCGCCATCTGGGGGCAGGGTGTAGGCCTTCAGGGGCAAAGCTACGCCATCCCCACCATGCATGGCGGGGTGGATGCTATTGCCCCCTACGTACAGGAGTTCATCGACTTTGCCGCCGCTCACCCGGAGCTCCACTTCCTCGTCACCCGCATCGGCTGTGGCATTGCCGGCTTCACGGAGGAAGAAATGGCACCACTCTTCCGCGGCGCACTCACGCACACCAACATCTCCCTCCCGGAAAGCTTTTACCGTTTGTTAACCAATAGCTGAAGATGCCCGCCGCGCAAAAACTCCTTGCAGCAGCCGCTTGTTGCACCGCCCTCTGCTCATGCCACCAGCTCCACCTGGTGGAACAGCTGGATGCAAAAGACAAGCGCGTGCCCATCGTCAATCTGAATGAGCAAGCTATAAAAAACACCCCCTGCATTTATGAGCACAAGGGGAACTACTACAGCTGCCTGCACGTTGCTTATGCGAAAAGAAATGTAGATTCGGTAACGGACAGTTCCTTGATCCGCCAAAAGAATCACCAATCAGGCGTATGGAGTTATAGCGACATCTCAGCGTTGGAGGCATACTACTTCCCGCTGACGGATGACGAGGTGGACAGCATCCAAGGCTTACCCCGCGGAACCACAAAACAACCGATCAGCGCGGATAAACTCACCGTAGTCAAAGTAACCAACGCACCGAAGATGCGCAAACTACCGGTAAAGTATTCAGGCATGTATGCATTGCGCAAGCCGAAATCTGCCAACATCTTGGCACAGAGCAGCGACGGAGAATACCAAACCGGCGCAATCCCCATCATCCCCGGCAAACGCACCTTCACGCAAAAACTGCTTCTCGGCCCCGCCTACGTCGCGGATTACGCCGGCAACGCCGTCATTATTGTCACAGAAGCTCCCCTCTGCCTAGTAGGCTCCATCACCATCGCCCCCTTCATGTTCCTTCTGGAGCCCCTCATCACCCCCTTTATCGTCATTTGAGCCCGGGGCGCCATACAATAGTGGTGGCCTGCCACGGCGTAGCAAAGACGCGAAGCCGGGAGACGCGAAGACGGGAGCCCCGCAAGGGGCGGCCTGTGAGGGCGTAGAAAGCGAAGACTCGAAGCCCCAACCCCCCGGAACCGCCCCAAATAACAAATGCGAACCCCGGAGGGGTGGCATAAAGCGTGGCGCGGAATTGCCCCCATGCATCCGTTCATTGGCCATCCGAGCGAGAAAGCGCCCTCCGCTCGCGGGCGCATGCCCGCCGAACTCACGAGCCCCGGAGGGGCGCCATAAAATAGCCCGCGGTGGAGTGGCGACCTGCCTCGGCGGAGCTGCACCGCAGCGGAGACGGGAGCCACGGAACCCCGGGAATCGCCACAAAAAAACAAATGCGAACCCCGGAGGGGTGGCATAAAGCGTGGCGCGGAATTGCCCCCATGCATCCGTTCATTGGCCATCCGAGCGAAAGAAACCGCCCTCTCCCCGCCGGCACACGCCCGCCGAACACAAAAGCCCCGCAAGCGCGGGGCGAAAGTACAATAGCCCAGAGTGAAGCCACGTAGTGGCGTAACTCTGGGTATATGACAAAAAAGG
>CAJGCY010000107.1 GCA_904501955.1 uncultured Akkermansia sp. | reverse complement strand
GACTACTATGGCTCGAACTCGCTCAAAAACTTCATTGACAGCGAAATCTTCACGCGCATTTTCGGCGCAGAGTTTACCTTAGATGATAAATCCGAACTCGATTTCGGATTCGGCTCCGGCACGGATAACATTGAGTTTGAGTTCATTGAAGGCTCTACCGAAGATAAACAGGAAAAATAATTTCAAAAAAATCACTTTTTTTGAAAGATTCGGCAAAAAAGCGCCGTACATCTATATAGGACGGGGTGAGAGCCGTCCGCCTGAAACAGCAAACTGTTTTCATAGAGTAGGTGTAAGTACAAGCCGGCCGAGGGTGTGAGAGTCCTCGGCCGGCACTTTTTAACGCAGGCATCTGAAGGCTCATTTCAGATCCCATCCCTTGGCTGCCACCTTATGTGATGCGCCCACGGTAGCAGAAACAGGAACCAAAGGCATGGTGACATCTATACGCGAAAAAGTCAACAACAAAAAGAAGATCATGAAAAACGTCACTTTTCAAAGCGAGCTTGCCATTTTTTGAGCCGCCGCCGGTAGGCGGCCTCGGACTCATGGATATCACCGTGGTAAGGGTATTTGTGTTTCAAGCGTTGGGGCTTGGGCTTGGGGTGCGAGGGCATTTGCATATTGCGAATCTGCTCTCGGCGTTGCTCACGTTCCCATTCTGCCCAATCGATGGCACCTTGTCTGCGCGATTCACGAAAGGCGCGCACCTCTGCAGCCCGAGCGAACTCCGCCGGGGTCTGGTGTAGTTGCTTCTTCTTGCGGCCTTTCATGTACGGATAATAACACGAAAATGCATTCAACATCAAGAAAAAAGCACCAAAGCCCCCCTTCACTAACCAAAAAGGAATTTTCGTGAAGTCGAGAGACTTAGAATGCCCCCATGAATCCGCAGCATTGATGAATCAGAGTGAAATCCGCTCCAAATCATCGGGCACGAGAATAGCGCCGGAGAAATGCTTCGCTGCCTCCGCAGCATAAGCGCAACGGCGGGTGGAGAGGGTGGCATCTTCCGTGTGGTACAGGAGGAGGTGCTTCACATCCAATTGCGCAGCGAGTCTACCGGCATCCAAGGCGGTGCTGTGGTGTTTTTCGTAGGGTTTGAAGCGCTCGCGGTCCTCGTACAGGCAAAAGGCCTCGCACAACAACCAGTCCGCCCCGTAGGCATAGGCACGAGCACGCTCGTTGTACGGTTCATCCCCCAAGCAGGTGAAACGCTGACCATCCGGCAGGCGAAGCGAAAAACCATACTGGCGTGCTTTAGTGGAACCGATATCGAAAGCAACACCGCCCATGCCCACCACGGTAAAGGAATCAGCATCCGCCAACGCGTTCAAGAGAATATCCACCCCGATATGTTTCACCACCTTGCCCGGCAGGGTAAGGCGGCAAATGGTATCCAGCGCATACAGAGCCTCAGAATGGCCGTATAGACGCAATTCGCCCGTATATTTACCGGAATTCATGGCCTGGGCAATCATGCGCAACACCCACACCACCCCGAGGATGTGGTCCGTATGCGTGTGCGTAATGAAGATATCGTGAATCTCCTGTAGGGCAATTCCCCCCTGCTCCAGTTGGCGCAATATGCCATTGCCACCGCCGGCATCCACCAAAAACACGCCATCCGCCGTGCGCACGGCAAAACAAGTGTTATAGCACCGCGTCACGGCGGCATTACCCGTTCCCAACATAATCAGCTCTGCCATGGGGCTATGCTAGCACAAACAGGCGTGACACGCAAGCAGAACCACCCGGGGCACGAGAAAAACAAATAAAGGCGATGTTTATGGTTGAGGGCGTTTTTCAAAGAAAGCGATAAAGGAAACAATCGCAAACGTAAGCGGAGTTAACAAAAATGTGTCATTAGTGAAGCTTTGACGCACAGTATGCTTGACTTCACCGCATAATAGCGTATAATGAGGGACGTCTAAAGACCGCATTTTATCATCATGAAGTTCCCCATCATTTCCACATTCGCAGTTGCTGCTACGGCGCTTGTATCCACCGTACAGGCTGAGCTCAAGGTTGCATCCGTAGACGTGAACGAGCTTTACACGAAGTTCTACAAGCGTTTTGACACTGAGGTACGCCTGAAGGAGTACATGGCAGAGATTAAGGCCGAGGTAGAGAAGCAGCAGGCCGAGCTGATTAAGCTGCGTGAGGAAGCCGAGGCTCTCCGTAAGCAGTATGATCCCTCCCGCTCCGAGAAGGAGATTGCAGCTCTTCGTCAGAAGCTGCAGAACAAGCAGAACGAGCTGCAGGCCAAGGAGAACCAGCTCAAGGAGTACACGCAGACCCGTGAGCGCGCTTTCCAGGAGCTTTACCGCCGCGACCTTGCCCTGCTTTTCGCAGAGGTGCAGAAGGTAATCGAGGAGGAGGCAGCTCTTGGTGCATACGATTTCGTGATTGACTCCAGCGCCATGAATGCCGCTCCTCGCACGAAGGTGTTCCCCTACGTGAAGGAGACGTTCGACATCACGCCGCAGGTGCTCAAGAAGCTCAATGCCGGTGCCCCTGCCGGATTCGACCCGGACGCTGAGCTCAAGAAAGCCGGCATCAACATGCCGAACTGAGTTTACCACAATTTCCCGAAACAGAGCCGACTATGAACCTCTCTCTTACAGAAGTTCTTGCGCTCACGGGAGGCAAAATCCTCAACAGCGCTCCGGAGATTACCATCTCCGGAGTTGCTACTTTAGCGGAGGCCACCCCGAGCGAGATTGCATTCTTGGGCAACGAGAAGTATTTTAAGGATTTCCTTGCTACCAAGGCCGGCGTAGTATTGGTACCGCCCTCCCTGCCGGAGTATCCTGAAGGCGTGGTATTCATCGAGGTGGAGAACCCCTCCTTGGCCTTCAACGCCATCGTGGGTCACTTCATGAAGGCAGCCAATGATTTCGAGCCGGGAATTGCATCCACCGCCGTGGTAGACCCGACGGCGAAGCTTGACCCGACGAAGGTGCGCATCGGCCACGGCGCAGTGATTGAGGCCGGCGCAGAAATCGGCGACGGCTGCGACATCGGCCCGGGCTGCGTCATCGGCAAATCCACCGTACTGGGCAAGGATTGCAAGCTGTATGCGCGTGTTGTCGTGCGCGAGCGCTGCATTCTCGGCAACAAGGTGGTCATTCAACCCGGTGCCGTCATCGGTTCCGATGGCTTCGGCTTCTTGCTGAACAATGAGACCGGGCGCTATGAGACGGTGGACCAAGTGGGCATCGTAGAAATCGGCGATTGTGTCGACATCGGCGCGAACACCACCATTGACCGCGCGAGATTCGGCCGCACCGTCATCGGTGAGGGGTCGAAGATAGACAACCTCGTGCAGATTGGCCACAATGTGACCATCGGCAAGCACACGGTAATCGTATCCCAAAGTGGTGTGGCAGGCAGCACACACATCGGCAACTACGTAACAGTGGCTGCGCAGGTGGGCATTGCCGGGCACATCAACATCGGCGACAAAGCCGTACTCGCAGCCCGCACGGGCGTTATGTCCGGGCTGGAGGGTGGTCAGGTATACTGGGGCGCCCCGGCTTCACCGTACAAGGAGGCAGCCAAGCAGTATGCCGCTATCCGCAAGCTGCCTGAGGCCATGAAGGAAATGATGGCGCTCAAGAAGCAAGCCGCTGAGATTAAGGCGCTCATTGACCAAGCTCTGGCGGAACAGGCCGGTAACTGAGCCTAACATCATAGGAAGTCGGGGGTAGCACCGCTTCCGCACAAAAAAATCAACATGGAGTGGGGGCTTGAGCCCTCACTCCTTTGTGTTACCCGCAGCAGCGCGGGGAGCCACAAAAACGCCGGCTGCCGCTTTGACACTGATGCGCTGGTTCGTGGCATACGCCTTTGCAGCGGCTGCATGCACGGCAGCAGCGTCAGCAGGCGTTTTCAGCCAAACGGCAAGCAAATCCACCAGCACTTTCCCCGCCGGGTACATATATTGACGCGTCATCAACAAGGGGCGACACCCCAAATGCCGGATGCGGTCGCTGAACCATTCATCACTCATGCAGCACAACACCACGGCATCCGTATTGCCCTGTGCGGCCGGAAGCTCCGGCAAATCTTCATCCATCAGGCCGTTGTGGCCGATATACGCCACCATATCATATTGAGCGGAGGCCAAGGCTGCCTCAAAATCGCGCATGCAGGCGACAATTGAATCGCCCCTGTAGGCATAAGCGTATAGAGTAGCAGCACCATCTGCCCGTGTGCAGACCACGGTATCAATCACCGCGTCACGGCGAGAGGCGTAATCTGTATAGTGCTTGGGACTCCCCCAATCACGGGAAGTACGCAGCACCTTGGGGAGAGCATCTGAGCAGCCCCAATAGAGATTATTCGCAGCATCTTCACCATTACCGATGCGTGCCGGGACCGGGGCAATCCCCTGATGTTCATTATCACAGAGCGCCACAAAGACAGCAACCTGCTTGCCGGAGCCGCGAGGCAAAGCTGCCGCCGAATCCGCAAAACAAGGCAGAACCGCCGCCAAACAAATACACACGCAACAAATGAAAAAAGCGCGCATAAATGCAGCAAAAGCTATTGAGAAACAGCAGCGTTCACCTTTTCCTGCAAAGGTTCAATCGCATACTCCCCTGCCCATTTGTTGAGCTCTTTGCCGGTGTAGGATGAGAGGCCATCCGCCGTTAATTGTCGGGCAAGCACCCCGGCCGGAATCAGCATGCATAAAAAATCTTCCTCATTTTCATAGCCGGTACGCACAGCGCCCTCACGGGTCATAATGACGCCATCCGCCGGTGACATAGAGTTCAGCTCCACGATTGCTTTGGTCAGGGCATCTCGGTCAATTTCAAACTTATTCTCCGCCATGCACACTACCCTACCAGAAAACCGGCGTCATAGCAAGCCTTTATCCACCGCGCTCGATGAAAGAAAGGCGGTGACTTGACGCAATCCTTACTTGACGCTGGGAGTGGAGTATGTTATAGGAGAAGGCACATGAAGAAAATTTTCACGATAGCAATCGCCTCACTCGCGCTGCTGATGGGTGCCTGCCAACAGAGCAAGCCACAGGGCAAGCCCGGTGATCAAGGTAAGGTGCTGCCGCCCCTGCACTTGGGCGCGGTACACCAAGTATACCCGGAGCAAGGCTTTGTGCTCCTGCGCATTATCGGCCCCATGCCTAAAGGCGGCACCGTACTCATCACCCACCCGGCGGATGGCAGCAACACCCGCGTAGGCAACTTGGTGGTTACCTCTGACCAACCCGCGCGCAACAACATCATCGCGGCAGACATCCGCTCCGGCAACGTCATGAAGGGTGACCGCGTTTTCATGTACCGCAATATTGCTGCCCCGGATGAAAAACCGGAGGAGGACAGCTCGACACCCGCCACAACCACTCCGGCAACTCCCGCAACCACGCCCACCCCGGCAGCGCCCACTGGCTCTACCACCCCGGCAGCTACCGAGGAGGATGCCCCCCCCGCGGAATCCACAACAAGCGAAACCGCCCCGCGTGGCCCGGTCATCAGAGACAGAAAGGACCATAAGACCCCCGCTCACATTTTTGACATACCGGACGACATAAATGACTGGGATTAACACTTTTTCACCACAACGATGAGACTTCAATACTACGTAGACGAAGAAGGAGAAAGCACCATCGGGCTCTGGATTCCCAAGCGCCGCACCTTTATCGATGTAACCGGGCAAGACGACCAAATATGGGCGGCACTGCAGCCTGACGGCAAAAAACTGCGCAAGGAGATAGAAACTTGGATATCCAAGGGAGCCGCGGACGGCGTACCCGTTGATACGGAGGGACTGGTGCTCAGCAGTGCGCTGCACGTGCAGCCCTGCACCATTGCCTGCCTGGGCAAGTGCTATGCTGCGCATGCCAAGGAGTTCAGCGGTGATGAGCTCGGTGAGCCCTCACTCTTCCTCAAAGCGACCTCCGCCATCAGCTCCGACCTCTCCTATGTACTTAACCCACCCGGTGCCAAGAAGTTGGATTATGAGGTGGAGTTGGCCGTCATCATCGGCGAAACACTGCACAACGCCACCGCAGCCGAGGCAAAGCGAGCCATACTGGGCTACACGCTCATGTGCGATTACTCTGAGCGCGCTTACCAGCTGGAGCATGGTGGTCAGTGGACCAAGGGTAAAAGCTACGACACCTTCGCGCCCTTCGGCCCCGTGCTGGTCTCCAAAGATGAAATTCCGAACCCGGACGCCCTCACCTTGCAACTGAAAGTGAACGGGGAGCTGCGCCAGCACGCCTCCACGGCGGAGCTGGTGATGCCAGTGGCGGAATTGGTAGCCTATGTTTCCCGATTCATCACCCTGAATCCCGGCGACGTTGTCTCCACCGGTACACCGGGGGGAGTCGGCATGGGTATGAACCCGCCGCAATACCTGAAACCCGGGGATGTGGTAGAGTTCGGCTGTGATGCCATCGGCTGGGTGAAACAGGTGGTGGAAGAAGAATAAATTTCCGCAAAAAAGATTGCATTCACGTGTGAGAGCTGCTAGAATAAGCCCATAAAAAACAAGGACTGCACGGCAGTCACCTCACTCTCCAAAACGCATTCATCTATATGAAAATTCTCGTTACCGGCGCGGCCGGGTTTATTGGCTATCACACCGTCAACAGATTGCTGAATGACGGGCATCAGGTAGTCGGCATTGATAATCTGTGTGAACCGAGTACGCACACGCTCAAGATGGCACGTCTGTCGCTGCTGGGAATCGACACCGCTGCCATTACTGACGGCGCCCCGCTGCGCAGCAGCATCGGTGATTTCGAGTTCATCAAGGCTGACATCCTGGACCGCGAATCCATGCTGCAGCTGTGCAAAAACGGCGCGTTCGGCTGCATCATTCACCTAGCAGCGCTCGCCGGCTCCAAGGCCTCCAATGATGACCCCATCGGCTTCTTCGATGTGAATACCATCGGCACGGAGAACATGCTGGAAGCAGCCAAACACGGTAAAGTCCAGCACTTCGTCTTCTCCTCCAGCTACGTGGTACACGGCTCACACGCCCAATCACCGCTGAAAGAGACGGATGATGTAGACACCCCGATGAGTATGTACGCCTGCTCCAAACGCGCTGCGGAGCTGCTGTGCTACACCTACGCCAGCGCCTACAGATTACCGGTAACCGTGTTCCGCTTGTTCACGGCCTACGGTCAGTGGGGGCGCCCGGACTCCAAACCCATGCGCATTGCACATGCCATAGCTACCGAGCAGCCCATTGTGCTGTTGAATGATGGGTACTTGGTGCGTGACTTCACCTATGTGGATGACATTATCGACGGCATGATGATGTCCGTCAACACACCCTCCCACAGCGCCAAGGGTGTGCCGTATGCCCTCTACAACATCGGCCGCTCCAAGCCCGTGCCCATGCTCTCGTTCATTCAATCCATGGAGGTAGCCATGGGCAAAACCGCCATTATTGAGCGTGACCCCGCCTCCCCCCACACCAAGGGCGAAAGCGTGGAAATGTACGCCGATACCGGCAAATTGGAAAGCGAGCTTGCCTACTCTCCCGTGTGGGATTATGAGGAGGCTGCGCCCATGTTCGGCCGCTGGTTCATTGAAAATTATAACATCACCTTCAACATGTAACAACCCCTGCCCCAGAATCAGCAGCCAAGGGGTTGCGGGTTCAGGGGCTTCTCTGCTGTGTCCCCGATCTTATACAACATCGCCAAACGTTTCCTTTTCTGTTTCAATCCTGAAACTGCACACGAGATGACTCTTGCCGGCTTGCGACTGGCGGAGAAAATGCGCGTGCTCTCCCTGTTTGCCCCCCGCAAGGTGGAAGACCCCGTCACGGTCATGGGTATCAAGTTCCCCAACCGCGTGGGCTTGGCAGCAGGTATGGACAAACAAGCCAACACCGTGGCTGCCTTCGGCCGCTTGGGCTTCGGCTTCGTGGAAGTCGGTACCCTTACTCCCTTGGCTCAGCCCGGTAACCCGAAGCCGCGTTGCTTCCGCTGCATTCCGCAGCAAGCCATCATCAACCACATGGGTATCAACAACCCCGGTATTGATGCCGGTGTGGAGAACATTCTTGCCACCAAGCGCTTTAACGGTGTGCTCGGTGTAAACATCAGCAAGAATAAGGTTACCCCCAATGAGGAAGCCAGCAAGGATTACCTTACCTGCATGCGCGCCGCTTGGAACGTGGCGGACTACATCGCCATCAACTTCTCCTGCCCGAACGTGCCGAACCTCTGCAACCTGGCAAAGGCTGCACCGGCTGCGGAGCTGCTTGCCCTGCTCAAGAGCGAGCAGACCAACCTGACGAATGACACCGGTCGCTACGTGCCGATTGTCATGAAGGTATCCCCGGATATGGAGGAATCCCAAATCCGCGAGCTTTCTCAGGTATTCATGGACAGCCAGTTGGATGGTCTCATCTGCTCCAACACCACGACCACCCGTATCGGTGTAGAGGAGCACCCCGCCGCCAAGCAAAGCGGCGGTATGTCCGGCAAGCCCCTGTATAACCGAGCCAACGAAACACTGGAGGCCTTCGCCAAGGAGCTCAAGGGCAGCATCCCCATCATCGGCGTGGGTGGCATCACCTGCGCAGAGGATGCCGTGAAGAAAATCGAGCTCGGCGCCTCGCTCGTGCAGCTGTACAGCGGCTTCATTTACAAGGGCCCGAACCTCATCCGCGATTGCGCCCAAGCCATCAAGGACAAGTTCCCCACGCAAGCGTAAACGCGCCTATCATTCCCATCAAACCCCGCTTCCCTGTAAGGCGAAGCGGGGTTTATGTGTCCGCGCGTTTGTTCTGACGAATGGGGGTTATCAGGCGAGGAAAACCAATCGCTCCGTTTAAGTTTTTAGTTGGTTACCCACTGCGCGATAAATCGGAATTTATCGTTATAACTCAATATTGATTTCGTACTTATCGTCAATGAGTATATAGTTCACATTATGTTCTCGTGCAAGGGCTAACATTTCTAAATTGTCTGCTAACACACTCTCCATTGTGCACCATTCATCATCCAAACGATTTTCAATGACATTTGCATATTTCTTTATGTCGGCAAAGTGATTTCTAATATATTTC
>CAJGCY010000106.1 GCA_904501955.1 uncultured Akkermansia sp. | reverse complement strand
GCGATGGGGTTGGACTTGTAGGAAGTACCGGGAGCCACACCGAAGTAACCGTTCTCGGGGTTGATGGCGTGGAAGGTACCGTCCTCGTGGGGCCAAATCCATGCGATGTCGTCACCGATGATGCTGGTCTTCCAGCCCTTGGCAGCGAGTGCGGGGGGAGGAACAACCATGGCCAGGTTGGTCTTACCGCAGGCGGAGGGGAATGCGCCCGTCACGTAGGACTTACGGCCCTGGGGATCGGTGATGCCGAGGATGAGCATGTGCTCAGCCATCCAGCCGTTCTTCTGAGCAATACCGGTAGCGATGCGGAGAGCAAGGCACTTCTTGCCGAGAAGAGCGTTACCACCGTAACCGGAACCGTAGGAGATGATCTCGCCGGTCTCGGGGAAGTGGCAGATGTACTTCTCCTCGTTGTTGCAGGGCCAAGTTACGTCCTCCTGACCGGGCTCAAGGGGAGCACCTACAGTGTGAAGGCAGGGAACGAAGTCGCCGTAGCCGTCACGCTTGGGGTTGCCACCGCCGTTCACCTCGTCCTCCAAACGCTTGAGAACCTTCTCGCCCATGATGGTCATGATGCGCATGTTGGTCACAACGTAAGCGGAGTCGGTGATTTCGATACCGATCTTGGCAAGGGGAGAATCAAGCGGGCCCATGCAGAAAGGAATCACGTACATGGTACGGCCCTTCATGGAACCATCGAGGAAGGGGTTGAGGATGGCACGCATCTCAGCCGGGGACTTCCAGTTGTTGGTAGGACCGGCGTCCTCCTCCTTCTCGGAGCAGATGAATGTACGTTCCTCTACGCGGGCCACGTCAGAAGGAGTAGAACGAGCCAAGAAGCAGCCGGGGCGCTTCTCAGGGTTCAGGCGGATGTAAGTGCCCTTCTCTACCAGCATGTCGCACAGCTGGGTGTTCTCTTCCTCGGAACCGTCGCACCAGTAGACGGAATCGGGTTTGCAGAGCTGGCGGATTTGCTCAACCCACTCAGCAGCCTTCTTGTGTGTAGTACCTGTAATCATGGTGCCATTAAAATACCACGATACGAGCCAACTTGCAACACGAAATTTCATCATTTTTTGCCTTTTTTGCTGAATTTTGCTGAAAAGCACCTGTGCGGGCCACGAATCCGCCCTTAAAATCAAGCATTTTAGTAGGAATAATATTTTTTATATAGAGAGCAATAAACGCGTAAAGATGCTTGACAAAAGTAAACAATTCGGGCAAAATGTTGTTCGTAATGGGAAACGGCATGCTCAACAGAAGAGGAAAAGGCATCAAGTTGGCAACCATACTGGTTGCAGCAGGCGCAGCGTACAGCAGCGCTGAGGAGTTATTACCTTTGCCCCCTGAGCAAGCCGCCACGCCAAAAATCGACACGGAGGTAAACTTTGCGGATTCAACGGGAACCGGCACGGGCGAGCCTCTGGCTCCTCAAATACCGGAGTCACTGGTCATCAACAACGAAGGCGGTGATATCTCATACGACCAAGAGTCCAAAACAGTCATATACCGCAGCAATGGCAAGCCTGTGCACCTGCGCACGGACTCCGGGGTGGATATACAAGCCGGCACCATACGTGTAGACTTAGAAAAAAAGACGGCATATTTGGATGGACCGCTGACGGCGTACTTGGGGGAAACCCTCACGCGAGCACACTCCGGCTCCTATAACTGGGAGAAGATGGAAGTCACCATCCACAACACACGCGCAAAAGTCGGCGGTGTGCTGGTGCGTGGCTCGAAGGTGGAATACCTCAAAGACGAGAAGGGCAAGTCATTCATGCGCATTCATGATGCCTACGTATCAACGGATGACACGAAGCACCCCGACACTTGGATAGGAGCCGGAGAGCTGACGGTATACCCGGGAGACTTCGGCAGGGTGACGCGCCTGAGTGTAGCTGTGGGCGGGCACGACATACCGGTGCCCATTTTGGGGTGGTTCTCATTCTCGCATTCCCTGAATCCGCGTGAGGGGTACTTGCCCTTCCCCGGCACCAAGTCAATATGGGGTACATACCTCCTGAACAGCTACGGCATACTCTTCGGCAACAAGCGAGTGGAAGACAACATACCGACGGCAGACTACCTGTTAACCACGCACGTGGACTACAGAACCCGCCGTGGCATGGCCGCAGGTGTTGATTTTGAGGACTTGGAAATGACGCGCCGACACCGCGACATGACCGGCGTGCAACTTTATTTTGCGGAGGATGCCAACCCGATGATTAACCCCACGGACACGCCGCGAGTACCGACCTCACATGAGCGCTACCGCATATCCGCCCGCATGCTGTGGGAGTTGCAGCGGCCGGATTTTGACAGCCAAGGCAGATGGGCGCTCGGCACGAATATAGATGCCGTCAGCGACCGCTACATGTTGCGTGACTTTTATGAGCGAGAAGCCCGCACCAACGATAAGCCTGACAACAACATACGCCTGACCCGCGTAACCGACCGCAGTGAACTGATGCTGCTTACGCGCTTTGCTCCGAATGATTTTTACACGGCGGATGAGCGCACGGAGCTCTCATACTACCGCGCCCGTACAGTCATCGGCCGTTCAGCTATTGCGTATGAGACCCGCAACAGCGTCGGCGTCATGCGCCAGCACATCCCGGCGAATGAGATGTTCATGTACCGCGCAGCACTTGATGAAGCGCGTGACCCGGCCGTTCGCGAATACTATGAGCGATTGGTCAACACCTCATCCTTCATGCGAGCCAACTCCACGCATGAGTTTACGACGAATTTCAAAGCCTTCGGATTCCTGAACATCGCACCGAAAGCAGGCGTTGGCTATAGTGGCTACTATGGTGTGGACGGCGTAGGGGCAGATAACCGTTTCTTAGGCTATGCAGCTGTTGATTTCAGCTTCAAGCTGCACCGTCATATCCCGAATTTCTCCATACCGGCACTCGGTTATAAGGGATTGACGCATGTTATTCGCCCCTACACCACCTTGGCACACTGCAGCATCTCCTCCGCGAATGCGCGTGTTCCGCAAATCGATTCATGGTCCTCCATGTACGGAGCCATGACCAGTACCCCCATGGAGCTTGACCTGATGGGGTTCACCGGCATTGACAGCTGGGGCACTTGGACGATATGGCGAATCGGCATGCAAAACACGCTGACAACCACGGTGGACGGCGAGAGTCGCACGCTGCTCAACTGGAACTTGTTCGTTGACTATAACGAGGAGAACCCGAACACGGAAAGCAGATTCTCCAATCTGTACTCCATCCTCACCTTCCGTCCGACTCGCAGGCTCGGCCTTACGATGGAAACACAAACCCCGACCATCGAGGACGGCGAGGATTTCTCCCAATACAACGTCAAACTTACCTACCAACCCTTCGCACAGTTGGAGGGCAGCCTCGGCTACCGTTGCCTCAGTGAGCACCCCATTTACCAAGACGCTGAGCAGGTGCACCTCTCCACCAATATACGCTTTAATGACAAGTACAGCGCAGCGTGCAGATGGTATTGGGATATTGACGAAGGCCGCATGCCTATACAGCAGTACTCCGTATTCCGCAAGTCCGGTGCGTGGTACGTGGGCGCTACGCTTTTCCTGCGTGACAACGGCGGCAAGAAGGAAACCGGATTCGGCATCTCTTTCACCTTGGGAGAAACAGGCACCGCAGCTCCCATATCATTCTTCTAAACAAGGCGCATCTCATGAAGCGCGCAAAAAAAGCGGTGAGGCAACATCCTCACCGCTTTTTTTGCAAATGAACGCTAAGCGCACCGAGCAGGCTCAGCGCGACACGCGCCAGATGATGGTACGGGTAACCACTTCCCCGGCAGGCGCCAGCACGGAGGGGAAATGCGGGTGATGCAAGCTGTCCGGGAAGCTCTGCGCCTCCAGCGCGACACCGCCACGCTTCAGCGGCAGATAATCGCCGGTGTACACCTGCAAGCCCGGGGCATCCGTCTCGACGGTAAGCGTCAAGCCATTGCCTTGCAATACGGCGGCTGTTTTTACGCCGGGGTACGTGCTCAGCACGAAATTATCATCCAGCACCTTGTCCGTCAAAGACACCCCTGCACGCAAATCAAACTCACCGCCCTGCACCGGCATGATAAGACCGGTCGGGATATTCTGCACCATGGGCGTGTAGGCAGAGGCCTGCACGGTAAGCGTGTGCCCGGCATCTACCGTCCCCTCGCCATTGAGGTTCCAGTAGGCGTGATTTGTCAGATTCAGCGGAGTCAAATCATCGCTCACCGCCTCCATAAGCAGCGTTAATTCCGCCCCGCGGAGTTGATACGTCGCCTTGACGCACACGGCACCGGGGTAGCCTTCCTCCCCATCCGGGGATTGCAGCATGAGCACCAAGGAATCAGCGGAGGCATGCTCCACCGTCCACACACGGTCACTGTAGCCACAAAGGCCACCGTGTAAGTGATTCGGGCCATTATTCACCGCAAGGGAGTACACCTTGCCATTCAGCTCAAACTCACCGCCGGCAATGCGGTTTGCCACGCGGCCACAAATACTGCCGCAATAGCATGTATCAGTAGCCAGCTCTTCCGGAGTCTTCGGGCCGTGAATCATGTCCACACCGCCATATACAAAACTGAGCACGCGTGCGCCGAAGTTTGTGATGCGAACCTCCGCCTCTGATGAAACGAGGGAGAAGACCTCCACGGCCTCCCCCCCCTTTGTTGTTCCGAATTGCATAACTATAGCAGATATGCAGGAGAAAAGTTAGTATTAATAGTGGCCATCAGGCAGGAACTTGCTGGTAGAGCCACCCACCTGAAGACGGCCGTGGGTACCGACCTCGATGTAACCCACACCCTTGTATACAGGCTGGGTAATGGTGCGGCTGCCGCGGGAGCCATCAAGTCGGATGGTCAATTCCTGACCCTGAGTCTGGTTGGTGTACTTACCCACGCCACGACCGGCAGCAGCGCCTACCAAGCCCATACCTACCGTCGTAACGGCACGTGCACTACCACCGCCCCAGAGGGAGCCGAGAGCTGCGCCGAGAGCGGCGCCACCAATGGTGCCGATGTTCTTATCCGTATTGGAGGCATCAATCGTGATGCTGCGAGCTCCGGTTACCGTACCATAGTAAACGGTGCCAACGCTACCGATGCTGTCATGGCTGACAGTATCAAGAGAACCCACGTTCTTGCAGGAGGGTGCAACAAGCATACCCACAGCTGCAACCATCATGCAGATTGCTTTTTTCATTGTTGTATCTAGTTTTGATTGAGGTTAATAATATTGGAGATTTTTTACCGTTTGCGCTCCCACGCACTCACCTTACCATTTAGAAACTCCACGTAAGCCGAGTCTGTAGGAACATACGCCGTACCGGTTCCTGCGTAGTAGGGATTACACCACCCGCGCGGCCCGCATACCGGCGCACCGAACCAGTCGGTCGTTACCATGACGGGCTCATAACTCTTATACACCCAGCGTACGAGCTTCTTACCATCTTTCTCACCTTCTACGGGGGCAGTGTTCGGGCTCCCCCAAGCAAGCAACACGGCATCAGGACTCATACCCTTGCAGATGCGCCCCTGCTGCACCAACGCCCGATGCTCCGCGGAGAGCCCACCATACACTACCGGGTTTTTCGCAATGCGATCCGCCGGAGTCGGTGTATGACAAGCAACGGTAAAAAGTGCAGAAAGCGCGCAAACTACTAGCATTATTGGCCTAATCGAGTTACGAACCTTCATGTGCAAGTAACATAGCACGAAATTTATGACTTGCCAAGTAAAAAAAAATTTGATAGAGTGATTTCACAGACATGAAAGCGTTTTTATCCATTATTTCGTTACTGGCAGCTCCCGTTATGGTGCAGACCATGAACGCGGCGGAAGTACCGGCCAAACTTTCCGGTTATGATTTTCCCGTAGGCGATCAGTTGAAACTCGGTTTTGCCGTAGCACCCGGCTTTACTCCTGAGTTCGGCGAGATGCAGCGTGCTCTCATCGAAAAAATCAATGCTTTGGGCGAAGATAAGATTAAGGAGTTCGTAGAAAGCTATGATCCGACCGTTCTGATTGCTTACAGAGCGGATTTGTGGGACAGCGTGGAAGCATACGAGAAGTACAAAGCCGAATGGAAGAAAGCAACGCTTCAGGCACAGGCTCAGGTGGCCATTTCCCTGCAACAATCCGGTAACTCCTGCTGGCGTTTCTTCGCCGTCGCCATCGACCCGAACACCAACCGCCAAGCCCCCGTTACTCTGAGCGCCCTGACCTACGACCCGAGCTCCAACACGTGGAAATCCGCTCACGGTGAGCTTAAAGCCAGTGACTATAAGGTATCTGAAGATTCCGTATTCGGCGCACAAACCGGCACGGAATGGAAACTGGAGAAGCAGGACAGCTTCGCCAAGACCACGCAGATGCTGCGCGTAAGCAAGACAACGGATGGCAAGGCCGTATTCGTGGTGTATGCTTTCTCTGAGGTATCCCTCACCTCCGGCACCCCGCTCAACCAGGGTGGCTACACGCTTATCTTCCCGGTGAAGCAAGCCAAGCTGGACATCGGTGCTCCCGGCAGCCGCTGATAAAGGCCGGTTGCAATTTCTGAACCATTTACCCGGCAGGGAGTCTGTGCAAGCCATGGGCTCCCTCCTTCTTTATAACGTCACCAATGAGAATCATCGCCGGTAAAGCAAAAGGCTACAACATCAAAGTACCGCAGGGAGAAGTGCGCCCCACGCAAGACCGCGTACGTGAGGCATTATTCAACATCATAGGCCCTATCATCCAAGGCGCGCGCGTGCTTGATTTGTACTGTGGCTCCGGCTCCGTCGGGCTGGAGGCTCTCAGCCGTGGTGCGGCCTCCGCCCGTATGGTGGATGCCGCTAAAAACTCATGCAACATGGCTCGCCAAAATCTGGAAAAAAGCAAATTGACCGGAGGGAGCGTGGCGCAAAGTGATTGCCTACAGTTTGTCAAGCGTGATGCCGGCAAATACGACATCATCTTCGCGGATCCGCCCTATGCCAAAGCCATAGGGGACCGCGACATGATAGCAGAGCTGATGACAGACCGCCTGCATGAGCTACTGGCGGATGATGGCTACTTTATCGCTGAAGCCCAATTAGGCTATGGCGTGGGTGACATCCACACCCGCGAGTTCCCGGGCTGGGAACTGGTGGATGAACGCACCTACGGCAAAAACACCATCCTATTTTACCGCAAACAGTCATGATGCGATTCATTTTTCTGCTGATTTACAATCTTTTGCTGCCGGTGTTTCTACTGGTATCCATACCGGGATACCTGATTAAGATGAAGCGCCGCGGCGGCATCGGCACAGGGCTGCGCGAGCGTTTCGGCTTGTACAAACGCAAAAAATCAGAGGAACCGCAAGGGGGGCTCTATGTGCACGCCGTCAGCGTGGGGGAGGTGTTCATTGCTCTCAAATTCATCCGCGAATGGCAAAAAACGCACAGCGAGCCCGTCGTTCTGGCTACCAGCACGGCTACGGGGCACCAAGTGGTGAGAGATGCAGCACTCCCCGGTGTAAGAGCGCTGTATTCCCCCTTAGATGTTCCCGGCTTATCCGGCCGCTGCCTGAAGCGCTTCAACCCGCGAGCAGTCGTACTGATAGAAGCCGAGTTGTGGCCTAACTTTGCGGAGGCATGCCACCGCCGCCGCATCCCCATGGTGATGCTCAATGCCCGTTTATCCCCGCGCAGTGAGGGACGCTACCGCAAAGTGCGCGCCATTACCTCCCTGCTCTTCTCACGGCTGACGGCACTGGGTGCCCAAAATGAGCGCGACAAAGGCCGTTTTGCCGGTATCGGCGTAAAAGAAGAAATCATTACCGTAACGGGTAGCATCAAGTTTGATGTGCTGGGGGATACCCCCACTGCCCCGCGTGAGGAGTTCCGCACTCTGCTCAGCACCATGGCGGCCGGTAAGCCGGTGGTGCTCGCGGCATCCACCCACGCCGGTGAAGAAGCGCTGATTGCCACGGCCATTCGTGAGGCCGGGGCCTTCCCCCTCATTGTTCCGCGCCATGCGGAACGACGCGCGGATGTTGTTAAGGATTTGACCGCTGCAGGCTTTGCCCCCATACTCAGAACCGCCGGGGACTTACCGGCAGAACTGCCGCAAAACCTGTGCTACGTAGCGGATACCACAGGTGAGCTGCGTGACTGGACTGCGCTGGCGGATGTAGCCGTTATCGGCAAGAGTTTCCTCGCAAAGGGAGGTCAAAACCCGGTGGAAGCCATCGCCGCTAAAGTTCCTGTCGTCTTCGGCCCGGATATGACCAACTTTGCGGATCTTGTCACCCTTCTCAATGCTGAAAACAGTGTGTGGCAATGTGAAAAAGAAGAACTTGCCACCACCATACGCCGCATTCTGACGGACAAAGCCGAGGCGGATGCACGCAAAGAACGCGCGTACCAAGCGCTCAGCGTACACTCCGGCGCCACCAAGCGCAGCGTGGAGCTGGTGGAAACACTCTACTGATACAGCTCCCACTACTCCTGCATACTCTACACACGGCCTGCTCGGTTTACCCCGCAGGCCGTGTCAGTATTTGGGCCGAGGGGCGCCTGATATGTCTAGTCGAGCTCGATAAATCGGAAGTTGAAGGGGTGTTTGCGAGCGCCAGCGCCTGCCTCGGCGTAGCTGCGCAGCAGCGAAGACGGGAGCCTAGATTTGAGCCCCGGAGGGGCGCTATAAAGCCCGGCGGTGGAGCCCCGTAAGGGGCGGAACCCCGGGAACCGCCCCAAAAAAATAAATGCGAACCCCGGAGGGGTGGCATAAAGCGTGGCACGAAATACGGCATTGTTTCAAAACGACGCAATCACCAAAACTCGAGCCCACCCCGGCTCGGAGCTCCGCTTCGCTACGGTCCTCGCCATTATATGTCACCACAGGTTCCCTGGGTTCCATTTCCTTTTTTCTTGCTATACAGGGGTTCCGTTCGCTTGCGCTCACTACACCGCCTGCCTAACGTCCGTCGCCCCTTACGGGGCTTAAAGTTAGGCGGGCATGCGCCCGCGGTAATACACATTTCAGTTCCCGTCTTCGCGTCTCGCTGCACTCGCTTGCTACGCCGTGGCTGGCGCCTACGGCTC
>CAJGCY010000105.1 GCA_904501955.1 uncultured Akkermansia sp. | reverse complement strand
TTAAGTTAGGCGGGCATACGCCCGCAGTAATACACATTTCAGTTCGCCTGCGGCTCACGCGAACGCTCGCTAACGCTCACACGAACGCTTGGGGCTTGCGCCCCTACGCGCGAACGCTCGCTGTCGCTCACGTGAACGTTCGCCCTATCGGGCTCACGCGAAATCGCCCCTTTCGGGGCTCCAACTTCCGATTTATCGGGGTGTTCAAGCTTCACCGACAGGCACAACAAAAGCGAGGAATAAAGAATTGACAAGAACGCACAAAATTGATACAAAAAAAACGAGCTGCTGAGATGTCGGCGCCAAGTGGATTGTGCAGCCCTGGAAAGGGGAACTGTTTACACATACAACTTATGAGTACAGCCACCTATCAGTTACCATCCCTCCCCCAACCGCTTACGGACGTGGCTTTGTACCATCATGCCCTCGTCATCATCGAGGCCGTTGGTCTGAGCGGCTGGAATTTCGGGTGGGATCGAGCCAAACGCCGACTCGGGTGCTGCAACTATAGGAAGCGCCACATCTCCCTTTCCTCATATTTTGTGCTGCACTTCATGGAGAAAGACCCCCAACTCATCCACGAAACACTCTTGCACGAGGTGGCACACGCATTGGCCTTTACGCACAACGGCGAGCACACACACGGTGACAACTGGCGCAAATACTGCATCATGCTGGGCATACCGAATGAAACCGTACGCTCCAAATGCGAAGCTTTTGCCCCCGTTACCCGGCCAAACTACCGCTACGTACTCCGCCACAAAGAAACCGGCGAGGTGTTCCGCCACTATGTCAAGTCCCCCCGCACCTCACCGCAGCGCCTCGCCGGTGCCTACATCAGGGGAAGAAAGGAGGAAACGCTCGGCAAACTCGAAATTGTCCCGATTAAATAACCCACCACCGGCAAACATGAACCGCAAATTACTCGCAATCGTCGGCATCGTATTAAGCTCGCTCACACCCGCATGCACCCCATCCCCCGGGGCTCCGCAGCAGGCGGCCACGACTCAAGATGATGCAGCAGCTAAATCAGCGCTTATTCAGCGCATTGCAGATTTACCTGAAAACAGCATCTATGAAGAGCGGAAAGAAGACTTCATCACCCGCTTGAACAAGGAGGGGATTTATTGGACAAGCTCCCCTTACAACGGGCCAAACTCTGCGAACGGCAGAATAGAATACCTGCGCATCGGCGGTGATGGCATTTGGGGCACGCGCCTGTTCATCTTGCGCCCCAAAGGCGAGCTGTATGTACTGGATGAAACCACCATGCTTGAAACGGAAACAGAGCCTCAGGCGGACACCCTCTACCGCTATGATGCAGCAAAACATCAGCTCACCGAAATCAGCGCTAAAATCCCCCGCGACATCTTAGCTGCCAATGCCAACACCTTCCCTCGTGATGCGTGGCAGCGCATCGAATTCTTCTTACTCTCCGCTCAACATTGAGTAAGCTATTTTCCCAAAATTCGGGAGTAGCATTCCCGAAAATCGGGAATCGCACTCCCGAATTTCGGGATTTCCGCTTGACAGGACCACCGGCTCCGTGATATAACGGAGCCGATGAGTAAGAAGTACATAGAGCGAAGCATGGGCGCAAGGATAAAGGAACTATCCTCGTGCTATCCGTGCGTTTTATTGACCGGCGCCAGGCAGGTAGGGAAGAGCACCCTACTGAAGCAATTGATGCCGGCCGGGATGCGCTATGTGACATTAGATGATTTCCAACTGGCAGAGTTTGCAAAAAAAGACCCGGTCGGTTTTTTGGAGCATTATGGCACCCCCCTGTGCATCGATGAAGTGCAATATGTACCCGAGCTGCTGCGAGGCATTAAGCTGAAGGTTGACGAGAACCGCCACAACGGCATGTATTGGCTGACAGGCTCACAGCGATTCAACATGATGAAAGGAGTGAGTGAAAGTTTGGCCGGACGCATCAGCATTGCGGATTTGTACAGCTTGTCGCAGGCAGAAATGTACGGCAGCGCAAAATCAGGGCGTATTTTTGACGTAATGAGAATCGCCGACTGCATCAACCCGGATTCGGTATGCGACCTCAAGACGCTGTATGAGCGCATCTTGAAAGGCGGGTATCCCGAGCCCCTTCGCCAAAACAAGCTGCGCAACAGTGACTACTTCAGCGACTACGTGCAAACCTATGTAGAGCGCGACGTTATGCAGCTTTCTCAAGTAGGAGACCAAGCGGCCTTCGTGCGCTTGATGCGCTCTACCGCACTGCGCACCGGGCAACAACTCGTGTACAGCGATTTAGCCAAAGACGCAGGTGTTTCCCCAAAAACGGCAGCGGCGTGGGTCTCCATTTTACAAGCCTCCGGCATCGTCGAATTGCTGGAGCCCTACTTTGTCAACACGACCAAACGATTGGCAAAAACTCCAAAGTTGTACTACACGGACACCGGGTTGTGCTGCTGGCTTGCCGGGTGGAAAAATGCGGAAATCATGATGGAAAGCAATTTTGCCGGTGCCATCTTGGAAACTTGGGTGTACGGACAACTCGTGCGCCGATTCTCCGATTCCGGCAACCGCCCGACCATCACCTACTACCGCGACCACGACGGCGCGGAGGTGGACTTCATTCTGGAAGAGAACGGCGGCGTTTATCCGTTGGAGGTCAAACGAAGCAACACCCCCGCCGAAAATGATTTGAAATGGTGCAGAAAGATTCCCGTTGCCCCGTGGGCAGAGTTAAAAGCACCCACCCTCCTCTACACCGGCAAAGAAACACGCCCCATGGCCTTCGGCGCAACGGCCATCCCCATCTCCGGGCTGTAATGTTACCTATTTTCCCAAAATTCGGGAGTAGCATTCCCGAAAATCGGGAATCGCACTCCCGAATTTCGGAACGCAAATCGTTGTATTTTGAACAAAACAACCTTTATTTATCACAATAAATAGGCACAGAACTTGTATCACCTTTCAAATTATTTACAGCGGAATAATAGGCAAAAAGAGTTCCTCAACAAAAGCACGACATAGAAAAACACCGGCCAAATAACTGAAAAATAAGCATTTTTTGCAAAAATTGGAGCAAAAAATGAAATTTTTAGCTTCACAAAGGCTAGAGTATGGTGTAGAATACAGCTGTACTATGGCTATACAGATGCAGCGAACACTCAGCAAGTGTGCCTCAATCGAAGGCACGTCCCTTCACACCGGGAAGCCCGTAAGACTTACCATCAAGCCGGCGGAGGTAAACACCGGCCTGAAGTTTCGTCGAATCGATTTGCCGGACAAGCCGTTCATCGATGCGTCCGCTGCGCTTGTGCAGACCGTAGAACGCGCCACAACGCTTGCCGTAGGCTCCGTCAAGGTGCACACAGTGGAGCACATTCTCTCCGCCCTGACCGGCATGGGGGTAGACAACGCCATCATCGAGATGGACTCCAACGAGCCGCCCATCGGCGACGGCTCCGCCTCCCCCTACGTCAACCTTATCAAAAATGCCGGCATCGAAGAGCAGGATGCCCCCTGCACCGTGTGGGAAATCCGCGAACCGATTCAGGTTGAGAACAAGAACGGCAGCCGCATCATCATCATGCCGGACAAGAAGTTCCGCTTGTCCGTGACAGCTGTAGGCCCGGAGGGGCGCGTGACGCAGTACTTCTCCACCGAGGTGAACCCGGAGACCTACGAGAAAGAGCTTTCCACGGCGCGCACCTTCTGCTTCTATGAGGACGTACAGCCGCTGCTGGACAAGGGCTTGATTCAGGGTGGCACGCTTGACAACGCCATCGTGATTAAGGGTGACCAGTACATCTGCGCCGGTGGCCTGCGCTTCCACAACGAGTGCGCCCGCCACAAGGCCATGGACATGATTGGCGACCTCATCCTTAACGGTCGCCGCATCATGGGCCACGTCATCGCCGTCATGCCGGGTCACGGCATCAACACGCAGATGGCTGCTACGCTGCAGAAGAAGTACGAGAGCATGGAGGCCATGAAGCCCAAGCCCTTCATCTTCCCCTCCGGCGACACGGTGCTGGACACCTCTGAGGTGCTCAAGCTGCTGCCTCACCGCTATCCCTTCATGCTGGTAGACCGCATCCTCGGTTTCGAGGGCGACAACAAGTGCATCGGCCAGAAGAACCTGACCATGAACGAGCTGTTCTTCCAAGGCCACTTCCCCGGCAAGCCGGTGATGCCCGGCGTACTGCAGCTGGAGGCCATGGCACAGGTGGGTTCCATCCTGATGCTGCGCATGCCCGAGAACCAGGGCAAGATTGGCTACTTCATGAGCTGCGACAAGGTAAAATGGCGCAAGCCTGTGGTACCGGGTGATGTGCTCATCATCGAAACCGAGCTGACGAAACTGCGTGGCGCCATCGGTGTGGCAAACGCTCGCTGCTTGGTAAACGGTGAGGTAACGTGCGAGGCAGAGCTCAAATTCATGGTAGCAGATGCCTGATAATGGAGGTTTTTTGCAAGAAAATAGCAAAAAACTAGAAACGGTGCTTGACATGTGCTGAAATTCGAGTATCATATCTCGCCCCGACCGCGAAAGCGGAACAGAGAAACTTTTAACGCAAACATAAAAACAAGATTATGAGCAAGAGAACATACCAGCCTTCTAAGCGCTGCCGCAAGCGCCAGTTCGGTTTCCGTGCCCGCATGGCTTCCAAGAACGGTCGTGCTATCCTCGCCCGACGTCGCGCCAAGGGTCGCAAGCGTCTTCTGCCCAAGGGTGTGGAGATTCACTACAAGCGCCACACTGTTCAGCACGGTGTTTAATTTACAGCGGGTTCTGCCTTTCTGCGCGTAAAACCGAAGAAAGGCAACACCCGGGAGTACGCAACGTCCTGTTGTAAGATGCAGCTCAAGCGTAGCCAAACCATGAAGCGAGCCTCAGAGTTCGCAATGGTGCGAAGCAAGGGCAAATCTGAAGCAGGACGTTTCCTTATTCTGAGCACAGCCACTCTGCCGGAGGGCGAGGATAAGCCCTCACGCTTCGGCATTATCACCACCAAGCGCATCGGCCACGCCGTGTTGCGCAACACACTGCGCCGCCGCGTGCGTGAGATATTGCGAGCCCACGGCGAACCGTTGAGCACAGGGCTTTGTGTGGTCATTGTGGTGCGCAATCGCGCCGCCATGACGGATTATACCGGCTTAGAAAAGGACTTTCTGAAACTGCTCAGGAAGCGGAACACCCCCTTGCCGTCGGCATGCTGAAGAAGCTCGTCATACTACCTGTTTTATTTTACAAGCGGTTTATCAGCAAACCGCTTCATGCATTATGCGGCCCTAACTCCGGGTGCAGATTTACCCCCAGTTGCTCCACCTATTTCATACAGGCGGTAGAGGAGCACGGAGCGCTTAAAGGCGCCTGCATGGGAATATGGCGCATCTTGCGCTGCAACCCTTTCGGCGGGCATGGGCATGACCCTGTGCCGCCAAACAAGCACAAACACCAACACTAACCCCTGCCCACTTCAATTTTATGGATAAGACATCAGTAATTGTTGTAAGCTCATGCGTAGCATTGCTGGGTCTGAACTGGTGGTGGTCCTCACAAGAGGCACCGGCAGAGCAGCCCAACCCCACTGCTACCCAGACAGCCACCCCCAACCCTCAAGGCACGGCAACTGCCCCCGCCACTGACGGAGCAACCACTCCCGCAGCAGACGGAGCTCAGCCGGCGGAAACCACTGCAGCAGCCCCCACAGCTCCGCAAGCAGCTCCCGCCCCCGCCTTGCAGACCCTGCGCGCCCTTACCTCCAAATCCTCTACCGGTCAGGCAGTTGCCACGTTCAGCATTCAGAACATCGGTGGTGGCGTGCAGTATGTAGAGATGCTCAATCAAGCAGTGAACAGCACCAAGCCTGAGCTGGGCAATGTAAAGATTAACGGCACGACGCCCACAGGCGCCACCGGCACCTATGGCCTCGGCACGCTCATGTTCAACCTGAGCGATGACAATGAGCCCGTGTACGATAACTCTGTATACACCAAGGTGGATGAGACTGAAGAGTCCGTAACGATTCAATCTAAAACGGTAAGCTATAACGGCGTTACCTTCACGGTTACCAAGAAGTTCACACTTGTCCCCCTGCAAAAAGGCGACGAAACGCTGGAGGGTAATGCATACGCCCTGCGCATCGACATCTCCGTAACCAACCCCTCCACCGCCAACCTTGCCCTGAGCAACTGGGGCATTTATGCCGGTGGCATTTGCCCGGTGAATGACAATGAGGGTCCCGCCTACACCTATTACCTCACCTTCGACAACGGCGACTTCGAGAACGAGAGCCCGGGCTCCTTTGACCCCTGGTTCGGCTCCAAAAAGAAGCGCATTTACAACACGGAGTTTGAGAAGCTGGAGTGGGCAGGTCTGATGAACCAGTACTACGCCACCGTCATCCAGCCCGCCAAGGGTAGCGGTACCGCCACGGCAGACGCCATTTACGCAGCCCCGGCCGATTACAAGGTACCCGGTGCGGAGAATGAGCAGCAGGGCTTGGTGCTCGGCTTCGGCATGCCCGCATCCAACATTGCCCCCGGCACAACGCAGAGCTTCAGCTACGAGACCTTCACGGGTCCCAAGTACAACCTGATGCTTGCGGGCATGACGGAGGAGTTCAACATGATTGACGACATCATGGACTACGGTTGGCTGTACCTCATCAGCTACCCGATGAACTGGATTATCAACATCTTCCATGACCTATTCGGCAACTGGGGTTGGGCTATCGTGGCCATGACCTTCGTGATTCGTCTGCTGATTTGGCCGCTGTACCGCAAGAGCTACATGAGCATGAAGCGCATGAGCCTGCTGCAGCCCATGATTAAGGAGATTAAGGAGCGCTGCGGCGACAACCAGCAGCAGGCTGCCATGGAGATGATGGGGCTGTACAAGAAGTACGGCATCTCCCCCATGGGTGGCTGCTTGCCCATGCTGCTGCAGATTCCCATCTTCTTCGCCTTCTTCTACGTGCTGCAGACCGCAGCCGAGCTGCGCGGCGCAGAGTTCCTGTTCTGGGTGACGGACCTCTCCCAGCCGGACACCGTGTGCTACCTCTTCGGCTTGCCGATTAACGTGCTTCCCTTCGTCATGGCTATCTCCATGATTGTCATGATGCGCATGAGCCCCTCCGCCGGTGACCCCATGCAGCAGAAGATTATGAAGTTCATGCCCGTGCTGTTCTTCCTCTTCTGTTACACTTACCCCAGCGCCTTGGCTCTGTACTGGACCACCACGAACATCATCTCCATCATTCAGACGCTCATCATCCGCCGCCTGCCCCAGCCCACGCTGGAGGAGGCTAAGCAGGATGCCAAGGGCGGTAAGAAGAAGGAGGGCTTCTTTGCCCGCATTCAGCGCATGGCTGAGGAACAGCAGCGCGCTCTGGAGGAGCAGAAGCGTAACGGTGGCATGCGCAATGTCACTAAAAAGAAGAAGTAAACCATAACTTCTCATCCCATCTTTCAGCGCGTCCCCAAGCTCCGGGGACGCGCTTTTTATCTGTGTTTTCTACTCTTTTTACACACGCTGGATTGCTAAATTTCGGAAATTGCTTGACCTAACTCTAACTTTTAGCTAATATACAGCCAAGAAGATATGCGTTACAAGATTTTAACACCGGAAGAGGCCGCAGCCTTCATTGAAGACGGCGAGTGCATCGGCGTGAGCGGATTCACGGAAGCGGGTGCCGTAAAAGTGGTACCCAAAGCCATAGCGGAGAAAGCCAAGGCAGAGCACGCTGCGGGGCGACCGTTCAAGCTGAAGGTGATGTGCGGCGCCTCCAACAGTGCCGCCGTGGACGGCGAGCTGGCTGCAGCGGAGGCCGTCTCCTTACGCATGCCTTACATGTCATGCCCGCTGACGCGCAATCAGATTAACAACGCCGAGCTCTCCTACCAAGACCCGCATATCTCCCTCTTTGCGCAAAATATGCGCTACGGCATCATTCCCCGCGTTAAGACCGCCATTGTAGAGGCTTGCGAGGTAACGGATGACGGCAAGATTACCTTCACGATGAGTCAAGGCTCGTCCGCGGATTTCTGCCTGCTGGCGGACCGCATCATTGTGGAGCTCAACAGCTATCACAAGCCCTGCCTGAAGGAGATTCATGATATTTTCATCCCGGAAGATCCGCCCAACCGCACCCCCATTCCTCTGGTCGCCCCGGAAGAAAAAATCGGCACGCCCTACGTACAGGTAGACCCGGAGAAGATTATCGGCATCGTGCAGACCAACCTGAAGGACGGCTTGCCCCCCTACCGCCCCGGTGACGCCGTGACGGACAAAATCGGTGAGAATGTCATCCGTTTTCTGGAGCATGAGTACCGTGTCGGGCGCATTCCGGAGAACTTCTTACCCATTCAGAGTGGTGTGGGTAACGTAGCAAATGCCGTGCTGGCAGCACTGGGGCGCTCCACCGTCATTCCGCCGGTAAAGATGTACACCGAGGTAATTCAGGAAGCGGTTATCGGCCTGATTAAGCAAGGCAAAATCACCTTTGCATCCGGCTGCTCGCTGTCTGTGTCGGATGCGACCATGGAGGAGATATACCGCGACTTCGATTACTGGAAGCACAAGGTACTGCTGCGCCCCACGGAGATGACTAACAACCCCGCCATCGTGCGCCAGCTGGGGCTTATCTGCATGAATACGGCAATTGAGGCGGACATCTTCGGCAATGTGAACTCCACGCACATTTTGGGCAACAAGGTGATGAACGGCATCGGCGGCAGTGGCGACTTTGCCCGCGCCGCAGCCATCACCATCTTCAGCTGTCCCTCCGTAGCCAAGGGTGGCTGTATTTCCTCCATCGTGCCCATGGTATCGCACGTGGACCATACGGAACACGATGTTCGCGTGCTTATTACGGAGCAAGGCATTGCGGATCTGCGAGGCAAATCCCCGCGCCAGCGAGCTGAGCTTATCATTGAAAACTGCGCCCACCCGGACTACCGCCCCCTGCTGCGCAAGTATGTGGAGCTTACCCCCAAGGGGCACACCCCGCACAATCTGGCAAAGGCATACGCCTTCCACCTGGCGCTGCAAGAGACCGGCGACATGCGCAACGTACAACTCTGAGCCCACTGCCGAGTGGCAGTGTTCACCCCGC
>CAJGCY010000104.1 GCA_904501955.1 uncultured Akkermansia sp. | reverse complement strand
CCCTCGATGAGGTAATCCTTAACGGGCTCGATGATGTCCTCGCTCACGCATACGTCCTCGTACGTCTCAGTGTTGAGGAAGTGGTAGCCCATGCCGTCCACATAGGAGAACTCCATCTCCTCGCGGGTAAGCATAACACCCTCAAGGAAGTCGTTGGAGGTGAGGCGCAGGTTGTAATCCTTCTTGGAGGCGATGCTGCGGATGGTCATCTGAACGTAGGAAGCCATGCGGGGGGGAGTCTTGAGCTGGCTTTCGCGTACAATGCAGATGTCGCCGTTGTAGTTCACGGCGTGACCTTTGCGGAGCTGAATAACAGGAACTTTTGCCATAACGGCGGGGAGCGTAGCAGACTGACACGATTTAGTCAAGCCCATTTTGCTGCGTTTGCTCATTTTTTTCATGCAATAGCAGCCTTTTGCGAGGCAAATACCTTGCAATATCAGCTTGCTTGGTGCATAATAAGAGCACATGAAACAGGGGATAGATGTTACCGGTGATTTGTTGAAGGCTGTGTCGCGGTCTTTTTATCTGACCATACGATTTTTACCGCAGCAGATGCGCCCTGCGGTGGCACTGGCTTACATGCTGGCTCGCGCAACGGATAGTGTGGCGGATACATCCGCCGCCGGAGAAGATGAGCGCATAGCGGCCCTGCAACGCATGGCTGCTGCCATTGCCGGTGAGGAGGAGGCGGACTTGGAGCAGTTGTTGAGTGATACATTAGCCCCGCAGCAGCAAAAGCCGGAGGAGGCTACGCTGCTGAGTCGCTTCATGGAATGCGTAGCTGCGTTGAAATCTTTCCCGGAGGAGCAGGTGGCTCTGATTCGCAAGGTCTTGGCCACCATTATCGAGGGTCAGCTGTGGGATTTGTCTTACTTCCGTGACCATGACTGCGTGCAGAATGATGGTGAGACCCGCCGGTACACCTATAGCGTGGCGGGGTGTGTGGGTGAGTTTTGGACGGAGCTCGGCTATGCGACGATGGGTGAACAATTCTGCGAGCTTGACAGAAAAGAAGTGATGTTGGAGGCCGGTTCTCGATTCGGGCAGGGGCTCCAGCTGATTAACATACTGCGTGACCGCGCGGAGGATGCCGCGCGCGGGCGCTCATACATTTGCTCATCTCCCGGGCGATGGATGTTGCGTGCACAGCGCTACATGATGGATGGGGTGGATTACAGCCGCCGCTTGGGGAGCTTCCGCCTGCGTTTTGCGAGTATGCTGCCGGCGTTGATAGGGGCGGAAACACTCAAGTTGCTGCATGCGCAGGCGGATTCCGGCGTGCGCGTGAAAATTCCTCGCCGTAAGGTATACTTCTGCATGGTGAAGGCTTTTTTTGCCTCTCTCTTCAAGCAGTCATAAATAAGTATTGCAATACGTGCTTTTACGCCGTATAATCCACCCCCGAGATGGCAGAAGAAGAACCCATAGACCACAGCGAGTTTGATAGCTGGGATTGCGTAGGTGCGGTAGGTTTGCTGGCAGCATTTCCTCCTGTTTTGCAGTTTGTATGCTATGAGGTGGAGGCCGGGCATCGTGCCGTCATGGAGCAGGGCATCGTGTTCGGTGCGGTTCTTGCCGGTGTCATCGGGCTTACTTTTGTTGTAAGCTACGTGTATCAGTTTTTGTTTTCTGCTGAGCGTTTTACCGTTTTCGGGAGTTTCGGGCTGCTTTGGCGGCACCGCGCTACCCTCTTGGTTAACAGTATGATGGCAGGCTGCGTTGCTGCTGAGCTCGTTTGCCGTATGTTTGTCTACAAAGGCGCGAAGAGTGATGTGCTCTTGTACTTGGAATTGGGGATAGTGGCAGTGTATGTTGTTTATTTGCTGACTTTTTTTGTTAAGTCGTCACTGATGAGCAAGATTGTCAACCTGTCCGGCATTGTGCTTGCCGTGATTTATGTGTGGCAAGGGTGGATAGGCGTTCAGTACAAGTTTGAGCGCGATATGCTTTCCGCCCCTACTGCGGATGAGAAAGCTGCGGTGGACAAGGCTACCAAGTAGGCCTCACGCCCCCCTCAGTTTGTGCCGGCTTCCGCTCCCGGGATGGTCAGTATGTTGATTTCCGGGGAACAGAAGAAACGCATGTTCCAGATAGAGCCTACGCCGCGTGATACGAATACGCGCTTGCCTTCTTCAAAATCATATGCCCCTGCGGGCATGGATGAGCGCAGGCTGATGTAGTGCTCTGTAAAGGGGATGCCGAGCTGCCCGCCGTGGTTGTGCCCGGAGAGCATGAGATCCCAGTCGTATTCTCGCAAATGCCAGCGGCTTTCCGGGTCGTGAGATATTAATAATACCGGAGTATCCGTTTGCCCCGCCTTTTCCAAGCACAGGTGCGGCGCGTCATCGCCTTCATTCCAATCACCCAAGCCGACAATCCTCAGTTTTTTGCCTGAGGGTGTAGTCCAGTCCACTGCTTTGTTGCGCAGCAGGGTAACACCGGCTGTTTGGAGCACTCGTTCCACTTGCTCTTGCTTTTCGTAATCGTGATTGCCGAAAATGGCATATGTCGGAGCAATGGCTTGCAGGCTGCGGAAGGCGTTTACCGCCCAGCGCGTGCGTTTGAATCGCTCCCCCGCTGTTACCAAATCACCGCCGAAAATGATGAGGTCCGGCTTTTGCTCTTGCAGCAGCTCAATGGCTTTCTGCAGCTGGGCCGGGTTGTTATGAATGTCCGTAATGAGTGCAATCTTCAGCGGACCCACGCCCGGCAAAGCCTCCGCTTGCATGGGGATGGTGTTGCACTCCAGCTGCCCGGCACCCCATCCGCCTACGTAATCCACGCTGCATTTGCCCAACCACATCACCAAGCCCAGGGTGACGTAGCGGTATTTGTTGCGGATGACGTGGTCGACGAATCGGCGGATGAGGTGCGGGTTTTTCATAGCTGTTTATCAGTTTGCCGGGTTGAACATGGACAACTCCGGGTCGGTGAAGATGCCGTCCTTGCGGATGAGCTTGCCGTCGAAGTAGATTTCACCGCCACCGTATTCCGGGCGCTGGATGCATACCAAATCCCAGTGAATGGCGGAATCATTGCCGTTGGGTGCCTCATCGTAGCACTGGCCGGGGGTAATGTGGAAGGATCCGGCAATCTTCTCATCGAAGAGGATGTCGCGCATGGGGTGCAGCACATGCGGGTTCACACCCAAGGCGAACTCGCCGATGAAGCGTGCGCCCTCATCCGTGTCCAGAATCTTGTTGAGCGCCTCATCATTACCATTGCAGTGGGCCTCCACAATCTTGCCGTTCTCGAAGCGGAACTTCACGCCGTCAAACGGAATACCGTGGTAAATGCTCGGGGCGTTGTAGGTGAGCGTGCCGTTGATGCTGTCTTTCACCGGGGCGGTGTATACCTCACCGTCCGGGATGTTGCAATCACCGGCGCAGATGATGGCGGGGATATCCTTGATGCTGAAGGTGAGGTCTGTGCCGGGACCGACGATGCGTACCTCATCCGTGGCATCCATCATGGCCTTGAGCTTAATCATGCCCTCCTTGAGCTTGGCGTAATCTGCCAAGCAGCAGCGGAAGTAGAAGTCCTCAAAATCCTCCGTGCTCATGCCGGCAGCCTGAGCCATGGCGGAGGTGGGCCATGCCAGGATAGTCCACTTGCGCTTGTTGCAGGTGAGGTTGCTGGCGGGCTTGAGGTGCTTGCTGACAATTTTCATGCGATCCGCCGGAACGGAGGCGGACTCAAAGCTGTTGTAATCCGCGTAGAAGCAGATGTGCACCTGCATGTCCTCCGCACGCTGGAGGCGGTACTTGCCTTCCAACTCAAACTGCTCCTCTGTGGCACCCATCTGCATTTCTTTGCTGATGAGGGAGTGGCTGATGTCCATGTGCGGGTGACCACCGGCGGCACGCACGGCACGGATGAGCTCCACCACCATGGCGTCCGGGATGTCCTGCATGCGCAGGTTCACGTGCTCACCGGGCTGCACGCGCACGGCGTAGTTGACTACTTGCTCAGCAAGTTGCTTGTAACGAGGGTCTTTCATGGTGTTTACTCAGTTGCGGGGTTCAGGATGGCCAGCTCGGGGTCGGTGAAGATGCCATCCTTGCGGATGAGCTCGCCGTCGAAGTAGATTTCACCACCACCGTATTCTGCACGTTGGATGCACACCATATCCCAGTGCACTTGGGAGCGGTTGCCGTTGTCGCAGTTCTCGTAGGCCTGCCCGGGTGTGAAGTGGAAGGAACCGGCAATCTTCTCGTCGAAGAGGATGTCGTACATCGGCTTGAGAATGAACGGGTTTACACCCAAGGCGAATTCGCCGATGAAACGAGCGCCATCATCGGAATCCAAAATCTTGTTCAGCTCTTCATCCTTGCCGTTGCAGTGAGCCTCCACAATCTTGCCGTCCTTGAATGTCAGGCGGATGCCATCGAAGGGGATGCCCTGATATACCGTGGGGGCTGTGTAGTGAATGGTGCCGTTCACGCTGTCCAGAATGGGAGCGGTGAATACCTCGCCATCGGGGATGTTGTAGTTGCCTGCGCAGGGAATGGCGGGCATACCCTTGATGCTGAAGGTGAGGTCCGTGCCCGGACCGACGATGTGCACCTTGTCCGCCTTCATCATGCGGGCGGCAAGCTTTTCCATGGCCTTGTTGAGCTCCTCATAGTCTGCCAAGCAGCAGCGGAAGTAGAAGTCCTCGAAGTCCTCCGTGCTCATGCCTGCCGCTTGAGCCATAGAGGGGGTGGGCCAGCGCAGCACGCACCACTTGGTGTGGCTTACGCGGCGGTTGTGCACGGCGCGCATGTGCTTCATGGCCAGCTTCATGCTATCTGCGGGCACACCGGCAAACTCGAACTTGTTGGCGCTGCCGCGGATGGCGATGTAGGCATCCATGGCTTCCATTTCCGCCAGCTCAAAGCCTGCAATGGATTCGTACTGAGCGTCCGTAGCACCGGCGAGCATTTCGCGCTCGATGCGGTTGTTGTTCACGCGAACGTGGGGAATGCCGTCCGCCTCGCGCACGGCGCGGATGAGCTCGATGCCGATTTCCTCCGGCACGTCGAACAACTGCAGCAGTACGTGCTCGCCCGGTTGTACGTGGCAAGAGTGGCGTACCAGTGCCTTAGCCAATTGTGTGGTTCTGGGGTCTGTCATAAATCGTTTAATGTTAGGTTAAAGTGGGGTGGTGAGGTGCTCCATGGCTTCTCTCAGGTCTTCAGCACTGACTTTGTCGCTGAACTCGGGCTGCCCAAGCGCATTGAGCAACACAAAACGGATGTTTCCTCCGCTGAACTTCTTGTCGGAGGCAGTCAATGCAAGAGCTTTCTCTACATCGACATTCGCGGGCAGCGTGAGCGGCAGATTCAACGATTGTAAGGTGCGTAATACCTCGTTACTCTCCGCATCACTCAGCCCGTTAAGCTTGCGGGAGAGGTAGAGTGCGCCGCGCAGTCCCAAGCTTACGGCTTCTCCGTGTAAAATCTCACCGAAGGGCACGCTGGCTTCTACTCCGTGACCAAGGGTGTGCCCAAGGTTGAGGAAGGCGCGTACACCACGGGTTTCCTTCTCGTCCTCCTCCACAATGCGGGCCTTTATTTCAATATTTTCCGCAATGATTTCCGGAAGATGTTCGATGGTGTTCAGCGTGAAGCCGAGCTGCAACTCATAAGCCAAACGCTGCAGCTGTTGCAGCATTTTCGGCTTGCGGATGATGGCGTGTTTCACCATCTCTGCCATGCCTTCGCTTAGCACTCTCGGCGGCAAGGTGAGCAGGGTGGTGGGGTCTACCACCACCAGCTTGGGCTGGTGGAATGCTCCGATAAGGTTTTTACCACTGCTGATATCAACCGCCGTCTTGCCCCCCACGGAGCTATCTACCTGAGCCATTACCGTGGTGGGTACTTGGATGAAGGGAATGCCGCGGTAGTAAATGGCTGCCAAAAAGCCTGCCATGTCACCTACCACGCCACCACCCAAGGCGATGATGAAGCTGCTGCGGTCGTGCCCGGCTGCCACCATCTCCTCCGCCAGGGTTTCAACCGTGTGCAGGTTTTTGCTTTGCTCTCCCGCTTCAAAAACATGCAGGGAGTAGCTGTAATCCGCATCTTGCAGGCTTTGTACCAAACGGTTTGCATACAGCGGGTTTACGTTGCTGTCTGTGATAATGGCAGCTTTGCCGCTTATTCTCAAGCGCTCTGCCATATATCCCACCGCATCCAGTGCGCCATTGGCTACATGCACTTGGTATGACCTGTCCCCGAGTGATAAACTGACTGTCGGCATGCCTCCATTATACCCTGAAGATGTGCTCTCGCAAGTTTTTATTGTGTACGTATCGTAAGTGAATTTCCGTATTTGCGCAGTGCAGAAAGGCAGGGCCGCTGCTTGCAGCCCTGCCTCCTTTGGTACGCACAGTGACGGTGCGTGTTACTCCTTGCAGAGAATCTTCACGAACGCATCCTCCTGCAGGCGGGTGGCGCCGCAGGCGAACTTGGCGCGAATTTGCAGGGTCTCCTCCAAGTCGTCGCGAACGCTGATTTTGACTTTGAAGTCATCCCAGATGCCGAACTGGGCACGGCTCTTCACCCACGCGAGGCATGCTCTGCCGTCAGCGGTGCGCGGTAGCTGCTCGGTGCGGATGATGCGGAAGCCCAGGAAGGTATCCACCTTACCCTCCACCAAGGCTCGGGCCGTATTGTAGTCGTAGCTGGACACCTCGGGCTCCTTGAGTAGTGAGTTGATTTGCGAGGACGTGCAAGCGAGCACCAACTCATCGCCGTAGGCACGGCGTTCCTCGTTCCAAGCCTCGGCCTGCTGCAGCATGGCAAGGGCTCGGCGCAATTTTGCAACGGTCAGGTTGCTGGCAGTGCCGGCGCTGTCTTCAGAGTAGTCCGCTTCAATGACCTGATCTTCACTGAAGTCCACAGCCTCTGTGCCGGTTTCACCCGTGTAGCACGTGCCGAGGAACCCGTCAATCATCACCTTGTCCATCGTGCGGCCTGCAGCAGCGCGCAAGCCCTCAATGGTTTTGCTGACGGGGATGTCGATGTTGGCCAGTTTCTTGGCGTCGAACTCATCAAACCCGATGGCACGGGTGTAGATGTGCGGGTGCATGATGCGGCGCGTGGTAGGAGCATCTTTGAGCTCCGTGGCTTGCATGCGCTGCAACTTCTCTTCGAAGTTCAGCAACCCGTATTGGTCGAAGGCAACCATCTTACCGGAGAGCCCGGTTTCAACGGTGACGTATTTTTCGAGGCGAGAAGCCTCTTGCTGCAAGAAGCTGCCCCACTTCTCGCTGTACTTAATCTGGTAATTAGCCTCAATATCAGCCATAGTTGTATTAGTGTGTTTGAGTGTGTTAGTTGTGGTGTGGCAAATCGGTTGCTGCAGATTACCCGAGCTGCGGGGTCAGACCGCGTGGCGCATGGGGGGGATTGCAGTTCTTTGCAGAATTGGAGCAGCCCCGGCGCTCTTGCCGTGTATAAGTATAATGGGGAAAATGCCGTTTTGTCACTATTTATTGAGCCGCGCACGCACTTTTACTCCCTTTGCGTGCTATAAGTTATTGAACTTTAATGCTGAATTTAATGTAAAAATGGCATGAGTGCGCAAAAAAACAGCTTAAAACAGAGGATTTTCGCCTTTATGAGGTATGCTTGGGGCTATTCCGGGACCTTAGCTGTGCTATCATTGCTGCTGGGGGTGCTGGGTATGGGGGGGTACCATTTCTTGTTGCATGAGGAGCCGCAGGATGCCTCCTCTCGCAGTCTGTTTTTTACCGGTATGGTGAATTATGCCGATGCTTTGCCGCCGGAGGGCGTCGGTAGTTTACCCTTGGCTGCGGAAAATCTGAAGGGCATGCGCCATATTCGCCTGGACTACTCACCGCAGGGGCAGTGTGTTCGTGCTGTGCATGTCGGGACGGACGGGGCTCCGGCCTGCATGCCGGGCAGCAGGGTTGCGGAGCAGCGTATCAGCTATGATGCTGCCGGGCGCATGGTGAGAAAGGCCAATTTTGATGCTGCGGGGGCAGCCGTCGAGGATGCTACCGGTGTGGCGGTGCGCGAATATGCGTATGATGAAGCAGGACGCCCGGTTCGCCGTACGCTGAAGAACGCACGGGGGCAGCTGGTTGTACCCCGCATGCCGGGCTATGCAGAGCAGCGTATTCGCTATGATGCCCAGGGGCGCCCGCTGCAAATTACTCATTGGGATGGTAAGGGAAAACCCATTATCAACAGTGATGGTGAAAGTGAAGTTCGCTTTTCTTACAGCGCTGATGGTTTGAGCAGAAAGCGTGTTAACTATGTGAACGGCGCGCCTTGCAATAACGCTCACGGTATTGCTGTTGAGAAGAAAACGCTCACGCATGATGCATTGAACAAGCTCACTGTTTGGCAGGATGCTCAGTCGCACCCGGTGATGAACCCTGCTTGCGGTGCATGCTCTTTGTTGGAGTACAAGACGCCCTCTGCGCGCTCTGCCCGCAGCAGAATGTGCAACTCAGACGGCATGGCCATGCTGAGTGCGCGCGCGTGCTGTGAGCATGTCGTGCGCACGGATGCCCGGGGCCGTGTGGAGTGGGAGTGTTACCAAGGTGCTGATGGTATGCCCTGTAACAATGAGTCGCTGGGGTATGCTGAGCGTGTGTGTGAATACGCTGCGGATGGTACGCTGCTGCGGGAGTATTTTTGGGATGCCTCCGGTAAGCCCGCTCTTTGCTTTGAAAAACGCCACATGGTACAAGATGGTTTGCATTACGTGCTTTCTTTGCATTCTGATGGCTCCACGGCTATTTGTGTGCAGCCATGATGGACGAGGGGCGGTTGTTTGTTGATGGAAAATTCTAATAAGTCATCAGTGTCCGATAAATCGGAAGTTGGCGAGCGAAGCGAGCGGAATTTGAAGCCCCGCAACGCGGGGCGAAAGTGTAATAGCCCAAGGTGGAGCTGCGTCAGCAGCGTAACCTTGGGTATAAGCAAAAAAAGGTATTGGAGTCCGACGAAGCGGAGCTGAGGAGGCCGACAGCAGGCAGGCCCCATCCATTCCCGCAAATTATTGGCACTCATCTAAATAAAATGCGTGCCCGCCCCGGCTCGGAGCGTCGCTTCGCTCCGGTCCTCGCCCTTATCTGTCGGCCTACGCTGCGTCGCTGACGCTCCGTCGCTCCGGGCTCAATTTCATTTTTTCACCATACCCAAGGCTGCGCCGCTACGCGGCTTGCCTTGGGCTATT
>CAJGCY010000103.1 GCA_904501955.1 uncultured Akkermansia sp. | reverse complement strand
CGATAAATCGGAATTTGAAAATCAGATTGCGAGCGACAGCGAGCGGAATTCAGAGCCCCGGAGGGGCGCTATAAAATAGCCCGGCGGTGGAGCGGCGAAGCCGCGGAACCCCGGGTAGCGTAAAAAAAGAAAATTGAGCCCGGAGCGACGGAGCGAAGCGACGCTGCGTAGGCCGACATATAATGGCGAGGACCGTAGCGAAGCGAAGCTCCGAACCGGGGTGGGCGCGTGTTTTTTGTGTTTGTGCCATTTTGAAACAATGCCGTATTTTGAGCCACGCTTTATGCCACCCCTCCGGGGTTCGCATTTATTTTGTTGGGCGGTTCCCGGGGTTCCGCCCCTTGCGGGGCTCCACCGCCGGGCTATTATATAGCGCCCCTCCGGGGCTCAAATTTAGGCTCGCTTTCGCTCGCATAATTTCCCCACCATCTCACCCCTTCAACTTCCGATTTATCGGACACAGTTGACTTATTAGAAGTTCCCTAAAAAACACCGCCCGATTGCGTGCATCGGGCGGTGGTGAAAGTGTTTGCAGGCGGTATCAATAATCGCGCTTGAGCAGGTAGTCATTGATGGCAAGTAGCGCCTCGCGACGCTTGTCGGAGAAGACATCCAGCGCAGCGCGGGCGGCAGCCGTGAGCTCACGGGCTTCCGCACGGGCTTGCTCCATACCCACCAAGGCGGGGTAGGTAGCCTTTTGCACCTTGGCATCCTTGCCGATGCTCTTGCCGAGCACCTCCGGGGAGGAGGTAACATCCAGAATATCATCAATAATCTGGAATGCGAGCCCAAGGTCGCGACCGTAAGCGGTGAGAGCCTCCAGCTGCTCCGGTGTGGCACCTGCGGCCATGCCTCCCAAGCGTACGGAGGCAATGATGAGCGCTGCCGTCTTGCCCATGTGAATGGCGCGCAACTCATCCGTGCTCAGGCTGCGGCCTTCGCCCTCCAAGTCCAGCACTTGGCCACCCACCAAGGTGAGGCTGCCGGTGCGGTATGCAAGCTCTGCCACGTAGTCGCGCACGTCATAGCGCTCGTTAGCGGGCACCGTGGCCAGCATGGCGAATGCTTCCGTCAGCAGGGCATCACCTGCCAAGATGGCGACTCCCTCACCGAATACTTTGTGGTTGGTGGGGCGGCCGCGGCGCAGGTCGTCATTGTCCATGCTGGGCAGGTCATCATGAATCAGCGTGTAGGTGTGCAGCACCTCCAGCGCGCAGGCTGCATTCAGTGCGGGCTCTACCTCACCGCAGCAGGCGCGACATGCCTCCAAGCACAGCATGGGGCGTATGCGCTTGCCTCCGGCAAATACGCTGTAGCGCATCGCCTTGTGCAGTGTGGTGGGGGAAATGTCCTCCCCGGGCAGAAGCTCGTTCAGGCGAGCCTCCACCAGCTGAGCGTTTTCGCGAATGAGAGCCTTGATGTCCATGGTGACGGAAAGCGTTTGGTGTAAAGCGTTTGAAAATCAGGCGCGGCTGACAAGCAACTCCGCAATCTGTACGGCGTTGAGGGCGGCGCCCTTGCGCACCTGGTCACCCACTACCCAGAGGTTGAGGGCGTTGTCGATAGCCAAATCCTTGCGGATGCGGCCCACGTAGCAGGTGTCGCCATTGGTAGAGTCAAGCGGGGTCGGCCATACGTTGTTGGCGGGGTCGTCCATCAGGGCAACACCGGGCATGCCCTCGAAGCAGGCGCGGGCGGCCTCTACATCCACCTCCTTGTCGAACTGAGCCACACAGGAAATGGAGTGGCTGCGGTATACCGGCACGCGCACGCAGGTGCAGGTTACCTTGAGCTCCGGCAGCTCCATAATCTTGCGACCCTCGTTGAGCATCTTGAGCTCTTCCTTGGTGTAGCCGGTGTCCGTGAACTTGTCAATCTGCGGCAGTACGTTGAAGGCAATCTGGCGCGGATAGGTGGAAATCTCTACCGGGTGACCGTTGGAGATGGCGCGTACCTGGTTCTCCAGCTCGGTGATGCCGTGCTGACCACTGCCGCTCACAGCCTGATAGCTGCTGGCGATGATGGTCTTGAGCCCGAAGCGAAGGTGCAGGGGGTAAAGAGCCATCAGGGTGATGATGGTGGTGCAGTTCGGGTTGGCAATGATGTTGCGCGGGTGATTGAAGGCTGCGTCGGGGTTGATTTCCGGCACTACCAAGGGCACATCAGCATCCTGACGGAAAGCGGAGGAGTTGTCAATGACCACGCAACCGGCTGCACCGGCGATGGGGGCAAACTCACGGGAAATATCGCCACCGGCGGAGAAGAGAGCAATGTCTACATCACCGAAGGAATCCTTGGTGAGCTCCTCAACGGTGAGCATTTCGCCACGGAATGCAACCTGTTTACCGGCAGAACGTTTAGATGCCAGAAGTTTCAGTGAAGAGAGCGGGAAATTGCGGCTCTCAAGGCAGGAAAGAAGCTCGACGCCCACCGCACCGGTGGCGCCCACGATAGCTACTCGGGGATTCTTATTCATTGTCTGATTTCTGTATCTTGGTTCTGCACGCGCAGCCACACCGGCGGGCGCGCGGGCGTTATTATACGCTTTTCTTGCTGAATATCAAGCGCGAATTTGTGCTTTTTGTTTCTTTTTGGTGAGTATGTGCCGACGAGTAACGAAAATTAGGAGTTTTTCAAAAAATAGTTTCGCGGATGCTGCCGTTGCGTGCATTACCATGGTAAAGATGAATAAGCAATACTTCCAAATGGTGTTATGCATGCTGTTCGCATGGTGTTTTGCAATTGCAGCCGAGGCGAGGGTTGCGCCTCCGAATCAGGTGAGCAGCATCGGTTTTGAATGGGGGGAGACGGCGGTTGAATTAAGCCTGTACCACGAGTCGAGGAAAACGCCGAGAACCAAGAAGCCCTTACGCCAATCTTACCGTGCTACGGTGCGAGTCGGCGGTATGAAACGTGAATTGCAGGAGGAGGCTGCGCCCATTTCTCCCTCGCGTGAGACGGATGTGCAGATGATTCGCTATGGCCATATCCGCGCGGAGTTTTCTGAAGGTCAGGGGGATGCTCAGGTGAAGCTCGGCAAAGATGCCAATGTGCACCTGTATTCCCCCCGTGTGCATGAGCCCATCACGGTGCGGGCGCGCAGGCTGAATATCCGCTTGCACACGGAGATTGTTGATGGCAACATCTACATTTGCTCTACCATTACCCCGCGCAAAGGCAAGCCTCTCACGGCGCGTAGATGCTTGGGAAAGGACGGTACGGGTGGCGCTCTTCATATAGACTCCATAGAGCCCGGGTTGATGCTGCCGGAAAATAAATTATACCTTGCCGTGCAGGTGGGGCCTGTCCGCTGTGTGGTGACGGAGGATGGAGGCCTCATTGTGTGTCAGCCTGAGGTAACACCCTTTTCCGTATTTGCAGGTAGGTGCCTGGTATTGCAGCTGACAGGGGCGGATGGAACTATCTCTGAGAAACGCTACCCGTTTCCGAATGCTCTGGCGCACAGTTATTCTGAGCCGACTGCAAGTGGCGGTACTCGTGAAATTAAGTATGAATATACCCCCGCTACGAGTGAATTTCATGAAGAAAGCCGCACCATGAAGCCTGATGGCACCCCTGCCGTGGATGGTGCCGGGGAGAGCACGTGGTTGCTGCAATTCAGTTCCCCTTGGGAGGGAACCGCCACTCTGCGCAAAAAACACCCCCGCGCATGGCCCTCTATGCGGCCTGGGCAATCTGTTCCCTTCCGATTCGAAAAAGTGTTCGAGGACAGAAAGTAGAGTCACTGTTTATGTTTGATTGATACAGCCGACCGTTAAATCGGAAGTTGAAGGGCAACAAAATCTATCGGAGCGTGGGACTTTAGTCCCACAAATACGCGCGGGGCTAATCCATAAGAGGGACTAAAGTCCCTCGCTCCGAGTGAATGAATGTTACAAATCCCCCCCCCTTCAACTTCCGATTTATCGCGCGGATTGCTATCAATAAAAACTTATATGCAGAGAAAGCAGAAACCCATGGTCGGTGAACCATGGGCTTCGTGTTGCTCGCGCGTGAGTCGCGAAAAAAGAAGGATGAAGTTACTTGGTAACAACCTGAGCGGCAGCCTCCTTGAGGGTCTTGCCAACCTTGAACTTCACGACGGAACGGGCAGGAATCGGCACGTCCTTGTCGGGGTTCTTGGGGTTACGGCCGATCTTGGCCTTAACCTCCTTCACGGTGAAGGTGCCGAAGTTGCGAAGAACAACGCGGTCGCCATTGCCCAGAGCCTCGGTGATGAGATCCACCGCCTTCTGGATTACCTCAAGTACATCATTCTGCGTGAGATCGCTGTTCATCTCGGCGCAGATCTTATTAACAAGCTCTCGTTTTGTAATCGTATTAGCCATATTGTGATTCGCTTGGTTTAAGAAGCTGGCGAGAGTTTACATCATTTTTTTCTCTTTGGCACGCAAAAAAAGCAACTTATGTGCATTTTTTTGCGTCAACATGGCTTTGTTGCCTTGTTATTACTCATTTTTTTGCATTTTTGGGTTGACGCCGCGCCGATTTCGCGCCATTGTAGAGCGCACATGGCTTCTCAATATTCCATAGAATTGACGCAACCCGAGGCAAATGCTCTCAAAAAAAAGCTGCAAACGCGCGCCGGTTTTGAGCCGGCGGAGCGTGAGTATGCTGCCTTTTCTTTCAACGGCCCCAAGGTGAATGTTACGTACTACTCCAAGCGCGGGCGCTTGCTGGTGCAGGGGAGTGGGGCTGCGGAGTTCCTGGAGTTTGTGATGCTGGTGGACCCGAAGACCGGCGTGTCCGCTACCGCTCCGAAACAATCCTCCGCTGCATCGCGTGTAGACGCAAGCCCGCACTTCGGTGTAGATGAAAGCGGCAAGGGTGACTACTTCGGCCCGTTAGTTGTAGCCGGTGTGTATTCCGACGAACGCACGGCGGAGGCGCTTGTCAAATTAGGCTGTAAGGATAGTAAGGCGATTCCGGATGATAAAGTGATAGCCTCCATTGCTGCAAAAATCGTGAAAGTGCCCGGCATTGCGTATGAGGTGGTATGCATTGGCCCTAAGCGTTACAATGAGCTTTATACTGAGTTCGGTAACCTGAACCGATTCCTCGCGTGGGGGCATGCGCGTGTGATTGCAGCCTTGCATGAGAAAGTGCCCTCATGCCCCCGCGCCCTCAGTGACCAATTTGCCAATGAATGGGTACTCAAAACCGCTCTCGGTAAGCGCCACATTCCCGTGCAGCTGGAGCAGCGCACCAAGGCGGAAAGTGATGTCGCCGTGGCTGCTGCCTCCATCTTGGCGCGTGCGCGCTTCGTGAAGTGGATGACGGATACCGCAGCTGCCTCCGGGTGTGATATGCCGCTGGGCTGCTCTTCTCACGTGGTGAAGGCTGCTCAGGCCTTTGTTAATAAATACGGCATGGCGCGCCTGAATGAGGTGGCAAAACTCCACTTCAAAACAACCGCCAAGCTTAAATAAACGCCCGAATTTTGCTTGGCGGGAGCGACTCTCGTCCTCTCTTACGATTGCTCATCGCCTCGCGTCAAGAAGAATCGCACCAGCAGGAAATTAATCGGTACCACAATCACAAATACCGGTAGAAGAATTAAGTTTGCCCCATCGCCCAGTACGGGGAGCATTTCCACCAGCCAAGGCAGTAGACTTTGCATGGTGTTCGCCATCCAGCTGCCGAGCCCCATGCTGCTGAAGCCCAACACCAACAGAGTTTGCAAACCCCAGTTTACAGCGTGGCTGAAGGCAAAACCGATGCCTTTTTCCTTGCTGCCCTCCGTGCGGAATGTCCAGCGCAGGGAGATGATGTAGTTTGCGATGAAGCTGACAGCATACCCTACGGTAGAGGTGCAGACGAGCGCGAACTTTTGCTCCTCCGTAAGCCCCAGCATGAAGTTAAGCGCCACGTACACACCCCAGTGCAGCAGTGTGGCACCCACACCCACCACAAAGAAACGCACGAACTGCGCCCCGTACTTCTCCCAAAGTTTGCTCAGCATGGCGGCGCAAATCAGATGAGATCCGGGCGGAAGTAGAACTTCAGTAGCTCCAGCTGGTCCTCCTTGGTTACCAGGTAGCCGTCCTTCGGGTCAAGCCATTGGAAGGAGTGGATGGAGCTGCGGTTAGAGCCTTTCGGGTCCTGCGGGCTGTACGCCGGCAGTCTGTCCAGCAGCTCCGGTGCAAGCACCTCCGCAATCTCCGTTGTGGTCAACGGCGGCATGGCGGGGATGATGGATTGCAGCCCCAGCGGAATGCAACGCTCCACATCACCCAAAATACGCTGTGAGAAGTACAGCTGGTGCAGCTCCATGGGTGCCAAGGGCAGGGGCCCTTCCGCCGGCGGGTTGAGTAAGGTGTCAATCACCTTGCTGAAGCCACGCTCTTTGATGTTGGCGAGCTCCGGCAGGTGTACATTGAGCACGCGCCCGTACTGCCTGTTGAGCTCGCGGTACAGGTTAATGCGATTTTGCACGTAGGGGTCATCGCTGCTGTCAATGGTATCGGAGAGCTCCGTCGCGTCTGCCGGCAGCATGTCGCATGTAGTCACAAACACCGTATATTCCGGCTTAATATCCCCCAAGTGGTTGATGAGGTAATTCGTGGCACGTGTGTCCGCCTCCACATCCGCCCGTACTTTTTCCGGACCGTTTGCTACGGCGTTGTCCAAGTACACCATCATACGGAAACTGCGCCCGAAGGTCAGCTGGAAGTTGTCCTTGTTGATGAGGTAGTCAAAAAAGCGACGCTTGGTCCAGTATTGGCCAAGAATGGTGCTTGCTCCCAAGAATGCGGTTTCGAATGCCATATTGTATATACGGTGCAGGTTTCTAACTGCGGTCAGTATAGCACATCTTGGGGCTTGTTGGCAAGTTGTAAGCGCCGTTCCGTAGAATAAAATTGTGCTCAGGGCTCATTTTTTGCCTGTAAAGCTCATTTTGGGCTGGAATCCGCCGCTCCAACGTGGTAGAGTGTTGCTGTAGATATGAGCCATACATACATTTTTGATAACATTCATGCATACTTGGAGATAGGGCGTGACACGATGAGCCCCTCTCTCTACCTCGGGGCAGGTTTGCAGCCCTATAGGATGGAGTCTGCCCAGTACGTTCCCCTTGCTCCGGATGCCGCGGTGCTCTCCGCGGAGGATACCGCCGCCCTTGTGCAGAGCTGCACCACGGAGGAGCAGCGCACCACCTTGGCTGAGTCCGGTATTGTGGATTTCATTACGGATTCCCCCTACGGCAAGTTTCACGTGTACATCTATGCGCAGGAGTCCGGCTACCTGCTGATAATTATCAGTTTGCATGTGGATGCCTACCTGAAGCAGGGCGTGGATTGCCGTTGCTCGGATATTCACTTGCCGGCATCATGCCCGCCCTCTTGGCGGCGCTTCGGTTCGCTGCAGCCCATTTGGGAGGGGGCGCCCACCCTCACCCGTGAGGATGCTGAGGCGCTGGTGGACAGCTTCTTGACGGAAAAAGAGTGGGCCCGCCTCAAGGAAATCGGCGATGTGGATTTTGCTTATGCCAACTCTTTGGGTCGCTACCGTGCATCCGTCGTATCGCAGCGCTTGGGGTACAACATCTGTTTCCGTATCATTAACAGCAACGTGCTCACCATGGAGCAAATCGGCCTGTCGTCCGAGTATGTGGTGCCGCTCACTCGCTTCACGAACGGTCTCATCCTTGTGACCGGTTCCGTGGGTTCCGGTAAATCTACCACGCTTGCCTCCATCATTGATTTCATCAACTCCGACCGCCACGACCACATCATCACCCTCGAGGACCCCATCGAATCCGTCTTCGAGCCCGCCGGTTGCCAGGTGAACCAGCGTGAGGTACACCGCCACACGGAGTCCTTCGCCCGCGCTCTCCGCGCCGCCCTGCGTGAAGACCCGGATGTCATCATGGTGGGTGAAATGCGTAACCTGGAGACCATCTCCCTCGCCCTCACCGCGGCTGAGACCGGTCACTTGGTGCTCGGCACACTGCACACCGGCTCCGCCTCACGCACCATCGACCGTATCTTGGACGCCTTCCCCGTGGAGGAGCGCGACCATATCCGCATCATGGTGTCGGAATCCCTGCGTGGCGTCCTTTCCCAACAGCTTATTCCCAAGAAAGACGGCTCCGGCCGCGTCATGGCGCTCGAGATGCTCGTGAACACCTCCGCCGTTGCCAACTGTATTCGCGAGGGCAAGACCTTCATGATTCCCGGCCTCATTCAGACCGGTAAGGCACAGGGCATGCGCTTGATGGATGACTCCCTGCGCCAGCTGTACATGGATGGTGTCATCTCCGCCGAGGAGTGCCGCCAGCGCGCTACGGATGCCGTCATGATGGAGAAGTTCCTTTCCGAAAACCCGGAAGCCTGAGTCTAATTCACAAACATTCACACATCAATGAAACACAGAATCGATACATACTTTCAGGCTCTCGTGGAGAACGGTGGCTCCGACTTGCACCTCTCCGAAGGCCAACCCCCCAAAATCCGCGTGCACGGTGACATTGTTGCCATAGCGGAGGATATCCTCACCCATGAGGATATGGTGGAGCTCATGGAGCCCATTTGTCCGCCCAAACTCTGGAAAAGCTTTGAGGAGGAGGGTGATGCCGACTTCGCGTATGAGATGGACGCCCAGTCCCGCTTCCGCTGCAACTACATGAAGCAGCAGCGCGGTTATTGCTGCGTGTTCCGTCTCATCCCCACCAAAATCCTCACCATGGAGGAGCTCAACGTGCCGGAGCAAATCAAGCGCTTCGGTGAGATGCGCTCCGGCCTCGTGCTGGTTACCGGCCCCACCGGCTCCGGTAAATCCACCACCTTGGCCGCGCTCATCGACTACATCAACACGAACTTCTCCCGCCACATCATCACGGTTGAGGAACCCATCGAATTCGTGCACCCCTCTAAGCGCAGTATCATTACCCAGCGCGAGGTGCCGGCCAATTGCCCCACCTTCGCGGACGGCCTGCGTGCCTCTCTGCGTGAGGACTCGGACATCGTGCTCGTGGGTGAGATGCGTGACTTGGAGACCATCTCCCTTGCCCTCACCGCTGCAGAGACCGGCTTGCTCGTGTTCGGCACCCTGCACACGAACAACGCACGCAAGACCATTGACCGTATCATCGACGTGTTCCCCGCAGAGCAGCAGGCTCAGGCCCGCACCATGCTTGCCGGCTCCCTGCGCGGTGTGGTGGCCCAGTTGCTCATGAAGCGCTGTGACAAGCCCGGACGTGTCGCGGTG
>CAJGCY010000102.1 GCA_904501955.1 uncultured Akkermansia sp. | reverse complement strand
GGCGTAAGCCCTAGGAAATGGGTAAAAAAACAAATCCGAACCCGCGAACCGTTGAGGCTTGCCGAAACGGTATGCGGGTGGCATAACCCTCCCGGAGCACGTAAGTGCGAAGAAATCCCGTATGCATTAATTCGTCTTATGACATCGCATTATCAATGGGATATTAACGCACAAACAAAAGACGCGCCACCCCGGCTCGGAGCTCCGCTTCGCTACGGTCCTCGCCATTATATGTCACCACAGGTTCCCTGGGTTCCATTTTCTTTTTTGTTGCTATACAGGGGTTCGGGGCTTCGAGTCTTCGCTTTCTACGCCCTCGCAGGCCGTTCGCTGACGCTCACTCCACCGCCTGCCTAACGTCCGTCGCCCCTTACGGGCTTCAAGTTAGGCGGGCAGGCGCCCGCGGTAATACACATTTCAGTTCGCCTACGGCTCACGCGAACGTTCGTTGTCACTCACGCGAACGCTTGGGGCTTACGCCCCTACACGCGAACGCTCGCTGGCGCTCGCGCGAACGTTCGGCCTAACAGCCTCACGCGAGGAGCACCTAACGGTGCTCCAACTTCCGATTTATCGAGCGCGGATAACTTATCAGAAGTACCCTTCAACAAAAAACGCTATGGCCTCACACCATAGCGTTTTTTTGTTTCATCTATTTTCAGCCGAGGCGGCATCAATCATCCGCCTCGCTGAAAGAAACCTGCACCTTCTTGCTCTTCCAGGCTTTGACAAAGTCTTTCTGGAGCTTCTTCAGGTTCTTATGGGGCTCAATCAACAGCTTGGCTGCCTCTTCATGAGATTGACCATCCAACAAAGCTTGCATGTATTTCTTGAGCGCTTCCACCCCCTTCTTACCGTCAAGGTGCACGTAGAAGGTGATAATCATGGCGGAGAGGGTGTAGGTATCTTTACCCTGCCCCATGTAGCTATACATCTGCTCTTGGCTCATGGAGAAGAACTCCTCCAGAGTGAAGGGGAAATCCAGCATCTGATGCGAAGCCTGCTCCTGTGCCTTGTGCAATATTACGGAGAAACAGCGGGTGAAATCCAAATCTTCACCCACATAGGGCACATAGCCTATATATTCCGCCCAGCCCTCATTGCACCAAATGGGCAAACCATTGAAGACGAAGTTCTGGTGCGTAAGCTCGTGCACCAAGGTGTGAGTCTCGATGTCATTCTTCACCACGCGACCTTCAGAAGAAAGCCCGAGGGATTCAAAGGGCACCATGACTTTGTCAGTGGCAAGGCTCTGCGAAGTGATGGGGGTAACCCCCTGGCGTGCACTGTACTGAAACACACCCGCAGAGGAGAGCGGGCCGCCCTGCTGAATATACTGCTGCTTGGTGGGCCACAGCTCCACCTTGTATTTCTTGCCCTCGCGGTCTTCCTCCGTGCGGGGTACAGGCACTACCTCGCCCACAGCCTTATTGGCAGCGTAGGCGCACTCGAAGAGGCGACCGACAGTATCGCAAGCATTTTCATCAATCTCCACCGGGGTGAAGAAGATGTAGTTATTGGTTTCGTACACGAAAAATTGCCCCTGCTTCTCCCCCTTCACCAGCTTGGTATCTTCCGGCACGGGGATTTTGTCCGGCCAGCCGGAGGGTGACTTGGCACGCACATTACGCACACCTTTATCACGCAATTCCTTGCGTTTTTGCTGAGCAGCTTTGCCAACGTTGCGCTTCTTACTTTTCTTATCTTTTTTTGCCTTTTTCTTCTTACCACTCGAAGCGGCATCATCATCGTCTTCAGACTGAGCCAGAACTACGGGTTCATCCACCGGCGCAAGCGGAGAATCGGCAACAGGGGTATCCGCCCCCAAAACCGGGAGCCCGAATGCAGCCACGGCGCATGCCGTTATCCAATGAAGCAATTTCATAGCAGAAAAGTATTATTTATGACAATAATCTGCCATATATCCCCGCACATAGCAAGCATAATTTCTCAGAAATGCACAAATTCCCGCCTTGTGACGCCCTGCATGCTTGACAAAAAGCGTGCGCGCAGGCATACTACGCGCGTTATGTTGAACTTATATGATACACAGTCGGGGGCTATGAAGCCCGTGCAGGCAGAGGACGGCAAGCAGCTGCGCTTCTACTGTTGCGGACCGACGGTGTACGCTGCTGCGCACATCGGCAATTTCCGCACCTTCGTAGTGCAGGATGTCTTCCGCCGCGTGGTAGAGCTGGGTGGCCTGCGCACCAAGCATGTACGCAACCTGACGGATGTGGACGACAAGACCATCCGCAACTCTCAGGCTCAGGGCATGCCGCTGGGTGAATACACGGCCAAGTGGACAGCCAAGTTCCATGACGATTGCAAAGCGCTCAACTGCTTGGCTCCGCACGTAGAGCCCAGCGCAGTAGGCCACATCAAAGAGCAGCTCGACATTGTACAAAAGCTCATGGACGGCGGACACGCCTACCAGAGCGAGGACGGCTCCGTATACTTCCGCATCTCCTCCTACAATGATTACGGCAAACTCGCTCACTTGGACCGCCAGGAGCTCGACCTCGGCAAAACGGCCAACAGCCGTGCGGATACGGATGAGTATGAGAAAGACAGCGTCGCTGACTTCGTGCTCTGGAAAGCCCGCCGCCCGGAGGATGGTCCCAACTTCTGGCAATCCCCCTGGGGTGAAGGCCGCCCCGGCTGGCACTTGGAGTGCTCTGCCATGAGCCACAAATACCTCGGCGACACCTTTGACTTGCACTCCGGCGGTGTGGACCTCGTGTTCCCGCACCACGAAAATGAAATTGCGCAGAGCCGCTGCGCCTGCGGTGGTCACTTTGCCCGCCATTGGTTCCACGTTACCCACCTGCTGGTGGATGGCGCCAAGATGAGCAAGAGCCTCGGCAACATGTACACGCTCGACCAGCTGCAAGAGATGGGCTACACACCCGCCGCCCTCCGCTATGTGCTGGCAGGCGCCTACTACCGCCGCCCGCTCAATTTCACCCTCTCCGGCATGAAAGACGCCACCAGCGCCCTCAACAAACTCGGCCGCTTCGACAAGGAGCTCGCCAAAGCCAGCGGTGAAAAGGAGCCCACCTATCGTGATTTAGTGAAGAAAGCCCCTGCCCTCGGCATGTTCCAAGCGGCTTGGGACAGCTTGGAGGACGACCTCAACGGCCCGGAGGCACTCGGCCATGTGTTCAGCGCCATCAAGGGGGTGAAGCCCGCGGAGATGGATGCAGCGGAGGCCAAGGCCGTATGGAAAGCCTTCCGCTTCATCATGGAGGCATTGGGGCTGCAACTGCCTGACCCGGATGCCGACATCGAGGTACCGGAGGACATCAAAGCCATTGCCGATGAGCGCTGGGCTGCCCGCTTGGCAAAAGACTGGGCAACGGCGGATGCTCTGCGTGGCAAGCTCGCCGAGCTCGGCTGGGCGATGAAAGACGGCAAGGATTCTTACAAACTCACCAAAGCCTGATTTTACACAATATGGATAACAAAGACCTTTCCTTGCTCGGCAAGCACAGTGAGTTCTTCCGCACCCCGGAGGAGGCCAAGCTTGAGGCATTCCCGAACCGCAGCCCGCAGCGCCCCTACGTGGTAACGCTGACCACGCATGAGTTCTCCTCCCTTTGCCCCGTTACCGGGCAACCGGACAGCTGTGAGCTGACCATCACCTACACCCCCGCGGAAAAGGTGGTGGAAACCAAGAGCCTCAAATACTACCTCGTCTCTTTCCGCAACTATGCTGCGTTCAATGAGCAGGTGGTCAACCGCATCTTGGATGACTTGGTGGCTGCTGTCGACCCTGCCTGGATGAAAGTGGAGGGCAAGTTCGGCGCGCGTGGCGGTATTCAACTTACCTGCACAGCCGAGCACAAGCCGGAAAACCGCCCTGTATGAACGTAGCCGTACTACTCTCCGGCGGGCTGGATTCCACCACCGCCCTGCACTGGGCTCACAAGCACCATAAGGTGGTGTGCGCGCTGTCGTTCCAATACGGCAGCAACCACGCCACGCATGAGCTAGCCTGTGCGCGCCGGCAAGCAGAGCAACTCGGCATCCCCTATCACGAGATTGACATCCGCTCCATCTCTGCCCATTTGCAGAGCGCTTTGCTCAGCGGGGCGGATGCAATCCCCTCCGCCGACTACGCGGAAGAGAATCTCAAACAAACCGTTGTCCCCTTCCGCAACGGTATTTTCCTTGCCATAGCCGCCGGTATTGCCGAGAGCAACGACGCGGAGGGCATTGTCATCGCCGCGCACAATGGCGATCACGCCCTCTACCCGGATTGCCGTGAGGATTTCATGGAAGCCATGGCCTCTGCCATCTCCTTGGGCACCTTTGCCAACATTCAAATACTCCGCCCCTTCATTAACTACGACAAGGGGCAAATTACCGCCCTCGGGCACGAGCTCGGCGTGGATTTCACCCACACCTACTCTTGCTACTGCGGGCGCGCCGCCCACTGCGGCAGCTGCGCCACCTGCCGCGAACGCAAAGATGCCTTCGCCGCCGCCCACATCCCCGACCCAACGCAGTACGAGCGTTAATGCCGCCAGTCGCAAGGTAAATCGGAATTTGAAGGGGTGATTTGTAACATTCATCCACTCGGAGCGAGGGACTTTAGTCCCTCTTATGGATTAGCCCCGCGCGTATTTGTGGGACTAAAGTCCCACGCTCCGATAGATTTTGTTGCCCTTCAACTTCCGATTTATCGCGCAGCCTGTCTCTTCAGTTATACCAAGTCGCCCTTTATTTTACCCGAGGCATATCAAAACAAGTCTATAAACGCTTGTTCAGAATCCTTCATAAGCTTGATGAAAGAGCCATAATCCGGGGCATTTATAGGAATTTGCAAGCCGTATTTGAATATAGAGACATCATCTCGTGGGGTGACTTTATCATAGGTAGAGCCACGATTCATTCTCAATTGCTGTACATGCGATTTACCGGATTCAGGATAGATATAGTACCCGGTTTTCGCATCAAAGCGAAACATATACGCCAACAACTGGAGATAATCACGATTTCCTATATTTTCCATCGGCTTATACTTTGCATCAGCAATTTGTCTCCGCTCACTGTTTCGGCTGATGAAATCAGGATAAATGCGACCGAAATTACCGGCAAATAAACGCTGCGCACCTTTATCGCTTTTATTCATCGGGTGATGGAACATATCCTTTATCAGAGAATTGATGTATTCTTCCCACAGCCATGCGCCGTCAAACAGAATGCCGTATATTTGACGAGTACCCACCCCCACGACATGTTTTTGTTGGCGAAGAATCAAAAGGCACAAGCGTTGTAATGGCAGATATTCTCTGAAATATGCATGTCCTACTGTATTCTTCTTATTCAATTCGATAAGCTTCAGTCTATCAGACAACTCATATGCAGGTGTAGCGTCTATTACCTGTTTTACCTCATCTTTGACATTGGCAAGGACTTTATTTCCATATGGTTTTCCCTTAATAAACTCAATGGTGTGTCGCACCAGTTGCATGAGATGATTATCATAAGAAAACTCACGTTGACTGTATGCAATGGAGCCGATAAAAGGAGTGTTCATTCGGATGTGCCTTGCTATATCGATGGAACCTTTTACATTCGCATCATTATACCTACGATGAGTGTACTTTTTGAACAATCCTTTCCGCATCGCAGACCTAAGGTAGCGAGGAAACAGGAATAGAAAAAAACTAAATAATCTATTGCTTATGTCGGCATCGGAACTAAACTCCACAAGACTGGGAAAATCCAAGACTCTATCTAAGAGATACCGGAAAAAGAAATCTTCACCGGAGCCACAGAAACGGGATTCAATTACCATTCTCTCATCACCGTAGCCAAGGAAACCCATCACATTACTCGTGCGATACGACTCATTGACGCTTTGGAGAATCAGTTGTTCTTGCGTAATGTCCTCAGCATCCCTGAGGATTTCCGGAAACACGAATACCCCCTCACGTTCAAGCTGTAGCAGTGTTTTATCAGCGATTTTAGCCGTTAATTTTTGCACCGGAGAAAAATCGCTTTTATACAGTTGCGAATTATCCTTAAGCCTAAGACTCTTCATTTACATCATGTTGGGGTGAACTCGGATAGCCATACGCTATTTCAAAGCGTTTCATGATACCCTCCTCATCATACATGCCGTGAATGTATTCACGAAGAAGAGGTCTCAAATAATCCGTCCAAAGCTTATCAAAGCTCAATGTTTTCAACTTCAAGAAGTAAGCCGGTCCGATTTGATAATTAGCATTCAAGTCATCGACAGCGACAATTTCCGCGTTGAGTGCTTTCATTCGACTAAGAGCCTCCTCTTTCAGTTCCTCATTGTTCAAGGCTTCAAGCATCTCTGCACGGTCATCAGCACAAAGCTCTACAAAACGAAAACGGCGACGCATGGCAAAATCAAAGCTATCCACAGAACGGTCAATGTCGTTCATGGTACCTATGATATACACATTCTCGGGGATATAGAACTTCTCATCAGGGGCGGCATGCAGATTCGAGTACTGCATTGCTATTTCTCCCGCTATGCCGCGATAGCCGGGATCAAGGGAATAAAACAGTTCACCAAAGATCTTTGAAATCTCACCGCGGTTAATCTCATCGATGATGAATATGTATTTTTTCTGCTCAGGCAGGCTCACCTTAACCTTGGAAGGCGTTCTTTTCATTGATTTTATGGCTTTGTAAATGGCAAAGTCATAAGAATAAGCCTGAGTTGCATATATTTTTCCGAAAAAAGCCGTAACATCTTTGATTTTGTCGAAATTCAGGCCGGATTCCAACATTTTTCTGACTTCATCCAAGTTCAAGGAGAGTTTGTTAGCTGACGGATTCTTCGGAATGGCAATGTTGATGTGCTGGTCATCCACGCTTAAAATGGTAAACTCACTACCAGTGATTGTTTGAAAGGTATCCTTACCATATTCCACCCCGGAGAAAAACTCCGCCATGGCGTCCTGAATAGAAAGTTCCTTTTCTATCTCTTCTTTCTTTTTGAGGGAATCCTCGTAGTTTTTTCTAGCGCGAGCTACGAACTTCTTGAAAATGCCATCCTTCAATTCAAAGCCCATGGAACCATCAGCATTAAGCTTAGGCCTTAAACCTTCGACAAAATCAGAGTAATCATAATTCGGGTGAAATTGAACAAACTCCACCTGATTTTTCTGCTCGTCAGAAAGGTCTTCATACTTTTCTTCATATCCATTACTGATAATATCCGCAGCTATTTCCTTAGCAAGATATGATTTGCCGGTACCCGGTGCTCCCCTGAAAATCAAATTATGAGATTCGAGTAACATTGTAGAGTAAGGATTCCGACAACCAACGGACTGAGGCATAAATTCGGGCTTAGAAATTGCATCATTTTCCTCTTGAGAGGCGTCTTTTTCGGATTTTTTTCGATATATAAGAATAAAACTATCTCCCAGAGTACCAAAACGCTTCAAACATTCCTGCACAAAATAGATTGTTGAGAATATATTCCAGCAATATATAACAAGCATACGACCATTGTCATAATTGTATCGCATATACTCTATACTATTGCGCAATTTTTTCTTGAACTCGTCTACACTTCCGAAAATACCGCAAATCATATCGCTGTCCGAGTTGTATTTGCAAACAGGGAACATCTCTTTCTCCTCCACAGATAGAGAAGCTAGATGCTTTTCAAAAACCTGACAGGCTATACGCGGTAAAGTCTGATTACTAATCCTTTTTTCACCCCTTCTGAGGGAACGTTTAATTACCTCACCGTTTTCTCTCTCGAACCATGCATCAAGAGGCTTATAGTCATTCCCTAGACTGATATTATCCATAGAAAAGAGATTGTCAGAGGAAACAACAGTATCAGCCGTAATAATCAATTTGAACTGCTCCTGTCCTTTTGAATCAATAGTAAAACCGTTGCCCTCCAGATAACTCTTTGCTTCTACAGCGTTGAAATCTGATGTTGAAATATCCGTACCGTATGCCAAATGAGCAGCAACTGCTATCACATACTTCGGAGGATACAGTTTACCGTCATCAGCGACAAGATCATACTTTGTACTCCGGTGCGCGACAGGAACACCGTTCGTATCAATATACTTTAATGCTTCGTGGATATTTTCCAATTTTAATTTGGGTATTGCCATAAGCGCAGAGTTCGACTCGTTTAAGTTTGCGGGGAGAAGTTTCTTTATGAATGGGCTGATATCTCAACCGGACAACAGATTACTTATTTTTTCATTGGTTGTCAATCCATAATTTTACCACATTGTTTTGAGAGAATCACCGTGAACAAGAGCGGCGAACCGGGTCTCGGTTCGCCGCTCGAATGGTGATATTTTCAGCTCAGGTGCTTATCAGGCAGCGGGAGCAGCTTCCGGAGCGGGGGCAGCCTCAGCAGCAGCCTTGGCCGCGGCAGCTTCAGCAGCCTGTTTCTCAGCCTCAGCCTTCAGAGCTGCTGCCTCAGCGGCCTGCTTCTCAGCTTCGGCCTTCAGGGTGGCGGCTTCAGCAGCCTGCTTGTCGGCGGCAGCCTTGGCAGCAGCAGCTTCAGCAGTCAGCTTCGCAGCCTCAGCCTTAGCGGCAGTGGCAGCAGCGGTGGCATCCGTGGCCTCCTTGCTGCGGCGGGCAGCCTCAGCCTGCATGTTGTAAGCCTCCGTCATCTGACGAGCAGCCTCGGTCTTGAGGTTAGCAGCCTCCACGTTGCGACGCTCAGCCTCGGCCTTGAGGTTAGCAGCCTCGGTGATAACCTGCAGGGCCTGAGCGGTGCGAGCCTCAGCCTCAGCAATGGCGCGCACACGGGCTTCCTCCTTGGCGGCAGCCTCAGCAGCAGCCTTGGCACGAGCCTCTTCCGCAGCCTTGGCGGCAGCCTCGGCATCAGCCTTAGCCTTAGCCTCAGCATCCGCCTTCTGCTTGGCGTAGATAGCATCGGAGGCAAGGCGACGCTGCTCGAACTCGTATTCCTTGACCAAGCAAGCGGAGGGGTTGCAAGCGTTCAGCAACGCAATAATTTCTTGAGCATTCGGGGTATTCTTACCAGCCAAAGCCTTCGCCACAGCGGCGGCATCCTCCTTAATCTCCGCCTTATCCAAGGAGACGAATAACTGCACAGCCATGGTGTGGCCATTCAGAGCGGCGAGCATCAGCGGAGTCTCACCGGCCTTGTTCTTGAGCGTGGCATTCAAGCCGCCGTTCAGCAGAGCATAGCAGCAGAGGGCCTTACCCGTGCGGGCAGCAACATGCAAGGCGGAGTTACCCTGCTCG
>CAJGCY010000101.1 GCA_904501955.1 uncultured Akkermansia sp. | reverse complement strand
CGAAGCTCCGAGCCGGGGTGGCACGTTTTTTCAAAGCATTTGTTTTGTGGTCGATACGGCAATTTAAGCCACGCATTCTGTCACCACAGGTTCCCTGGGTTCCAGTTAAATTTCTTACCCTAACAGGGGTTCCGCGGCTTCGCCGCTCCACCCCTGCCTAACGTCCGCCGCCCCGTTACCACGGGGCTTTGAATTCCGCTCGCTGTCGCTCGCATGCAAAAATTGCTTACCCCTGAAAAGGAAGTCTCCCGGCGATCCGAAGACCGCCGGGAGCCCAACTACCCTATGAAATGGACCCTTTTCGGACCCAAGAATCGGTTTTACGTCTGATTCCAAGGACGCAGGAATTATAGCTTTCTCTAGCTGTTTCGTCAAGCCAAAAAAGATGTTTTTATGAAATATTTTTTTATAAATGTTTAATGTGTTGATTTTCAAGTGTGTGCAAATTCGGTTTTTTGAGGTGTTTTTGCACGCTTTGTAACTATTATGGTGGAATTTCTTCCGCAAAAGCGCACGAACAGTGCCGTTTGAACGGGGGAAATCATCCATTTTCCCACAGAAAAGGGGCGCCTCCATGCGAGGCGCCCCTTTGAGAATGGGTTAATGGTTAGTATCTTACGGCAGGGCAATGTACTTGGCTGCGGGCATGTTGCACAGCGGGCACTTCTCCGGGGCGGTCTCCACGGGGAATGTATCACCGCACAGCGGGCAGATGACATAACCCTTCGGCAGGTTCAGCGGCTCACCGCTTTCCAGCTGGCGGATAGCCTCTGCATACATGGCGGCGTGCACCTTCTCAGCCTCCAGCGCCCAGTTGAAGCTGCGCAGGGCATCCTTGGCGCCCTCTGCCTCAGCCTGAGCTACCATGGGCGGGTACATCTCGCTGTACTCGTAGGTCTCGCCCTTGAACGCCTCTTTCAGGTTCTCAAGGGTGGTGCCCACGTGCCAGCTCATATCGTACTCAATGGGCTGCTCACCCATCTTGATCAGGGCCTTGGTGTGGTTGGCGGCGTGAATGCGCTCCGTGGCGGAGGTCGCTTCAAACAATTTGGCAATCTGCGGGTAGCCCTCCTGCAGTGCTTTGCTGGCAAAGGAGGCATACATGGCGCAAGCCGTACTCTCGCCGATGATGGCGGTCTTTAAATTCTCAATGGTTGTAGGCATACGTCACTATTATTACACCCTATTTTTTCCGAAAGCAAGCGCATTTTATGCCTTCTCTGAAAAAATATGAGTAACGCGCGTTCAGTCCACCCTGCGGAAGATGGCCGGGGCAGGGTAGCCGCTGCTCTTCGGCATAGCCACGCAGCCCGGTATTTCGCTCAACTCCACGCGTTGGTAATTCCCCCCCGCCGCTTGGATGATGCTCAGGCACTTGTCGCAGTCGCGCTCGTTGCCCACCAGGTAAAGCGGGCGGTGGGTACGGATGTGTTCCGTCAGCTCGCGGCGGAAAATGCCCTCACCATCCGGCGTGAGCTGGGGGATAAAGTGCTTGATGGGCGGTACCGTGCCCGTGAGTCGGTACAGGGCGAGGTAATTCGTGGAGTCGATGAGCAGGTAATCCTCCTTATGCGGGGTGAGGTGTGCCTGTAGGCTGCTCATGTTGGTGCGCAGCTGTGCCACACCCTTGTGTCCCTTAAAGGCATTCACAAACACGGGAATGCTCACCCCCACCATCAGCGTGGCAAAGGGAGTCATCAACCCGATGCCGCGCAGCACGCGGCGCACGCTGCGGTTGCGGATGCGCCGCCTCAGCACCAGTTCCATGCCCACGAGGCTCAGCAGCACATAGGGGTAAAAGTAGAAGTAGTAGTGCAAGAACGCATGCTCCCCGCGGAAATTCGCCAGCGCACCCAGTATGAACGCTGCCCACAGCACCAGCAAGGTGGCGCGCTTGCGGTCGTAGCGTATCTTGCGGAAGGGGCGCACCCACATGAAGAGCAGCAGCGCTCCCGGCACCACCAGCCACCCCCAAGGGATGAGCTGGCGCACGTGTTCCGGGGTGATGTTGGCGATGAGCTTGAGGTGCTCCGTCACAAAGGCACTCTCCGCCCAGCTCGGGCTACCGTAGCGGATGGCGGTCATGATGTACTCCTCCCACAGCGCCCCGAGCGTTCCCGTGGCGGCAAAATACGCCACTGTGAGCAAAATGGGCGGCACAAATCCTGCCACCAGCATGCCCAGGCCTCGCAGCCAATGCTCGCGGTTCACCCACAGCATCAGCAGTATCACCGGCGCCCAGAACACCATTTGGTTGAACTTGGTCAGCACTGCCACCGCTACACTCAGCCCCGCGATGAACAAATGCCTGTCCGCAAAGCGGTGCTTCTTGCCACGCGCCCACACCAGCACGTGGTACAGGCTGACCGTCTGCAGCGTCATGGTGATTTCCGCCGGCCCCGCCGCCATATACAGGCAGTAGATGAACAAAATGCCCGTGAGCGCCCATGCCGTGCTGCGGCGTACGAACAGTGAGGCGGTCTTCAGGCTGTAGAGCATCCATATACCCAGCAGTGAGCAGTGCAGTAGTGCCACTCCGCAGTGACTCCCGGGCGTGAGCAAGCTGCCCAGCCCATGCTGCAAGAACACAATCGGCCCCTTCAAATCCGACAACTCGGCGTAAGGCATCACGCCGTTCATCCACCCATTGCCGATGAGGTAATAGATGTTCGTGTCATAGTCGAAGCGCAAATCCATATTCACGCTGGTGGGCGCTACCCCGAAGCGCATGACCAAAAACGCCATGATGGTAAAAAAGAGCCAAGCACTCATTTGCTCATGCCTCTGCAAAATGGCATTGATGCCCGGGCGATAGATGGCTGTACTGTTCTCCGTGCTCATAGATGAAAAATTTGTGCGTTTCTCATTCTAACTCCTCGCTTCCCTCACGTCAAGCAGATTCTTTCCTTGAGAACGCCCGCAAAATCAAACAACTTTTACCCGATTTTTCGTAGGAGCGTGTCAAAACGGGGTGATGTATGAGTTTTTTATCAAGCGACCCGTTGTGGCAATATGCGTGGCATTGATGCTGATATTAGGCGGTTTAATCACGGCCTTGTCCTTGCCGGTGGCGCAGTACCCGGCTATTGTGCCGGCGGAGGTGAGTATCTCTACCTCTTACCCGGGGGCGGATTGTCAGACGGTGGTGGATTCCGTAGCTTCGCCCATTGAGCAGCAGATGAGTGGCGTGGAGGGTATGGAGTACATGACCTCTACCTCCACGAATGAGGGGAATATGAGCTTGTCCATCCTTTTCGACGTGGGGACGGAGGCGAATATGGACCAAGTGCTGTCCTACCTGCGTTATGCGCAGGCGAATGCGCAGTTGCCGTCGGAGGTGCAGCAAATGGGCGTTACCATGCGCTCGCTGAGCGGTCCGCCCATGTTGCTGTATGTGCTGCGGGCGCCCGGTGGGCGTTATGATGCCACGTGGCTGAGCAATTATGCCTATATTAACATGATGAACCCGCTGCTGCGCACGCCCGGTGTGGGTAATGTGCAGGTGTTCGGCGCGGGGCAGTATGCCATGCGCATTTGGTTGCAGCCGCGCAAGCTGGCGGCGCTGGGTATTACCGTGCAGCAGGTCAGCAATGCCTTGCAGCAGCAAAACCGTGTGAACCCCATCGGTAAAGTCGGCGCGGAACCCGCCCCTCCCTCGCAACTTACCACTTATACCGTGCGTACCTCCGGCCGCTTGAGCTCGGTGGAGGAGTTCGAGAATATCATCGTGCGCGCGGACTCGAATGCTCTGGTGCGCCTCAAGGATGTGGCTCGCGTGGAGCTGGGCTGCCAAACGTACAACATGAGCTCCTCTTACAACGGTGAGGCCTGCGCCATCATTGCCATCTCGCAAAGCCCCGGTAGCAATGCCCTCAAAACCGTGCAGCGAGTGGAGGAGACGCTCGCCGGCCTCTCCCTTGCCCCCGGGGTGGAGCTGAGCCTCGCTCTGGATACGACCACGGGGGTGAAGCTCGGTATTGAGGAGATTATCTTCACGCTGGAGATTGCGCTTCTGTTGGTGATAGCGGTTGTGTTCGTGTTTTTGCAGGGCTGGCGCGCCACCTTGGTGCCGCTGACGGCTGTGCCTGTGAGCGTGGTGGGCACCTTTTTGTTCTTCCCTCTGTTCGGGATGGAGGTGAACACCATCTGCCTCATGGGCCTGGTGCTTGCCATCGGCTTGGTGGTGGATGATGCCATTGTGGTGGTGGAGGCCGTGCAGTCGCACATAGATGCCGGGCTTCCCCCGCGCGAGGCAACGTCTGCCGCCATGCGCGAGGTGGCGGGGCCGGTGGTTGCTACGGCGCTGGTGCTGGCAGCGGTGTTTTTCCCGTGTATGTTGTTGCCGGGCATTACGGGGCGATTGTTCGCGCAGTTTTCGGTGACCATCGGTGTGTCTATCCTCATCTCGGCATTTACCGCGCTGAGTTTGAGCCCCGCCTTGTGCGCGCTCCTGCTGCGCCCGCGGGCTGTGGGGCAGGGCGGTGTGTGGCAAAAGGCTGCCGGTGGGTTCAACCGTGGGTTGGAGCGTGTGCGTGGCTGGTTTGCCTCGGCCTCCGCCTGCTTGATTCGGCGCGGTGTGCTCACGGGGCTTGCCTTGCTGGGCGTGGTGGTGTGCATTTACCCCACGGAGGAGCAAGTGCCCTCCGCCTTTTTGCCGACGGAGGATGAGGGCTATTTTTACGGCTCACTGCAAATGCCGCACGGCACCTCGCTGGGCGTTACGGAGCAAAGCTCGCGGGCGATTATTCAAGCGCTGCTCAAGGAGCCCGCCATCGACGGCGTGGTGATGGTGAATGGCTTCAACCTGCTCACCGGTGTGCAAAGCCCTAATAATGCCTTCTTCTTCATTACCTTGAAGCCCTGGTCGGAGCGTGATGCCGCCGGCGCAAGTGCCGCCGCTCTCTCGCAGCGCCTGCGTACGGTCTTCAACTCCATGAACACCGGCGGCATTGCCTTTACCATGACCCCGCCACCCATCCCCGGTGTGGGCGCCTCGTCGGATGTGTCGTTCATGCTGGAGGATCGCGCCGGTAAGGGCGCCGCCTACCTCGCGGAGCAGACTTCCGCCTTTATCGCTGCGGCATCCGCTTGCCCGGAGGTTGCCGCCGTGCAGAACCTGATGGCTGCGGATACGCCCCAGTACATCATCACGCTCAATGTGGACAAAGCTCTCGCTCAGGGGGTGGAGCCCTCCGCCGCTATGGATACCCTGCAAACCTTCCTCGGCAGCTCTTTTGTGAATTACTTCAACTTGTACGGCTACCAGTACCAGGTCTTCATGCAGGCGGAGGCGGATAGCCGCATGAATGTGGAAGAGCTGAGCAACTTCTACCTCCCGGGCACAAATGGCGCACAGGTGCCCTTGGATGCGCTGGTGGATGTCCGCTTTTCCTCCGGTCCGGAGTTTCTCATCCGCCAGAATATGTATAATGCCTCCATGCTCAATGTGAGCGCTGCTCCCGGTGTCTCCTCCGCTCAGGTGATGTCCGCGCTGGAGTCCGCCTTTTACCGCACCATGCCCACGGATATGGGCTTCTCGTACACAGGCATGAGTTATCAGGTGCAAAAGGCGGCTCAGGGTGTCAGCCTGCCGATGATGCTCGGCCTGTCCGGCGCCTTTGCTTTTTTGCTGCTTGCCTCGCTGTATGAGAGCTGGTCGCTGCCCTTATCCATTGTATTATCGGTGCCGGTGGCTATTTTGGGCGCTTTTGCCACGCTCTGGGTGTGCGGGATGGATTTGAACCTCTACGCGCAAATCGGCTTGATTATGCTCATCGGTCTCGCGGCGAAAAACGCCATCTTGGTGGTGGAGTTCGCGCAAGATCGCCTCGCGGAGGGCATGCCTCTGCTGCAAGCCACCCTCGCGGGCGCATCGGCGCGCCTGCGGCCCATCCTCATGACCTCGCTCGCCTTCATCTTCGGCTGTCTGCCGCTCGCCTTTGCCACCGGTCCCGGGGCGGAAGCCCGCCGCTCGGTCGGTATCACCGTCATCGGTGGTATGTCCGTGGCTACCTTTATCGGTATCTTCTTTATCCCCTTCTGTTACTACTGCATTGCTCGTCTCCGCCGCCCCTCAACCCGATAAATCCCCATATACAGAGCAGGGCGGGTGCTGTAGCACCCGCCCTTTTTTTGAAATGCGTGAGGATAAGTGCTTCCTTTACTCCGCATAGCCGACCACCTGGTGCAGCATGGCCTTTTTGCCGTCCGTCAGCTCAAGTTCCTTCGTAAGAGCCTCGCGGTCAATCATGCCACGAATCACCGTTTGCATACCCTTGGAGGCAGCATACAGATACACATTTTGGTAAGCGGACCCCACGTGGGCTGCACCCCAACCCTCTTCCTTAGCTACATACAGCAGGTGCAGCGGCGCCTTGTTGACAAAATCCTGCTGCACGCAAAGGGGGATAAGGTTCTTATCATTTACCTTGACCAGCGTGTTGTCCTTGCCCTCGTATCTCCACGTACCCTCGGTGGTGAGCACATAAAGTCCATGTTCTGCTTGTTGCGAGCTGTGGGTATGGTGCGAGTGCCGTGCTCATTCATGCCCCATGCCACCCACAATATCTCGCTGAGTGTTTGGTCATCTACCTTATGCTCGGGGTTGAAGGTGCGCCCGGTCGCGCGTGCGGCGATGGCTTCCATCAGCGGCTTGCCTCCCGTTTTGGTCGGCTCCGGCAGCTGTTTTACCTCCGCTGCACTGCCCGTAAAGGCAAAAGCACATGCAAAAATGCTCATTAAAATGTTGTTTCTCATATCGTTTTACAATATAACAAATGCGGAGCGTGGTGTTAATTTTTCTGTGAGTTATTTGCGCGAGCGGGAGCCTTTTTTCTTTTGATTTTGGAGAGTTGCTCTATTTGATCACTGCGCGCTTCGTCAGAAGGAGCTTTGATAATCAAGTGCATGAAGACGGGCGGTTCATCAAAGTTGAGTTTACTTGTCAACCGAACGCAACATTCTGCGGCATATACCTCGGGCTCGGGTTCATAACAATACCAAGTGACCTTTTTGCCCGCTGTGGTGGACTTTGTCTTTTTGGCATCCTCCCTTTTTTCAAAAGACGGGTGTCCGCCCAAGTAGATACCGAAATAGTCAGTAGGAGCATCGGCTGCGGCTAATCTTGTGTAGGTGGTGTAAATGAAATCGCAACCCGGATTAACGGTGCGCACATAGTGCTCAGGTACCTCCACTTGAAGCTCCATTTCATTGAAAAAGTTGATTTTATCTGTTCGGGCGGAGGCTTCACGCACGCCTTGTCCAATGCGCATGCCTGTAAATATCTTTTCTACGTATTCGCGGCATTGCTGAGCATTAGGGGCAAGATTAGGCGCAAAAAGCATACTCACGCGTATCAGGGTGTTATCTGTATGGCGTATAAGAGACTCCCCGTACAAGTCTGCCCCATTCGGTACGGTAGGGGCAGTTGTCCGCACTGCGTACCAAATGTTGTCGTTTAGCTTTTTGATGTCAAAATCGGGCGATACTTTATTGCTGCGGTTTTTCAAGATTTTTTGCGCCTGCGTATCAAAATCGGCATCAGCTGATACATCAAGCTCTTGCGCATAAATGGCGATGCGGTCGGCTCCCTCGCCAATCCATATAAGTGTTTCAGTATCGGCAGGATTTGCTTCCATCAAGGCTGTGGTGCGTTGCCCGTATTGCGCCTCTTCGGGTACATCGAGCATCAAACGGTTATTTAATGCCGGTAGGTCGTCCGCAAAGGCTGCACTCGTTGTCAGTAAAAAGGTTAATAAGCTCTTTTTCATGGTGAATATAAGATAATCGCCCCCTGTTGCTGAGTCAAGGATAAACCACCTTATATGGAAAATTATATGGAAAAGGCTCTGTTAAAGTTTACGGTTGATACAGCCATTTGCTCTGCACGATAAATTAGAGTTTAGCGATTTGTTTGCGAGCGCAAGCGAGCGGAATTTAGAACCCGCGCCAGCGGGTGATATAGCTTAGCCTATGGCGTAAGCCATAGGTAACAAGCAAAAAAAAGAAATAGAGCCCGAGCTGCCTGAGCGCACGCGAAGGCAACGAGGGCGGCATATAATGCGAGGACCGTAGCGAAGCGGCCGGCCACGGCGTAGCAAGCGCGCGAAGCGAGACGCGAAGACGGGAGCTCCGAGCCCGAGGGCGCGTGTTTTGATTGTATGTTCATTATCCTATTGATAATGAGACATTATAAGCCGGATTGAGACATGCGGGATTTGTTCGCACTCACGTGCTCCGGGCAAGGTTATGCCACCCGCATACCGTTTCGGCAAGCCTCAACGGTTCGCGGGTTCGGATTTATTTTTTTACCCATTTCCTAGGGCTTACGCCCTAGGCTACGTTAGGTCACCCGCTGACGCGGGTTCTAATTTAGGCTCGCCTACGGCTCGCAATCTGTTCTTCAAATTCCGATTTATCGCTACGTGCAAATAGGTATCAAGCATCAATTTGCACGGCCATTCTCCAAAAAAATGTTTCGTTAGTTCTTTACTATGCGGTGGATATGTGCTGTAGTGGGGTAGGGCAGTGGTGCGGAAAAACGCGGTTTTGACGCGAAAAGTGCGCATTTTTGCATTTTGAACCGATTTTTTGTGGAATTTGCTTCACTTTTGCGTTTCTTTTTACGCCGGTTTTCGGAAAATTCGATTTTCTGTACAAAAAAGTGCAAATTTTTAGCATTGATTTTTCAATGTTTTACGAAAAATCTGCAAAAATTCTGAAAAATTCTTCAAAAATGAGCTTGACGTGTCGCCTCGTTTCATGTATAATTCTCGGCACACCGACACGGTGAAGCTCGAAAGGCCGAGCGGCTCGAATGAGTCAGTGAGGCAAAGCCGAGCGAGGCAGTTTTCAATTTCACGGACTTTCCGTGGCACCAAGGCTGAGCTGAGAAGCTCGCCACCGGATACAACCTTCCGGGCGGGGTGCCGGAGAGGCTAAAGAGAGGGAAGGAAAAGGTCGTGACGCGTGCCGTGGCCTACGCCGAGATGAGGTTCTTCGGAACTTCGGAGCGAGGTTACACGGTACTGATGAATCTTCGGATTCATTGGTCCAGCAATTTCTTAAAATATATTATGGAGAGTTTGATTCTGGCTCAGAACGAACGCTGGCGGCGTGGATAAGACATGCAAGTCGTACGGAGTGACTTCGGTCACTGAGTGGCGCACGGGTGAGTAACACGTGAGCAACCTGCCCCTGAGACAGGGATAGCCCCGGGAAACTGGGATTAATACCTGATGGTCTCGCAAGAGT
>CAJGCY010000100.1 GCA_904501955.1 uncultured Akkermansia sp. | reverse complement strand
GCCCTGTAACGCCCTGTAACGCCCTGTAACGCCCTGTAACGCCCTGTAACGCCCTGTAACGCCCTGTAACGCCCTGAAAATTCAAGGTTGGGTCTGTTTGAGTTTATGGTTGATGCAGCTATTTGCGCAGCGTAGGCCGACATATAATGGCGAGGACCGGAGCGACGCGACGCTCCGAGCCGGGGAGGGCGCGTGTTTTATCATGTTCGCGTCATTTTGAAAAAATGCGGCATTTTTGCGCCGCGCTTTATGCCACCCCTCCGGGGTTCGCATTTGTTTTTTCGGGCGTTTCCCGGGGTTTGGGGCTTCGAGTCTTCGCTTTCTACGCCCTCACAGGCCGCCCCTTACGGGGCTCCACCGCCGGGCTATTGTATACCGCCCCTCCGGGGCTCCGAATTCGGCTTCGCCTACGGCTCGCAATCTGTTCTTCAAATTCCGATTTATCGAGCAGTCTGCAATCAACAATAAACTAGAGCCGCGTGTTAAGGTTTAGGGGGGGGAATGCGTTATTTGCTCCGGGTTGGATTAGCCCCCCGCAAAAAAAAGCCGCAGGCTGCGCGGGGCAGGCTGCGGCTTGGTGAGCTTTGTGTTATGTGCTTTTAGCGGCGGGAGCGCTTCTTGGGCTTGTGTGCGCGCTTCTTGATGCCGGCGGGCTTGGCAGGCACCTCTTTACCGGTGACTACGGTTTCGAGGGGGATGCGGATGAAGCCGATGCCGCGACAACCGTTCTTGCCGTTGGTGTGGCAGGTCTCGTAGAAGATGCCGACGTGCTCATCGTCCGTCATGGCGATGCAGGAGTAGCCCATGCACTGGCGCACATCGTAGAGGTAGCCCTCGTTCCACGTGGTGCCGTCATCCTTGGAGGTGCGGATGGTCATGTGGTTGCGGCCACCGCTCTTCGGGTTGGAGAAGAGCATGAGGGTGCCGTACTTCTTGGTCTTGACCTTCACGATGGAGCCTTGGCAGGTGGGCTCTTGCAGGGCGGAGAGGTTGGTGGAGTGGGGCTCCCAGGTCTTGCCGAGGTCCTTGGTGACGTAGACAATGCGCTTGCCCTGGCGAGCCTCGTTGCGGCAGTTAATCATGATGGAGCCATCCTTGAGCTCTACCACCTGACACTCAGAGGTGCTGTGGGGCACGCCTGTGCCGTATACCCAGTTCTTGCCGCCGTCCTTGGAGTAGCAGATGGTGCTCATGCACTGCGGGTTGGCGCCTCGCTCCCAAATCTGAGCGGGGAAGACGATGGTGCCGTCCTTGAGGGTGATGCCGTTACCGGGGCCGGCAAGAATGGTCGTCCACTCATCCTTCTTAATCTGAACGGTGGGGTTCACGTGCTCCTTAGCCCAGGTCTTACCGTTGTCGTCACTGTAAGTCATCTCCCACTGGCCGGTGGTTTTGGGGTCAAAGCCGGTCTTGGAGGTCCAGAGGGAAGCGCCGCCGGAGAAGTGGCAGGCGAGCGCCTGAATCCAGATGCGGCCGGTCTTGTCCTGTACAATGCAGGGGTCGCCGCAGCCGTTGTCACCGCCGGGGCCGGCGTCCATGGCAACGAAGGGGATGGTCCAGGTCTGGCCGCCGTCTTCGGAGATAACGGCAGCTACGTCGATGTCGGCGCAGAGGTCGCCCTCGTGCGTGTAGCGGGCGTCAAAGCAGCCGATGAGGTGACCGTTGCGGGCCTGAATGAGGCCAGGAATGCGGAAGGCGATGCTGTCGCGCGTGCCGCCGGCGGTCTGGTTGGCCACGGCCTCACCGGGTGCAGCCACGAGGTAGCCGATGCGCTGGGTGACGGGCTCAATCTCAGCGGTGTAGGTGGTGCCGTCGATGGTGGTCACCATGTCCGTGAAGGTGAGGGTGCCACCTACCAGTGCCTTTTCCGTGGGCTTCACATCCACCCACAGGTAGCTTTGGCCGGAGGGCACATTGCCGGAGCATTCAACGGTGACGGTGCCGTCTGCTGCGGGCTTGGCTGTGCCGAACACGATGCTGTGGCTGAAGTCCATGCCCTTGTCGTTACCGGAGCGGATGGTCACGCTCTCCACATCCTCAGGGGAGTCCACCTTGAGGGTTACCTTGTCGAGGGTCTTGGGGTTTTCAGCGCCGCCGGTCTTGATTTCCACGCCCATGACGGGGTTGACGTAGGCGCGCTTCATGATGGGGTACACGCCGGGGTGTATGCCCGTTACGGACTTGATGACCATCGGGCCGTCCATCAGGGTGAAGTCGTCAATCAGCACGCCACCGCCCTCTGCGGAGGTGCACAGGAACTTAACGCCGGTGGTGCCGGCAGGCAGCTTGGCCTCCACATGCAGCTTGTAGCCGCCGGGACCCATCTTGGTCTCTTTGTGCAGGGTTTGCTCGCCCTCAGGGGTGATGGCGATGAAGGAGAACTCGAACGGCGCCTTGCTCGTCCAGCGCTCTACCCAGAAATCGCAGGGAATCTCTTTTTTGGTGGGATCGGAGAAGGTGATTTGGGCGCTCTTGCCCTCACCGCCGAGCACGCGCAGCGCAGCAGCGCCGCTGCGGCCTTTGCCCTTAGCGATTTCCGCATGGCCGGCCTCTGCTTGCAGTGCGCCGTACATGGTTTCGCCCGTGGTGATGTTGCCGCCGGGCAGGTTATCGAAGCTTTCTGTAGCCATTACAAGGCCACACGCCAACAAACTGAAGATGGTGTGCTTTAACATGCTCTCTATCTACCATACCTCCCCCTGCATTTCAAGCATTTTTTGCGCAGCCTCCGAATTGTGTTGCAATATTTTTTGCAACTGACACAAATATAGGCTTGCAAAGCAAGGGAGAGCATTGTATAATACCCCACCGCTACAAGGCGGAAAATACCACTCCATTTCCATCCATGAACGTTGAACTCATCGAAAAGGCTGCTCAGATCGTAGGCGATAACCAGTTGCTGGTCAATATCGTATCCAAGCGTGTACAGCAACTCAACCGCGGGGCGGACCCCTTCGTGCCCACCACCCCGGAAACCGGCACGGGTGACATCGCCCTCATGGAGATTATTGAGGGTAAAATCACTTGGCGCGAGGCAACGGAGGAGGCCACTCTTTCCGAAGGTGCTGACCCGGATGGTATGTTTGAGGCCCTGTTCTCGGATGATGCCACTGCTGCGCCGGTGGAGGATGACCGCGTCATCTCCGCCACGGTGGATCTTTCCATCTGATAGGGCAGCCGAGGCTCGGGCGCTGAGCGCGCGCGACACCTGCTCAACCGATTTTTTACGTGCTTCGGCTGCCGGTGCCCCGGTAGCCGAGCTCATTTTTACCCCCACCTGAATCTTTACACCACCTGACACACCATGGCAAAGAAACCCGCACCGCAATCAAGCCTGATTGCCAGTAATAAAAAAGCAGGCCGAGATTATGAAATCCTCGGCAAGCATGAGTGTGGCATCGAGCTACGCGGCACGGAGGTGAAATCCATCCGCTGCGGCAAGGTGAACGTGGCGGACTCTTTCGCCCGTGTGGAGAAGGGGCAGCTCTTCCTCTACGGGTGCGATGTGCAGCCGTGGGAGACGGCGGGTAAGTGGTTCCAGCATGAGGCGAAGCGCCCCCGCCGCCTGCTGATGCATAAGCGCGAAATTTTGAAGCTCGAAATCCAGCAGGCGCAGAAAGGCTTTGCCCTGCCGCTGCTGCGTTTGTACTGGAAGAACGGCAAGGTGAAGGCGGAAATCGGCATCGGCCGCGGTAAAACCCACCGCGACCAGCGCTATGACCTCAAGGCCAGGGTGGAGATGATGGAAGCCCGCCGCGAGGTGTCTCGCTTCAACAAAGGTAAGTGGTAAGAGCTTATGTACATACCGACGCAACAAGAGCGATACAGCAAGGTGGCGTGGTACACGCTGCTGCTCTGCTTGGTGTTGCCCAGCGGGCTGGTGGCGTGGGCTTATGGTGAGATTGACAGCCTGCTGTGGTGCGCCTGCGCTTTTGTGCTGCCCATGGCTCGCGCGCTGACGGCTACCGGGGCTTCTTTCGGTGGGGCGGTGATGCTGTCCAGCGTATTCTACGCGCTGTTTTTCTTTTGGTTAATCAAGCGCTGCAAATGGAAGCCGAAGACACGGCTTACGCTGGCCGTGACATGGGGCATGTGCAATGCGCTTGTGCTGCGCTTGATGATAGCGTATTTACTGTGGCGTTCCGTTGTCGGCCACTGAGTTTTTGCCTGCTACAGCCTTGCGGAGAATGCGCGCACAGGGCTCTTGGTAGTACTGCTCCGCGACCATAAGAGGAGTTCTTCCCGCGCGTGTGGTGGCGGTGGGGTCCGCCCCGGCCTCGAGCAGCAGGATTAAGCATTCTTTGTTGCCCGCTGCAGCAGCGGCATGCAGGGCGTTCTCGCCGATGTAGTTTGTATCACTTACCTTAGCGCCGGCTTGCAGCAGGGCTTTCAGGCTTTCCGCGCTGCCCCAGCCCCAGCGGGCTACCTCCAGCAGGGGGGTGTCGCCGCGTTCATTGCGGGCGTGTATGTCCGCCCCTTTCTCCAGCAAGAGGAGCAGGCAGGGGTGGTTACCCATGCGGGCGGCCAAGTGCAGGGGGGCGCAGTCGTTGCTCAGGCGCTGGTTCAGGTTCGCCCCACCGAGCAAGAGCTCGCGCGTGCAATCCGTTTTGCGGGTGGACACCGCTAGGTGCAGGGCGCTGTAGGTGTTCGCCGTGGTGGTTGCCGGGTTTGCGCCGTGCTTGAGCAGGTAGCGCACGCAGGCGGCGTGCCCGCACCGTGTGGCCAAATGCAGCATGGGCCAGCCCTCGCGGTTGGTGGTGTCGGCCTTGGCTCCGGCTTGCAGCAGCAGGCGCAGGGTGCCGGTGTCGCCGTTGCGGACGGCGTTTTGCAGGGCGCTACTGTAGGCTTTGGGCTCCACCTTGCGCTTATTGAGGGCGTGCATGGCCAGGGCTTTCGCGCAATCCGGCATGTCGGTAGCGCAGGCTCGATCACCCGGTATGCGGTCTTCTTTATCCGTAGCGGCGGGGTCCGCCCCGTGGTCTACCAGCAGTTTGCACATTTCGGTATGGCCGAGCCTGGCTGCCCAGTGCAGCGGGGTGCTGCCCAAGGCATCCGCAAGGGTGAGGTCCGCCCCGTTGCTGAGGTATTGGCGCAGGGCTGCCTCATCACCGGCCAAGATGGCCGTGGTGGCATCATCCACCGCTCCGGCCTCTATGAGCATGCGGGCGCATTCCGCCTGTTTTTTGGAGGTAGCGTAGTGCAGGGCGCTCCAGCCTTGCTTGTTGCGCAGGTGCAGGTCCGTGCCCAGCCCCAGCAGGGTTTGCATGCAGAGCAACTGCCCGTGCGCGGCGGTGTAGTGCAGTAGATTGTTGCCGTGGGCATCCGTGACGTTGCTGTCCATGCCGATGCCGGCCAGGGGGCTCAGGCACAGGTATGCCCCGCGCTGTACGGCCAGCTGCATGGCGTTCATGCCGTTGGGCAGGGTAGCAGCGGTATCTGCCCCTACTTGGTGCAGTGTTTCGATATTCTCCGGCTTGTTGAGGTGTACGGTGAGCAGCAGGGGGCTCATGTGCTCGCTGTTGAGCTCATTCGCGGATACCCCGAGCCCGTGCAGGCAGGTGATGGACTCCGCCCTGCTGTGGCGGGTGGCCAGGTGGATGAGGTTTTCCCCCTTGTTGTTTTTGGTGTGCACGTCTTCCCCGGCCTCGTGCAGCAGGATGATGCGCTCCGTGTTGCCCATGCATACGGCTGTGTGCAGGGTGGCAGCGTATGCCTCTTGGTGCACGCCTTCGCGCTGCAGCGTGCGGATGGCCAGCTGGCGGATGCAATGCTTGTTGCCCGTAGTGCGTGCGAGGTCAATGGGTAAGCGCCCTTGCGCCTCTTGCACCAAGTGTGACGCCCCGCGCGTGATTAAAAACTGCATGGCTGCCGGGTGCCCGGCTTCCGCGGCGCAGTGCAGGGCGGTGTAGCCCCCCACGCCGGCGCTGTCTATGCCGTAACCGGCTATCAAGATGAGCTCCGCCCTGCGGAAGTCCTCCGCGAGGCACAGCTCCGGGAAGCGCTGCCGGTAGTCCTCGGGTTGCACTCCTTCTTTGCTGAGGGTGGCAGCGGCCAGCGCTTGGGCGCAGTCTGTATAGCCGTTGGTCTGCGCAATGCGGAGGGGGCTGTTCCCCTCGGCATCCGGTGTTTCGATGGAAAGCCCGTATTGCACCAGCAGGGTGGCAGCTTCATCCTGATTATGGAGCGCGGCCAAGTGCAGCAGGGTGCTGCCGGGGGTGGACTGCATCTTCAGCGGTGCGCCGGCGGTGAGCAGTAGCTGCATCATGCCGATGTTGCCCGCCCGCGTGTATTCCACCATCTTGTTCTCATAGTGCTCCGGCAGTATGTCCATGTCCTCCAGCTCCGCCGCTGCTTCTTCTTGCTGCGTGCGGTTGCAAGAGGGGAGCACAGCTGCGCATACGAGCGCCGCTGTTGCCGTGAATGCTATGTGGGAGAGGTGTTTCATGCAGTGATTGCGGGTGTGCAATGTGTGCGTAGCATTCTATAGAGCTCCGCCCCTGATGTCAATGAGATTTCTTTCCCTTTTGGCGATTTTTGAGACATCCCACCCGTTGCGCACGCAAAAAATGTTTGAAACTTGCCCTTTTTTTTGATAGAAATCAGCTGTAACGGTGTATAATAATTTAGCACGCAATCATTTTATGACGACGAAGACCATACTCATTACGGCAGTATGCGCCCTGACGGGCATGAGCATGCTGCGCGCCGCTGATACCGTGGAAGCCGTGGTTGTACAGCCTGCCACCGTGGGCTTGGAGCATCCGTTCTATCAGGATAAACCCTACCCCGCTTGGTCGCAGATGACCCCGCAGAAGGCGCTTGCCGACGCCCGCGAGGGTATCCGCCTCGCCTACGAGCGCTTAGACGCCATCAGCAAGGTGAAGCCCGAGGAGGCCACCTTCGAGAACACGTTCTTGGCTTTAGCTTACTCCTCCGTGGAGATGGATCAGACCATGGGCTACATTCACCACCTCTCTTCCGTGATGGACAGCAAAGAGATGCGTGCCGTGCAGGCCGAGCTCATCCCCGAGCTCAACAAGCTCTCCGCCGCCATCAATGCCAATGAGCAGCTCTGGGCCGTCATCAAATCCGCCGCTGCTCAGCCTTGGGTGAAGCAGCTCTCCTCCCAGAAGCAGCGTTTCGTACAGCAGGCTGTGGATTCCTTCCATGACAGCGGTGCTGACCTCTCCCCGGAGAAAAAAGCCCGCAAGGCGGAAATTGAGCAAGAGCTCTCCGAGCTCACCCTCGCTTTCGGTAAAAACGTGCTCGACTCCACCAATGAGTGGGAGCTCATCATCACTGACCCCGCAGAGCTTGCCGGCATGCGTGAGGACTGGATGGCCGGCGCCGCCGCAGATGCCGCGGAGCACGGCTACGGCACCCCTGATAAGCCCGCTTGGCGCATCACCCTCGAGTTCACCAGCTATGGTGATGTCATGAACGATTGCACCGTGGAGGCCACCCGCAAGAAGTGCTGGGAGGGCCAGAGCTCCATCGGCAACACCGGTAAGTATGACAACGCCGCCATCATCGCTCGCGTGATGGTGCTCCGCCATGAGCTTGCTCAGCTCCTCGGCTTCGAGACCTATGCCGACCTCAAGACCAAGCGCCGCATGGTAGGCGGTGGTGAGAATGCCCTCGCCTTCATCGACGGTATGATGGCCAAGGTGAAGCCCGCCTTTGATGCTGAGTGCGCCCAAGTGCTGGAGTACGTCTCCAAGTGCACCGGCAAGAAGGTGACCGCCATCAACCCCTGGGATCGCCGCTTCTACCTCAACAAGATGGCTAAGGAGATGTACAACTTCGACCCCGAGACCCTCCGCCCCTACCAGGAGTGCGAGAATGTCATCAAGGGCATGTTCAAAATCTTTGCCGGCTTGTATGATGTCAGCTTCGCGGAGGTGCCCTCCGTTTGCCTCAAGCCCGGTGAAACCTGCCCCGAGGGTAAGGTGGAGGTGTGGCACCCGGAGGTGCGCGTCTTTGCCGTCACGGATAACAAGACCGGCGCCCACCTCGGCTCCTTCTACATGGACCTCTTCCCCCGCGCCTCCAAGCGCGCCGGCGCTTGGGTGATGCCCATCCGCTATGGCAAGCCCGCTGCGGACGGCAAGCCCCATGAGCCGCACTTGGCTGCCCTCACCGGCAACCTCACCGCCCCCACCGCGGACAAGCCCGCCCTCTTCTCTCACTACGATGTGGAGACCATCTTCCACGAGTTCGGCCACATGCTGCACTGCATGCTCGGTGACACGGAGCTGGAGGCCCACTGCGGCACCAGCGTCACCTGGGACTTCGTGGAGCTCCCCAGCCAAATCTGTGAGAACTGGACCTGGGCTCCTGAGGGTATTGCCACCTATGCCTTCCATTATGAGACCGGTGAGCCCATCCCCGCCGAGATGGTGCAGAAACTCCAAGCCAGCCGTTACTTCCTCCCCGCTACGGATAACATGGGCCAGCTCTGCATCGGTAAGCTCGACCTCGAGATGCACATGCACTACGCCTCCGGTTTCGAGGGTAAGGATTTGGATGCCGCCTCCAACGCTCTGCTCGACCCCTGGCGCATCCCCATGACTCACCCCTCTCCCTCCATCATGCGCCACCTTACCCACTGCATCAACGGTGGTTATGCAGGCGGTTATTACTCCTACAAGTGGGCTGAGGTGCTCGCTGCGGATGCCTTCACCCGCTTCCAAAAAGAGGGCGTCATGAACCCCGCCACCGGCGCGGCCTTCCGCAAGTGCATCCTCTCCGTGGGTGACGGCAAGCCCGCCGCGGAGGCCTACCGCGACTTCATGGGCCGCGACCCGAACCCGGATGCCCTCCTCCAGTCCCAAGGCCTCGTGAAGTAAGCGCCCCCCGCGCGCCCTTCCACTCCTTTCCCGCCCTCGCTGCGTTCCCTCCGCTCCGAGGGCGGTTTTTTGACCTCCGCCTGAGCGATAAATCGGAAGTTGAAGGGGTGATGGTGGGGGAATTTTGCGAGCGTAAGCGAGCGGAATTCAGAGCCCCGGAGGGGCGCCATATAATAGCCCGGCGGTGGAGCCCCGTAAGGGGCGGAACCCCGGGAACCGCCCCCAAAAAACAAACGCGAACCCCGGAGGGGTGGCATAAAGCGTGGCACGAAATACGGCATTGTTTCAAAATGCCGCAAACACCAAAAACACGCGCCCACCCCGGCTCGGAGCTCCGCTTCGCTACGGTCCTCGCCATTATATGTCGGCCTACGCTGCGTCGCTTCGCTCCGTCGCTCCGGGCTCAATTTT
>CAJGCY010000099.1 GCA_904501955.1 uncultured Akkermansia sp. | reverse complement strand
CCACCGGCTACTGTCTTTCGCCCCTTACGGGGCTCCAATTTAGGCTCCCGTCTTCGCTGCTGCGCAGCTACGCCGAGGCAGGCGCTTGCGCTCGCAAATTATCCTACACCCCCTTCAACTTTCGATTTATCGGCTATTTGGAAATCGCTGAAAATCTATACCGTGCAATGCACAAAAAAGCTCCGAGGTATTCCTCGGAGCTTTCAGCATCCCCACGCGGATTCGAACCGCGGTTCTATGACTGAGAATCATATGTCCTAACCCCTAGACGATGGGGACTTTTGATGCTGTGTTGCGTGGCAACGAGGAAATAATAGCAGAATTTGCGTGATTGTCAAGAGAATTTTTGTAAAAAAGTGCAAAAAATGTGAAAAAAAGCAAAAAAATGCCTAAAAATCGGCAAAAATGATTTTGGAGTTTGCAGGATGGGGTGAAATTTGGTAGGATGAGGGGCATGCAGAGACGGATAACAGAGTGTATGCTGGCGGCAGTGATGAGCTGTGCGCTGCTGCACGGGCAGGAAGCCGCCCCCGAGGGGGCAGGGGAGGAGGCTGCTGCGCCTCCGGAGCAGCCCTTGCCCACGGCACAGGAGTTGCGCAACGCCAACCGCGCTCAAGGGGAGCCGGATGAGCACGTGGTGTCGCAGTCGCGCATGTTTTCCGTAAGCGGTGGTGATTCATTGCGCATGGGTGCCATTGCGACCAAGGCGGATGAAGTGCGCGGGCGCGTGAATCGCCTGTTGGGGTTTGATGACCATTGGCGTTATGCCGTGTCTATACGATTAGTCGGCAAATCCACGGACCGCGCGCAGGCGAATCCCATTCGCACGCGTATTTCCGTGATAGGCAATGAGCCTAATTTCCAGATTCGCATATACCCCGGCGGTGGCATTGATGTGGATCGCCTGACAAACGCCATCATCACCATGGTGCTGTACGAGCACGCGCTGCGTGAGGTTCGGGCGGATGCCTTGCCGGAATCCGTGAAGGTGCCGGAGTGGCTGGTAACCGGCGTGCAGCAGGCTATTCTGTGGCACAGTGGTAAGGCGGACCGCCGTATGTACCGCAATTTGTTTGATAGGGCAGAGATGATGTCGCCGGATGAAATTGTGGCGGCACAGAATGTGTCACGTATGGATGCCACCACGCGTGAGGTGTATGATGTATCGTGCGGTGTGCTCATCATGTGCTTGGTTTCGCGTGAGGGCGGGGCAGCCCAGCTGCGCGAGTTGGTGGCGGAATCCGTGCTGGCGGAGGGCAGCCCCAAGGAGATTATTGCCTCCCACTTCCATGAGCTGGGTATAGATGCCAATATGCTCAACCGCTGGTGGGCACTGCAGCTGGCAGCTATGGCTGAGGTGCCCGCTACGGAGATGCTCACCCCCATGGAGACGGAGGAACGCCTGCGCGAGGCGCTTACCATCCTACACTATAATAAAGAGACACGCACCTCATACCCCGTCAGTGTCCATAATGCCTATGCTTTGGTGGAGGTGCCGGAATGGCGGGCGCAAATGCAACCCTGTATTGACCGTTTGGTGCAGCTGAGTATTCATGCCTTCCCGGGGTATAGACCCATCATTGCGGAGTACATGCGCGCCATCGGCAAATTACACCAAGGCGCAACCCCGCTGGAGGTGCAGGAAATTTTGGGGCCGCTGCGTGAGTTGCGCGAGGCGTATGTGACTACCTCCCTGCGCGGGCGTGATTATCTGGACTGGTATGAGATTACGCATTTGGGTAAGTCGCCGTCGAAAGGGAGTTTTGCCTCGTATTTGGAAGCCATGCGCATATTGCGAAAGGAGCAGCCGGGGCCGGATACGCACATGAGCCGCTATTTGGAGGATGTGGAGGCTCTTTATTGTTTGGAGGAGGGCAGCCCCTTGCCCGAGCGCATTCGCAAGCAAGTCAAAAATCCCAAAAAACGCAATCAGGAGCCCGACGAACAATGAGTAGAGCCATCAAGGTGGACATTCCGCCCGCGCCGGATATGAGTGCAGAGCTCGCGGCTTATGCTGCCGGGTGTAATTGTGTGTGCGGCATTGATGAGGCCGGCCGTGGCCCGCTGGCCGGCCCTGTAGTGGCTGCTGCCGTTGTGTTGCCGGTGGGGTATGAATTGCCCGGGTTGAATGATTCCAAGAAATTGACGGCACGCAAGAGGGAGCTTCTTTATGAGCATTTGCTGGCGGATGATTCCGTGCAAAAATGCATAGCGGAGGCATCCGTCGCGGAGATAGATGAGCTCAATATATTGCGCGCCACGCATTTGGCGATGGGGCGGGCGGCGCAGGGCTTGCCGCAGGTGCCGGATATGTGCTTGATAGATGGCTTGGCCGTGCCGAACTTCCCCCTCCCCTCGCAGAATATGGTGAAGGGGGATGCCCGTTGCCTGAGTATTGCAGCGGCCAGTGTGCTGGCCAAGGTGTACCGTGACCGCTACATGCAGCAGCTCGCGGAGCAATACCCTCAGTACGGTTTCGAACGTCATGCCGGTTATGGTACAAAAGCTCACATGAATGCCATCCAGCAATATGGAATTACGCCACATCATCGCCGCTCGTTTGCGCCTGTTACACAAGTGCAGTTGTCGCTGGACCTCTGAATCCCTGCCATCTGCTGCCTACACCGGTGAGTATGGTGAGCTGGTGGCGGCCTCGTACCTGCGGGCACAAGGGCTGAAAATCCTGCGCCGTAATTGGCGTTGGGGTGATAGTGGTGAGCTGGATATCGTGTGCCGTGATGGGGATACCCTGGTTGCGGTGGAAGTGAAGAGCACCGCCAGTGCCCGCGCGGGCTCCCCCCTGCGCATGGTGAATGCGGAAAAACGCCGTTTGCTGCGCCACGGCTTGCTTAATTGGCTCTATTTGTTGAAGCCTGCGGAGGTGAAAACCCGTTTTGATGTGGTGGAGGTGTATTTGCCGGCTCAGCAAGTGCCGGAGGTTGTGTGGCACAAAGGCGCCTTCACGTTCAAAGATGGAGAGACCGTGTTCAAATAATTATCCTTGACTATCGGCACGTAAAATCATATAGTGTGCGTGTTATGAATAAGTTTTTTGCATTTGTGATGTCACTGCTGGTGCTGCTGCAAATCAGCTGTGTGCAGATGAGTGGCGGGGCTACTACGGCGCCGACCGGCAGCTCCGGCGGTGTGGTAGTGATTGATATCGGCCACTTTATCGGTGGTGATGGTGCCTCTACTCCCGGCGCGGTGAATGGTAAGCGCCTTACGGAATGCACTTGGTGGTACCGCTATGCTTATTACACCAAGAAGGTGGTGGAGGATGCCGGTTACACCTGCGTGGTGACGAACCGTGGCAACAAACCCACCAACCCTGAGCTGGCTGCCTGTGCTGCCCGTGCCGGTGTGGTGCAGTTGAATCACCCGGACAAGAACGGGGCTCGCTATCCTTCCAAATACCACCCTGACCGCGTGGCCGGTGGCATGGTAAGTGCGGACTACGCCATTTATCGCAAGGCTGCCTGCGTGGTTTTCCTGCACCACAACAGCTCCGGCGGGTGGACGAGCGGTGCCTCCCCCAGCCTTATCATTTGCAATAAGTACAATGGCGGCCGCTTGGGTAACTGCCTTGCCCGTACGATGGAGGAGCGCGTGCTCAATCACGGCATGGATAACGGTGGTCGCGGGTGCTCCGTTATTGTGCGCAGCAAAGATGCTGACCGCTCTGCCGGTTGGATGAATGCCTGCGATGACTCCGGTATCCCCGCTGCCGTCATTGAAACGGCTTTCCTTAATAACCGCAATCATGCCAATTACTTGGCGGATGATGCCAACGCCCGCCACTATGCGGAGGCCGTGGGCCATGGTATTGTGCGTTACATGCGCACGCATGGCAATGAGCCTCGCCATACCCGCGCGGATGAGAATAAGCCGGATGAAGGCTCCTTCGGTTACGCTGCGGAATCCCGCCGCCTGAATGTACCCGGCGCCAAGCGCCTGCTGCATTAAGGTGAAGAGATGATGTTTTAAACGGCAGCGCCCGGTGTGTTTATCACACTGGGCGCTGTTTACTGTAGGGGCGGCTGCGCATGTCATGAAATCGCAGCTGCCGGGTGCACATTTCGGCTTGCAGGGAGGTGTAGAGATGTGGTAGGATGGTGGGCATAATGAGACCGGTCATATATCAGCTTTTTGTGCGCCACTTTTCCAATTTTACGGAAGGCGGGGAGCCGTGGGGTAGTAAAGAACAGAATGGGTGCGGAACCTTTGCCGGGGTGAATGATGCCGCGCTGGAGTCATTGGCCCGCATGGGGGTGACGCACCTGTGGCTCACCGGGGTGTTGCGCCATGCCACGCAGACCGCGTATGAGGGGGTGCCGGCGAATCCTGCCTGCGTGGTGAAGGGGCGTGCCGGCAGTCCGTATGCCGTGACGGATTATTTTGATGTAGACCCTGATTTGGCGGAGAATCCGGCGGAGCGCTTAGCGGAGTTCCGCGCTTTGTTGGCACGCTGCCGGCGCTGGGGGATGACGCCCGTGATAGATTTCATCCCGAACCACGTGTCACGCTGTTATCGCTCAACGGTGAAGCCGGAGGCTTGCTTCGGCCGTGGAGATAATACGTCCGTATTCTTCGAGCGGGATAACTCCTATTATTACCTGGCACCGCAGTGCAGTGATTGGCACATGCAGATGCCTGACGGGGAGTTTGAGCCTGAGCGCGGGTGTGGGCGTGTGACGGGGAATAATGCGGAGACTTGGTCGCCGTCATCCTATGATTGGTATGAAACGGTGAAGCTGAACTACGGCTCCGATTACCGGCATGGGGCGTATGCGGCCAATGCATTGCCGGGTATATTGGCACCGCATGAGGCCGTGCCGCGCACGTGGCGTTTGGTGGACACCGTGCTGGCGTATTGGCAGGAGATGGGTGTGGGCGGTTTCCGGTGTGATATGGCTCACATGGTGCCCCTGCCGTTTTGGCGCTGGGTCATCAGCAATTCACGCCTGCGCGACAGCTCCGTCTTTTTCATGGCGGAAGCGTATAACGACCACATGAAGCTGTGTGATACCGACGTGAATGAGGCTCTGTTCAACTGCGGATTCAGTGGCGTGTATGACGGTGAGGCGTACCAGCAGATGCGCTCCATGTATGAGGGCGGAACGTGGGCGAACGATTTGGACCGCTTCAATCGCCATGAGCACCCGCGTTTTTGGGGAGGCGTGCGCTATTTGGAAAACCATGATGAGCCGCGCCTGGCTGCCCCCGGTTTTTGGGGTGGGCGAGGGGGGGCTGTTGTGCGCGCGCTGATGGCAGCGCACTACTGCTCAGCCTCCGGGCCGGTGCTGGTGTATAACGGGCAAGAGGTGTCAGAGCGAGCGGAAGGCCCCGGCGGCTACGGCGGAGATAACGGACGTACCTCCATTTTTGACTACACCAACTTGCCGCGTTTGCAGCGCTGGACCAATGGTGGTAAATATGACGGCGCCTTGTTAACGGAGGCGGAGAAATCCCTGCGCGATGACATGGTGCGCTTGCTGCCTTTGTTGCAGCACCCCGCCCTGAGCGAGGGCGCTTTTTACGGTCTCAATTGGGCTAATCAAGAGACCCCGAATTTCGGACGCAACGCGGGGGATTCCGCCTCCGGGCGCCATCTGTACGCATTCCTGCGCCATAACAGTAAGGCTCGCGCTACGGTGCTGGTGGTCTGCAACCTGAGCCCGGATGCCGCGGCGGATACGTGGGTGCACATACCGCAACACGCCATTGAGTGGTGCCGTTGTCGCTCGCAAGTGTGCGCCTTCCGCAATATGCTGCACCCTGAAGCGCCCGTGCAAAAAGCAAGCTGTGAGCAGCTGGTGACGGAGGGCCTGCATGTGCAGATTCCCGCCGGTGATGCCTTGCTTTTGGAATGGGCGTAAGCAAAATCTTTTTTTACTCATTATTAATTCATAACTGACATGATTCGCAAACTCCTCCTCGCCCTTGTCGCCTTGCTGCCGGTGTTGCCCGCAGCAGCGGCGGACTCTCGCTCCTCCGGTTCCGTGCTTGCCCCTCAGGATTCTCAATACCCTGAGAAAATAGTGCTCTATACCGTGGAGCCGAACGGGAAAGAACGCTTGAAGACTCCCGTCGCGCGCTATAAAGATAAAGATGGGCGCATTGTGGACCTTGTGGGCGCCGTGCACTTGGGCAATGCTGCCTATTACCAAAAGCTCAATCGTGCCTTTGCTCGCTATGACAAGGTGCTCTATGAGATGGTGGATGGCGAAGACCTGCCGGAGATTACCCGTATTTCCCGCAAAGTGGCAGCCGGTACCGCCACGCCGGAGGAGATGCAGCGCTTCCAACAGCATATCAAGAATCAACAGGAGCGTGGCGGTGCTGCAAACTTGCTCGGTACTTATTATGCTTACATGGCGGAGATGATGCAGCTGAGCCTGCAGTCGGAGGTGATTGATTATGGCCGCACGAATTTGGTGTATGCTGATATGAGCATGCAGGAGTTCAGCGCCGCCATGGAGGCTCGCGGTGAATCTTGGATGACGCTTGTCTGGGATTCCGTGCGTGATGGTTCATTCTCCGGTAGCGGTGGTGGCCTCACCTCCTCTTCTCCGGAGAGCCTGCGCCGCCAGGTGTCGAAAATGCTCGCAGCGCAGGCCTCTTCCTCCCGCTCAGAGCAGCGCGCCATCATCGTGTCCCGCAATGAACGCTGTTTTGAGGTGCTCGACAATCTCTTACAGTCCGACCCCGAGGCTCGCCGTGTGGCCATCTTCTACGGCGCCATGCACCTGCGCGACATGCACAAAAGATTACTCGAGCGCGGTTTTGAGCTGCAGGGTGTGCAGTGGGTTACGGCTATAGCCGTTAACTAAGCTTAAGTAATTGCTGATTTTAAGAGAAAAATTGTTGAAAAAGGGTTGACAAAAGTCAAAAATGTGGCTACAAGCTTGCCGCGCACGGCGGTTCAACCCCCGCCGTACTGAATAATGAAAGCATTATCTCTTACCATCAGCTTATTCTGCCTGTGCTTTGTTGTGCTCAGCACAACATCGTGCATGGGTCCCCGCATCTCTCCTGAGCTGGCCGCAAAGATAGACGCCGCAGAGAAGGAGTTGCGCGAAGCCCGTTTGCTGGAGGAGCCTCCGCATTTGCCCGGTACCTATGAGCACTTTGTGACTCATAACGGTTACCCGAAGACGATGTCCATTTATCGTGATGAAGCTTTGTTAAAGCGAGCCAACCACAGAAGCCCCATTTACATTTGCCTTTCCCAGCAGCGTGGTCGCCTCTACGTAGGTGGCAAGGTTGCTGCGGACTGGCCTGTATCCACCGGCGTGGCAGGCCACCCTACCCAGACGGGGTCTTTCCGCGTGCTGGAGAAGAAGATTTCATACGCCTCCAACCTTTACGGCAATATCAAGGATGCCAAGGGTAAAACCGTTCGCTACAATGCTACCTCCACCAAGCACACTGTGCCGGAGGGCGGTCGCTTTGTGGGGTCCCCCATGCCGTACTGGCAGCGTTTGACGTGGGATGGCTTGGGCATGCACGTGGGTAAGGTGAGAGCCGGTACCCCCTTGTCACATGGCTGCATTCGCACGCCCCGTGAGATGGCGGCGGAGTTGTTCCGCATTACCGCATGCGGTACCACGGTGAATGTGGTGTCTGACTTGGAGCGCTGCTACCCCGCCCGTGACGCCCTGTTTAACGGTCGCGGTTATCAGGACTCCGTTCAGCGCCGTATGGAGGCTCAAGAGAAGCTTGCCAAACTCCGTAAGGAGGCTGAGGCTGAGATTGCCGCGCAGGAGAAAGCCCGCGCCGCTGCCGAGGCCGCCAAACGTAAGCGTGGCTGAAGTTTGTAGTTGACAAACCTTTTGCAAAGTGCTACAGTGCATAAAAAGCACCGTAGCACTTTATTTTATTACGTATGAAAATCACATTCGCAAAAGCAACGCTTCTCTCCGCCGTTGTTGCCTTGTTGTCCTGCAATACCCTGCCGTATACCCTGACTCCGGAGGAGACGGAACGCGCCGCAGCCTTGGAGCAAAAGCTGGATGAGCTCAAGACTCGCCAGCCGGAAGAGCCGCAAGGGTATGAGAAGGGCACGTATGAGTACTTCGTCACTCACCATGGTTATCCGGTTTGTATGCTCATGTACCGCAATGATGAGTTAATGGCTCAGGCAACCAATGACAACTCGGAGCTTTACATCTGCCTCTCTCAGCAGCGTGGCCGCTTGTATGTGAATGGCACCATCGCTGCGGACTGGCCTGTTTCCACCGGTACAGCGAGCCGCGCTACCTCTCCCGGCACGTACCGAATCCTGGAGAAGAAGAAGAAGCATGCTTCCAGTCGATACGGTTCCATCCGGAGCTCCTCCGGCCGGGTGGTGGTCGGCAATGCCGATGCTCGCCGTCACTCCGTTCCCCGTGGTGGGCGCTGGGTCGGCTCTCCCATGCCTAACTGGATGCGCCTGACGAATTATGGTATGGGCATGCACACCGGTCACGTGATTGAGGGGCAGCGCCTTTCCCACGGTTGCATTCGTATGCCGGATAACGTGGCTTCCCCCATCTTCGACATCGTTAAGGTCGGTTACAAGGTGGTTGTCTGCGAGGGGTTGGAGGCTTGCTACCCCTGCAAGGATGCCTTGGAAGCCGGTGGCGCTTACAATGTATGGGCTCGTGAAAAGAACAAGCTCGACAAAGAGCTCAAGTCCATCCACAACGCTGCCAAAGAGCGCGCCGGTATCGAAATTCCCACCGAAATTAAGGTGTACTAAGATAACGGAATCGAAGCTTTCGCTTTTATTCATGCGCTCGGGCTATTTCACCGCCCGAGCGTTTTTTCGTGCCTGCCGCTCTGCTGATAGAGGGGAGCGAGCCGTCAGATTTCGGTGGTAAGTTTGAGGGGCGGGGTGATGAAAGGCTGCCCCGTTTGGTCTTTGCCGAAGAGGCGTAACTCCAAGCGCCGTGGCAAGCGGGGGAAATGAAGGCTGCCGAAGAGGGTGAAAACCGCGCCCGGTGCAAGAATAGGCTCCGCATTGAACACCTGGCCGGCCTCAATGATATTGCGGGTGCCGTTGTGTTGGATGATAAGCCACTTACGCCCCAACAAGCGCACGCTCAGCTCGCTGTCGTTGAGAAGGTTGATGCGGTAGGCTATCCGATAATATGCCTTGGGGTGGCGCTTCATTTGCACCCCCACGAAGCCCACGCGCATGCACAGGAGATCCTTCTCCGGCAAACTGAGCGCCTTAGTGTGCATAGTCCGCTCCTACAATGCAGGCCGCGAGCTCCCCGGCAATTTTTTGCAGCTG
>CAJGCY010000098.1 GCA_904501955.1 uncultured Akkermansia sp. | reverse complement strand
CGGGCTGCTTATGGAGTAATTATCGTCTTTTCTCCCCAAAGCCGATATACTGACAATTTTTTATATTGACTAATCATCAATATATGGTATTCTGTTTTTCACAAATTACGTTCTCACGTCTTTTGTAAACATTACTAACTAAATCAACATCACTTACATAACATGGGTATTGCATCTCTTGTTCTCGGCATTGTTTCCCTCGTAGTGGCTTGGATTCCCTGCGTTGGCAATATTGCTTTCCTTCCCGCTCTCGTAGGTCTTATTCTCGGCATCATTGACGTTGTCAAGAAGGCCAAGGCTCAGGCTCCCAAGGGCATTGGCTTGGCCGGCACCATCTGCTGCGGTGTAGCTTTGCTCATTCTCGTCGTGTACGCTCTTGCTTTCGCATCCGCTGCTTCCGACGCTGCTGCTGAGCTGTCCGCTATGGGCTACTAATATCACAGCTTCGCAAAAGCAACTGATATTTTTCAGAGGGACGCGGCAAGCGTCCCTCTACTTTTTATGAGCAAGGAAAAAAACAGCGTTTTTTTCATATACCAGTTGGTATGTCTGCTGCTTTTGGCATACTTGTTGGTGCTCCCGTTACTGGTGCCGTACATACGCATGGTTGCACCGGATTTTTGGCAGTGCTCACATTATGCACAATACGGGGAGCCTTGCCCATTTTGCGGGACAACGACACATGTATACAGACTCCTCACGAAAGGAGTTGTCCCCCCCACCTATATCTGCATCAGCTTGGTGTGTTTTCTTTTTGAAATTGTCCGCAAAATAGCACTGTGCATGATACTGATGCTCGGAAAACAAGTTAAGCGCGCAACCATATGGGTTGACGGCGCTCTTACCGCAACTGTACTGATTACGGTAACCTGCTGTTTTTTACTGAGATAACACGGATTCCACCCTTACGGCTTGTACACGCGGGGAACGCGGGCGGAGATGGAGGTGATGATATTGCTGGGAATCGTCTTGGCGCGCGAGGTGAGCTCCGACCACGGGACATGCGGCCCCATGATTTCCGCGACATCACCGGATTTGACACCCTCCATGTGCGAGACATCCACCATAATCTGGTCCATAGTCACGCGGCCGAGAATGGGGCAATACTCACCATTGAGGTAAACTCTGGCACCGGTGTTGGAAAGATAGTGGAGGTAGCCATCCCCGAAGCCGATACCGATGGTCGCCACCTTGGTGGGGCCATGGGTAATGTAGGTGTGGTCATAGGACACGCCGTGGTTATCCGGCAACTCGCGCAGCAGCGTCACACGGCTGTAGAGCGTAAGGGTGTTGCGCAGCTCCTTATTGTAGGGTGAAGGCATGGGGGAGAAGCCGTAGAGGATACGCCCCAAACGCACCATGTTCGTGCTGGGGGCTTTGTAATTGAATACGGCAGCACTGCTGCACAGGTGGCGGTACGGCAAATCCAAGCTGACCGTCAACTCACGCACGGCTGCCTCATACGAGCGGATTTGCTTGTGGGTAAAAGAAATATCCTGCGAGGCAGCAGAGAGGTGTGAGTACACACCCTCAATGTTCAAGTGCTCGAACTGGCGGAGCTTATCACCCAGCCCCGGCATATCATGCGGGAGGAAGCCGGCGCGCCCCATGCCCGTGTCCACATTGATGTGCAGGTTCACCTTGCGATTATACAAGCGCCCGAGTGAGTTGAAGTGCTCCGCCTCTTCCAAGCCGGAAAGCGCAGCACGCCAGCCATTCTGCACAATAGCCTCGCGCTCTGCCGGGAAGCACGGCCCGAGGATGAAGGGGCACGTATGGCACCCGGCAGCCTGAATGCGCGCCGCCTCTGCCACTGTAGCCACACCGAAAAAGCGCACATCCTCATCATCCAAGGCCTTTACAACACCCTCAATGCCATGACCATACGCCTCAGCCTTCACAATGGCCATACGCAAGTGGTTGGGCATAACCCTACGCACCACGTTCAAGTTGTGTTTCATGGCGTCGGTATCCACCTCTGCCCAAGCGCGGAAAGTGCTGGTATCCTGCATGGCTGTATTCTATACTTCTTTTACCCGTTAATCAAGCCAATTAAGCATATTTGCAGCGTCTGAGCCTCAGGATTGTTCCTTTCTGCCGGATTTGCGTCCGAAAAGCAGGAACAGCAAGCCGATGAGAACTGCAAGAGCCCCCACAATCAGCACGGCGTAGCTCTTCAGCGTCTCCCACATGCTTTCCTCCTGCACTTGAGTTAACTCCGCCTGCGTCGTTTCCGCCAGAAGACTTGGTTTAGCTTCGGGGGCGGTCGCTGTGCTTTCCGCGGGCTCAGCGGGCGTTTCTACCGGTTCATCGGTAGGCGTTTCACTGAGTTTGTCCTCAAAAGTCGTGTTGCTTAGTGAGGCATCCAACAAATCCGGCAGCGCATCGGAATCCACACGTTCCCCGAGCAGGCACCCGGCCTCAGCAAACAATGCGGGAGCTTTGCGGCGGTGTTTCGGGGCCACGGCAAAACGCTCACACAGCACACTGTTGCGTTCACGCCCCTCCTCAGACTCCACATCATAGGTCTTCACCCGCAAATTGGGGTAAGTGGTGCGCAAGGCATCCAAGCGAGCGAGGGCGCGCTTGCAGATATCGCACCCGGACTTGTGGAAGAACTCCACTTTCACGGGAGCGGTTCTGTCCAGCTGCGTGATGGTGTCCGACTCCGTATTATCAGCATCATCCGCCACGGGGGTATCTTCCTCCGGTTCCGTTTTTGCAGGGGGCTCCGGCTGCTCCACCGGGGGAGCAGTGAAGGCAAAATGCACCACCGCAACAGCAGCGCTTTTACCGGAGCGAGTGCCCTCCTCTTCATTATCCACAATGGCTTTTACATTATCCAGCAAGCCGTAGGCGGAGGAAGAAACATGCACCAACTGACGCAAAACCTTATCCACCCCGGCCTTGAGTTTCTTCGGCGAGCCCTTCAGTTTGAAAGGCTCGGAAACATCATTTCGATACGAGGACCAGCGCTTCCACACAGCGGACAAAAGCTCGCGCTGATAGCGGGCTTTCGCGGTGTATGACTCCATTTCATCAAACTGAGTCTCGAGCGCTTCCATGATTTCCATGAAGCGCTTGCGATCACAATCACCGGTGCGGTACAGCATGGAGGCACATGCCACCATCGCCACCTCGGCATCCTCATCATCCTGCATGCCGGCAACCAGCTGTATGAGAGATGCGGGGCAAGAGACGCGTTTCAGCGAGTCATCTCGAGTCATGGGCAAGGACAGGAAGATGGTATCGGAATCATCCTCCTCATCAAACATCAGCGCAGGGCGCCAGGCATCCAGCGGCAGCAAACAGGCAGCCACCGCCGCACGTATCTGAGGATTGGGCGACTGCGCATATTGCTGCACCCACGGTTCCACAGCATCCGCCGTTGCGGGATAAGTCTGCAAAAAGGCACAAAACTCCTGCTGAGCATGGGGTAAGGAGGGAATGGCAGCTTGCACGGCCTCTTTCAAATCTGCCTCCAGATGCTGCCCCTCACACAGCACGACTAACACAGCCCAATAACGACATTGCTCCGACACCTCACCTTGCAGGACACGGCGCAGCAGGGAAGATACTGACGCCTTGTATCGAGAATCACTGTCGTAGCGGATGTTAGAAAGCGCCGAATCCACAATGCGGATAAAGATTTTATCGGTAAGCTTTATCAGCTGAAGCAATTCCGCGGATTTCTCGGAGCTCAGGACTTTATCCAAAAAACTGCCATAGCGGTATAACTCCTCGTCATTCAGCAGTGTTGCCAACAGCTCAGCGTCCAACGTATCCAACAAGGAGGAAGACTCATACACCAACTCCTTAACGGCATTGTTTTTGAATAACTCCTTATCCGTCAAATACGGGGGCACGGCATCCGGTGTAAGGTGAAAGAGAGCACACACCAAGCCGGCCTTATACTCTATATCCTGAGCGGCAGGGGTGGCTAACTCCGCTTCCAGCCATTTCGGCAAACGGCTTTTAAGCACGGAGCGGCCTTTCCCCTCACTGTAGGAGACTATTGATCCCGAGGTAAAGAAGCGCTTCTTATCCTCCGTGGTAGTGGTCGGAGCAGCCAACCAATCGCAGAAGGTATTGGCCAATTCCTTGCTGTGGGCGGCTATATACCGCCCGCACCAGTGCATCACCGCCGCCTGCACGGCGGGGTCGGGGTTGCGGAGCAACTCCTCCAGTATCTTCACCGCACGCTTAGAGGGGGATGACTCCGCAAACAGCGTTTCATACTCGTCATCATAATAGGCGAGTTGCTGCACCTCATTCACCGTGAAGCGAGTAAGCAGCTCCTGCAAGCCGGCAGGCAGCTCCAACTGGTTCTCGCAGAAAAGATAAATAATGTACGGCGCCATGGCCGGCGAGCTTTGAGCAAACTCCGCCAGCGCTTCCATATTCTTACGAGCGAGGGCGCGCTTGTAAATCACGGTAATGGCTGTTTGGCGCACCGTTTCATCTTGGTCTTTCAAACAGCCCACCACCACTTGCTGCAACTGCTCATTGGACAAGGACGGCACAAAAGCCGCCGGCTTACTCAAAAAACTGAGCGTGGCTGCGCGTACGCGCCAATGGGGGGATTGCAGCAGCTTTGTTACCGCCTCTGTGGTCAGCGCTTCTTTAGTGCTCGCCGGTTTGCTGTTTCCGTAAGAGCGAGATCTATCACTATCCGCCGCCATTTCAGCCATAGCCTCCAACCCGGCGATGGAAATATCCTCATCCTCGGATTGAGCACATTTGTTCAGGAATCCTATCAAGGGAACCGTCGGAGCACAATCAATGGCACGGCGAGCAGCTATCTGCAAGATATTGCGATCCGTTTCCGCCATCAAATCAGGCATCAGCACCTCAAACGCTGCATTACCGCCGATTTGCAGCAACACATCCACCGCTACCTCTCGCACCATGGCATCACGGTGGCGCACAAAGGTCATCAGCACCGGAAGGGCTGCGGCATCCACCTCGCGCAAGGCTTCCAAGGCATCCAGCGTATCACTGCGCACGTGCGAGGTAAGCCCGCTTGCTATGCGCCCGGCATCCGACGGCATGGCTGCCTGCAACTGCACGCGGAACTGTGCACAGCGCAGCTTATCCACCTCGGGCTGCGGTAAATCCGGCACATTTTCCAATTCTTGCTCAATCGCATACGCCAAGGCAGCCGGGTAAGCGGCAAAGCGCAGGCAAACGCGCCGCATCGTGTCGGCATCCGCCGTGCGCAACACGGCTACAGCCTCCCGCAATTTAGCAGCATCAGGAGCTGTAGCGGGCGCTCCGAGTTTGCTCTCCACCTCTGCCCATTGCTGCAAAGCCTGTTGCACCTCGGCAGGCACGGCTGCAGGCGCAAGCCACGGGTCCAGGCCGAAATCCTTTCCCGTCACGCTTTCCAACAAATCCAAAGCGGCGGAACGCACCCGTACATCGTTGCTGCGCAAGTAGGTGAGCAACACCGCTCGCTCGCAGGATTCCGGATGGCGAGTCCACGTGGCAATCTGCTTGAGTGGAGACGCCTCCGCAGCGGACACCGTGGGCAGCACCGCTGCGCCCAGCGCAGCAGCTAACAGCAAGGGAGTAAAAGCAAACTTCATGGCCACGTTTTCTGTTAAAAGAGTATCAATATTCTTCTTCCTCGGCATCAACCGATACATCTTCACCATCACTTGCGCGTTGCATCATGCGGCGGACATCATCCATGGCATCCATCAACGCCTCACACTCAGCCAGTTCTTCATGCTCATCCAGGTACAATGACACCTCATCCATCATTTGCTCGAGTCGAGCCCCCTCCTCCGTCTCCGCAATCATACGCACCTCTGCCGAGCGAAGCTCCTCGGCATCTGCCCCTTTCAGCTGCACTAAACGCCCACGCACCGTTTCCGTGATAGTTCGCACGCGTTCCACCGCGGCCTCCGGGTTATCCAATGTCGCCGGGTCCATGATGACGGCATGCAAGGATGTGATAACATAAGCCGCACAGTCTAAATATACTTCAACCGGGTCTACCGCATCTTCCTCCACCTCCACGGCTGCCGGCGCTACCATGGCCGGCACACTCAATGCCATAACTGTGTAAAATTGATTCATACGCAATCGCTGTTCCAGTGAGTTATATAGCAAAATTCCACCCGCTTTTCAAGCTCAAAAGCTCAAAAGTTGTAACTATTACAGCCGATTCACCCTTAGGCAATGCTTTAGACGCCTACATTACTTCAATCGTACGCACAACGCAGCTTTTTTGGGGGAGATTTCAGGAATTTTTAAGTACTTTTTGAAAAAAATACAGAATTGTACGCTTTTTCGGCGTACAATGGCATTTTTTCTTAAATTTTACTTGACACGTTTTTATTTTTTAGTACAATAAGGGCACAGACCTACTCTGTAGGTTATCTACAATTTCCATGATTCGCTCTTTTACCATGAAACCGCATATTCTTACCAGCGAAATCCCGCACACGACACTCGGGATGTACATACGCGACTTGCGCATGAAGAAGCGCATAGCGCTCCGCAAATTCGCCGACATGCTTAATAAGCTCGCACAGTCTAACGAAAACCCCGAGTTTAACAAACCGTCCTCATGCAGCGCCGGTTTTCTTTCTGACATAGAAAACGGGCGACGTTATCCATCGGAGCAAGTATTGGAGTACATTGCGCACATCTTGAATGTAACGGTCGAAGAGCTTAAAGCGAACGACCACCGCATGCCTACTGAAGAATTGCAACGACTCCACGCTGTAAACCCTCTTTTCGGATTTGCTTTCAGAAGAGCTGTCAATTTTATCAATTCTGAAAAACTGACGCCTGAAGAAGTACTACAACGTCTTAGTAGAGAACCAATTAGCACACCAAACCAAAATGAATGACAATAGTCTGAATAAACTACTGTTCAACGCCGGACAACCTCCTCTCGTATACAAGTTCTACGACAAGGAGACAATGAGCTTCATGGCTGATAATGCCTTGGAGCGTGCCGGACTGTATCCTCAACACCCCGGTCCGGTGGATGTTGAAATGCTGGCCGAAGATATATCCCAAAGAGTTGAGTTTCTCTCACTTCCTCTTCAATATGAGGGAGCCACTCAATTTATATATGGAGAGAAACCCATTATTTTCGTCAATGAAGCGTTGATGAACTCAACCGCTCCATACCGTGAGCACAGGTGGAGATTCATGAACGCGCACGAATGCGCACACATTATTTTTCAAGACGTGCTCTTTCAAGAAGCTTGCAGAAGAATCCTTCGTCGCAATCCGCAATTCAATGTTAATGCTGACAATCCTTTGTTATTTTTCAGCAACAGCAGGACATACAAATGGTATGAATATCAAGCCAACGTCGGTGCCGCTAATTTATTAATGCCTCGCGAACATCTAAATACGGTTATAACATCAACTATTGATCAAATAGCTGACAAGCATAAAACCGCAGACTATATTAATAGTGATTACATTGTGAATACCCTTGCTGAAGAAGTAAGTTATGTTTTCAATGTTTCTTTTACTGCTGCAAAAATTGCTGTGCGAGATTATTTCGGCATAAAAAATCTATCCTACTAAAATTATTTAGCTTCTCAATACCCTTCTATCATTAAAAAACTATGTTTAATCGAAGTGGCAAATCTAATCACAATGTTCGCTCTCGCGGCGTACGCTCTCCGCCGTCGCCATACCTCACAAGCTACAACCATCACAAAACTTAATCAAAATATCGTAACAATGAGTAATACACAATCAGATTCCCTCACCCCGAGTGAGGAAGAGGTGCAGAAGCCTGCTTCCGCGCCTAGCGTACGGCCCCGATCTTTCCATGGCTGTACTCCCGAGCTTGCCTCCGGCAGCCTCGTGTCAACTCTCAGCAGTACGTCTGAGAACAAGCCCGAAGGTGTCAACCTTCCTGCCACAGCTGAGGGGGGGCCCTCTGCTGAAGCTGAATCCGGTAGCTCTGCTGCCACAAACTCAACCCAAACTAAAGCAATGAACGCTAATCAAATCGAAAAAGTTTCCTCCGGCCACGCCGAGGAAGATGCCCAGGGTAACACCTGCGCGCAGACTGTGCAGCCCTCCGTTGAACTCAACGCATGCGCTGCTTCACCCGATTCCATTAACTCTGACGCCGCAGCCGAGGCCACCGCTTCCGCTGAAGCCGATAACAACAATTCCAACACTATTACAAATATGTCTACAGATAAAGACACCATGACCGTCCCGGCTGACGACGAGAGTGCAGCCTTGCAGATGAACACCACCGCTGCGGATGAGGCGTCCGCTACGGGTTCCTCTGCCATCTCTGAAACCGCAGTAGCTCCCGCTGCTGCCAACCTTAACAACAAAACCACCAACAACAATACAACAATGAATACCAATACTGATAATACCACCGCCGGTGCCCTCGCTTCCGAGGGCGTGTCTCCCGATTTCTCTTTCACCGCTAGCGTAAGCCCCATCGGCTTCACTCGCACCACCTTCGCCGCCCCGCAGCTGCCCGGTAGCGACTGGGATACGGTGTATTCCGGTGTGTGCGTCGACCTGATGAATCAGGCTGCAGTCACCAATCAGCTTGTGCTCAAGGGCGATAAGCTTGTGCTCACCCGCCCCTCGCAGCTGTCCGTCAGCATGACGGTGGATGACCACGGCGATTTGCTGATTTCCGATACGGAATTGGCTGACGATGCCATTCAGGCAGCATTTGATGCGGCTCCTGCACTCAGTAACGATGAGGCTATCATCACTGCGTTCTCCGGTTCCCTTTGCTTCCACATGGATTTGCAAGGTACGGAGTGGCAGGATTTCGACAGCGGTGCTGCCGCATGGAAGCGCCCTGTGCGCACCCTTGTTCTGCCCGCAGGTGAGTATTTCATCTACGGCCGTGTAACCAACGACCCGATGAAAGGTGGCAATGCCAACAACCGCAAGCTCTTCCGCTACGCCATCCAAACCAAACAGGCATGCGAAGAGGTAGAATACAAGGGGGGCGTTCCGCAGGTCTGCAATTCCTGCGGCTGCGGCAACACGACCGATGGCGATGCAGACCGCCATGCTGCCACGCAAGCCCCCGGTTGGGAGGGCGACGCTTGCCCGAGCTTCGTCACGATCAATCCCGAGAACGGCAAGGCTCTGTACGATTCCCCCTGGCGATGGACGGCTGCCGTTGTAGGCTCTCAAGTCATCATCACGCCGCCTGTGGGTGAGGCTCTGCTCTTTGACATCCCCGCTGAGGATGCTTCCGAAGCCGGTACCGCCGGTGCTTCCGGCATGGCTATTAACCGCATTCAGTATCAGGATGCTGATTTCAATGCCACCACCTCCCGCACT
>CAJGCY010000097.1 GCA_904501955.1 uncultured Akkermansia sp. | reverse complement strand
CGGAGCGACGGAGCGAAGCGACGCAGCGTAGGCCGACATATAATGGCGAGGACCGGCGAGCCACGGCGTAGCAAGCGAGCGCAGCGAGACGCGAAGCCGGGAGCGAAGCGACGCTCCGAGCCGTTGTGGGCGCGTGTTTTTTGTGTTTGCGGCATTTTGAAACAATGCCGTATTTCGTGCCACGCTTTATGCCACCCCTCCGGGGTTCGCATTTGTTTTTTTGGTCTTTTCCCGGGGTTCCGCCCCTTGCGGGGCTCCCGTCTTCGCGTCTCGCTTCGCTCGCTTGCTACGCCGTGGCAGGCCACCGCCGGGCTATTTTATAGCGCCCCTCCGGGGCTCAAATTTAGGCTCGCCTGCGGCTCGCAAAATTTTCCCACCATCCGCCCTTCAACTTCCGATTTGTTGAGCAATTTGTAATCAACTAAAAACTTAAACAGCGCGAACCATAAAGCCCTTGCCACATCGCGCGGCAAGGGCTGTTAAAATCTTTGAGAGGCAGTGGCGTTGATTAATCAACGATGGGCTTCTTCGGGACGGGGGGCTTAGCGCCCTCCGGTGCCTTGTAGGTGGTGTTGGGCAGCCAAGTCTGGTTGCGACCGAGGAAGGCAATCTTGCCGCGCACAATCAGGTTCTTACCCTCACGCCAAATCTCGCAGCCGTACACCTTGCCGCTTGTCGGGTCAAGAATCTCGCCGTCTTCATACTCGTCCCCGTCTTTCTCCAGGTCCCAGATGATGTCCATACCGATGATGAGCGGATTGCCGGGGGTGGCTGCGCGAGCATTCTTGTTCCCCAGCACATCTACCACGCGACCGTAGTATTTGCCTTTGTACTGATAAATCTGAACAACGCTCTTAGCCTTGCCCGTCTCGTCGTCGATGGTCGTCCAATAGCCGGTTACATTGGCAAGTGCTTGTGAGGCAAGTGCTCCCAGCGCCAACACTGCTGTCATGAAGAACTTTTTCATGCTTTTTCTTGTTTGGTGGTTCTGACCTCACCTTTGTCGGAAGTTAGAGTGCGGTCTAACACGAATTTACAACAAAGCTAGAGTTTGGTCAAGCTTTTATTGTGAAAATTTAGAGTTTACTCTAAATTTTGCGTAAATTCGGCATTTTCAGGCAGCTTATCAGAGAAGAAATAAGCTGCCTCGTAAAAAGCGGGAAAGTGGATATTCAATCAACCTGTTCAGCTAATGCTCGCACCATCTGATTAGAGGTGTTAGGTATGGAGGAAAAGCCGAACTTTTTGTAGAACTTCTTGACTTTCTTATCAATGGCATCTACTAAAATGAGAGCTCCTGCACCTTTGTCTGCTCGCTTCCGGATTTCCTGTATGGCTTCCTGCAAAAGCATAGAGCCATATCGTTTTGGCTCAGCTCGGTTACTGTTGCGCTGGTGCTTTTTATCTACTGCCAGCAATCCTATTTTCCATGCAGGTATCGGGAAAGTAACATCGTAATATTTGCTCTGCTCAGAGCGTAGGGCTCTTCCATCTATGGCAAAGGGGGAAATTGCATAAAAGCCTATAAGCTCCCGAGTTTCTACTTCTATCAGGAGCGTCACAGCACTCAGTCCTTTCCGGATGAAAGTTTGAGCATGTTCCTTGATGAACTCATCCAGAGAAGGTTCTCCACAGTGAAACTTCTCTGTGGCGATAGGCAAATCGCCGTAATTGATATATGCCGCAGACATATCAATCAATCACTAGACGGGGTATCGCCGAATTCAGCTTGCGAGCTTCGAGGGTGGCTTCGTTAGGTGTATAGGCTTTGTCAATCAGTTGAACCACAAACTGAGCTCCGGCTTTTGTCAAAGAAAGCGGCTCATCGGTATACATAAAGCTCTTCTTAAACTTGCCATTCTTGGCAAGTTTTACGACAAACCCATTCCTGCCGCGCCGGGTACCCTTCGCGGTTGAGTGTCGTTGCTTTTTTACTGTCGCCTTCATATCTGCACCTATGATACCATTTACGGGATGCCGGTTCAAGCCCAATCGGAAAATTCGGCATTTTCAGGGACATCGGGAGGAAAAATCGATATTGAGCAGGCACAAAAAAGCCCCGCATGCGCGGAGCTTTTTTTACGGAAAGAGTGGGATTCGAACCCACGGTGACATCTCTGCCACGCTCGATTTCGAGTCGAGTGCCTTAGACCAACTCAGCCATCTTTCCTTACCGTGCACGAATGCGCACGCGGGTGATTATGAGGCCTTAGGCCTAAAAAGTCAAGCTCTTTTTGAGCATGCTGCCATGTATTTCCGCGCTCGGCATATATCATCTACGGTGATGAAAAATCTTCCCGGATAGCCAATTAATCGAAATGTGTACGCAAAATGCTGCTACTAAGGAAATTGTATATGCTAATAAAAACTTGGCGTAAGAAGGCATAATCAAGGTTCCCACATACCGAAACACAGCCTCATGCACTAGATATAGCTCTAATGACATTCGCCCTACATACTCAAAAGGTCGGCATATACAGCGCGGCAACATTCTATATAAGCCCCCCAAAACAATACAGAAATAAGGCACAATACCAGCCAATAAAATATACGGCAACAAATGAAGATACGAAGACAGAGATGACAATATGTGCCGTTGGTAATGCAGAACAAGCAATAAAATCAATACTGTGGCACAAAACAGCAATAATGTAGGCCTCAGCATTCTGCGTATGCTAACGGCATGGTGTGCCATCAGCATGCCCAAGCAAAACACAGGCAAACGAGCTAAAGTCCATGAAATTGAGCTTTGGTACAAAAAGCCGGTATCCTTCAAGACAGGAACAGATATCAGCACGCCACAAACAGCAATCATCACAATCCATAGTAAAAACAGCAGAGGATTATTCTTGGTGCATAATAGGTAAATAAGAGGAGAACATACATATAGTACAACGAGTGTTCGCATATACCACAAGTTCATCCCTAAAATACCCAAAACTCCGGCATAATTAACCGAGTACAACACCGTGCCTACCAAAATCGCTGCGGGCAATATTCGAACAACCCTACGGCCATAAAAATGAGTCAATGTATTTCCTTCATTTTTGCGCAGTGCGTAATATAAACCGAAGCCGGATAAAAACAGAAATATATCAACACCCCAATGTCCATAGATGGAAAATAAGAGCCCTAATTTTCCCAAAACTCCGAAAGAAGCATGAAAGAGCATTATCACCAACATGACTACACCCATCATAAAGCCTCGCGATTCGGAGACTGAATCATTTACGCTTAGAGTATTCATAATAACATTTACCGCCGTTTGACAAGCAGAATGTACCCGGCTGCATTCATATGCGTATACACAACATACTGCTTTTACAGGAGAAATACTAACACATACAAACAAAATATCAAGTTGTATGTTCGTTTTTCGGGACTGCAATGCCCGTCCTTACCTTAAAATATTTCAAAACATCCAGAAAAAAACAAAAAAATGAAAAAAAGATTGAACGAAACGGCGCGAGCGTTGTCATATACTATGTCAGCAGTTTGCGGATGGTGATGAAGGAGAGAGCATCGCCCCGCGGAAGAGAGAGCTGCTGAGTTTCATAAGGTAGTAAGTTAAAAGGATGCCCGGGCGACCGGGCATCCCTTTTAATTTTTGATTTTGCCGCTCGCGGAACGCGTGAATAGAAATGAAAATACCCCTCACCGCGGGGCGGTGAGGGGACGTATAAGTGGTGATTTGAAGGGAGATTAGGCCTCCTGAGCAACCTGAACGAGGCGGAGGGGGGTCTTGGAGATGAGCTCGCCATCGAGGGTGAGGTCGACGGAGTAGGTGCCGGCCTTCTCGAACTTGAGACCCTGGAAGTTCATGATGAGGTTGCGGGTGAAGAAGGAAGTGCCCTCGGGAAGAGCAACCTTGAGGTCGCCAATAATGGGCATGCGCTCCGGATCAAGAGCAACGCCGTCCTCGTCAACGATGGAGATGCCGAGCTTGTGGTCACCGATGTCCTCGGGAACGAGGCACAGGCGGAGAGCCAGAGCGCAGGCGGGGTGAACAACGGGGAACTGGCGGGCAAACAGAGTGTCGAAAGCACCCTGCACGCAGAGCTTGCCCTGATAGTCAGCGGCATAGTCGCAAAGTACGGCAACTTGAGTATCCATAATCAGATGTGTGTGTTTGTGTGTTAAGGTTAAGAAAACAGCCCCTCTGAATAGAATCAGAGGAAATGAATGTCAGATTTATATCATATTGGTGAGGGAAAGCAAGCTAAAAGTGCGTACTTGTGACATACTGACAAAAAATGCCGTTATTTCAGGACGCGTCCGATGTCTCTGTTGGCCGCAAAGAGGACGGGAATGGCGGAAATGAAGACGCAGGCGAGGAGGGTGGCGGCGATGAGTTGCAGCTCGGTCATGATTTCCGGCAGGGTAATGCTGTAGTTGCCGAGTTTGAGGAGGTTGAGCACGATGTAGCTTTGCGCCTCCATGAAGACGGCGAGCGCCGCCGCGGCAGATGCCCCGACCAGGATGAGGTTTTCCGTAATAAAGGCAGCTACGAGTAAGATGGGGCGTATGCCGAAGCTCTTCATCAGCGTGTAGATGTACTCGTTTTGGCGGTACTCGATGCCGGCCAAAGCAGTAAGTAGGATGCCGACGATGACGCTGATGCCCAGACAGAAGGCGAGGCGGCACTGCAGTTGTTTGTTGAGGGCGTCCTCCAGCTCATCCATGATGGGGGCTGCGGAGATGATGTGAAATTGGTTGCCATCCAGCCGTAGGAAGTTGGTGAAGTATTGCTCTACGCGCCTAATATCCTCCGCTGTGCGAAAATTGTTGAGTTTGAGGAGGATGGTGTGTGATACCGTGTTGTTGTCCGTCTGCGGGAGGTGATGGGGAGGAACGATGAGCGCGCGCTGGTGGATGAGGCGGTTGAGGAGGTGCTGCTTGGGCAGTTTTTTTGCCCCGACGGTATAGGACTCACGGCGCAGGGTGACGGTGGTGGGGCCTACTCGTTGTTTGGTATTATGGCTGATGAGGATGGTAGGCGCGCCCCCGTCATTGAGCAGGGGTTGAAATTGGGCTAATCTGCCGAAGTCGAAGCTGTAGATGGGGACGATGCGGCCATCTTCCCCCTGAGCACTGCCGCAGCTTTGCAGGATGTATGATTCACAGCCTACGAGTTGTTGTAATTCTTGGCGTGAGGGGTAGGCGTGCGGTTGCTCGGTGGAGGCTGAGGTGGAGATGACGATGGTGTCACCACCGCGTGCCATGATTTTATCTTTGACGATTTTCGCGGAGATGGCGTAGCTACCCATGCCGCATAGAGCTGCCAGCGTGAGGGAAAACACGACCAGCACGCGTGCCAGTGGGCTCGACACGCGCGCCATCCAGCGGTGGAGGGTATCTTTAGCAAGATACAGGACTGTCAAAATCAATGATTTCATCTGCCAGTTCGAGGAGGCGGCTGTCGTGGGTGCTGATGATGCAGATGTGCCGTGTGGCATTCTGCGAGATGAGTTTTTTGATGATGTCCGTGTTGGCGTCGTCCAAGCCGGAGGTGGGCTCATCCAGCAAGACGGTGGGGGCATCTTTCATGAGGGTGCGCGCCAGGGCCGCGCGCTGTGCTTGGCCGCCGGAGAGCTTGTCCGCCCTACGGTGGCGCAGTTCCTGCAAGCCCAGGTCCGTGAGCAGTTGCTCTACACGTGGCTTCCACTCCGCGGAGGGGAGTACGGCCATCTCCGCCGCGAGGCGTAGATTGCGCTCTACGCTCATGAGTGGCAGTAGGTTAATGCCTTGGAACATGTAGGCTACATCACGCCGGTGGTAGTTGCGGCTCGTTACCTTGCGCCCCGTGGGGGTAAGGATGCTCCCCTGCGTGGCTTTCAGGTACCCCGCAAGGAGCTTGAGCAAAGTGGTTTTGCCGGAGCCGGAGTAGCCTTTCAGGATGGTGATGCCGGGGCGGAACACGTGTGAGAAATCCGTGATGACCGGCGCGTTGCGGTGGTAGGAGAAACTCACATGCTGGCAGACCAATTCCATGGTGCTGGGTGGGGACGTTATTGCTTGGGCCGCAAAATGATGTCTTTCGCGCCGATGACGACGATGTTGTGGTCGGGGTAGGCTATGGAGATGAGCTCCTCCCAATCGCTGCATTGCTCCGCCTTCGGGTGGGTGGCTAAGGTGGCTTTGCTGACGCGGGTGATGCCGCTGCCCGCCTCATAGTGCAGGGTGGCGGTGTATTTGCCGCCCAGCATGGAGTAGGCGCGGTCATGGGCATCTGCCGGTACGCGGAAGTAGTATGCGAGCAGGTCCGTGCTGGCTTGGCGCTCCACTCGGCGGAAGGCAAACTCACCGCGGAGCTGCTGCCCCTCCGGCAGGGAGACGGTTACGCTGAAGTTCTCCGGCTTGAGCAGGGCGTTGCTCCCCTCGCTGAGGGCAATGGTGATGTAAAAGGCGGAGTCATCACACACGGTGGCGAAGCTGCGCCCGCCGACCTCCGGTAGGCGGAAGGGCTTGGAGCGGTCCTCCGGCAAGATGACGTTGTACTGCAGGCGCCCGCTGAAGGGCATGCGCAGGGTGAGCGGGTTGTGCTTGCGGTCAAACTCCTTGGTGTGGCGTCGCTCGAGTGAGTCCAACTCCTTTTGCAGCAGGGCAATGCGCTCATCAATATCCTTGAGGGATTCTTGCGTGGGCGGGTTGGGGTCCGACTTGAAATCCGTGTTGTAACGGCGCTCCTCTTTGCTGAGGGAGAGGTAGAACTTAACTTGCCGGCGCTGGGCTTGCAGCTTGCGCATGTCATCCGTGAGCGAGATGCGCTCTCGGGCAATTTTAAGCTCCAGGTTTTCGCGTTCTTCCGCAGTCTGTTCCTTATTGATGATGGCGATGACGGCATCCACCTGCTGGTGCTGCGTTTCATCCGCCAAGTCGCTGAGCAAGCCATTTTCCGGCAGGGAGATTTCGCTGATTTGCTGCGGCACGATTTTTGCCGGATATTTGCCGACGACAATGCTCTCCGCAGCAGCATGCAGGGCGGTGACTCCCAGTAGGAAACTCAATAAGGAACAGCGCATGGTGTGGTGGGTGGCGGTGCCCCGCCGTAAGCGGGGGTTACATGGGGAAGCCCAAGCCTCCCGTTACTTTGCGCATCTCAGCGTCGGCCATTTCTTTGGAGCCGTTGAGCGCGTCTTGCACAGCCTTGAGTACCAAGGTGGAGAGGAATTCTGCGTCGTCAGGGTCGATAACAGCAGGGTCGATGCTCAGGGCAGTCACCATGCCGGTACCGTTGGCCGTTACCTTGATTTTGCCACCGGCAGTTTCGGCGGTGTAGCTTTTTTCAGCGAGGCGGGCTTGGGCATTGGCCATATTGGCCTGCATGGCCTGAGCCTGTTTCATGAGTTTTTGCAGGTTCATAAATGGTGTGTTAGGTATCAGTTTTTAATGAGAGTGGCGTGGAAGGTTTTGAGCGCCTGCTCAATGAGCGGGTCGTGGTAGAACTCTTCCTCCGTGGGTTTCAGGGAGGCCGGGGCAGCAGCTTTTTCTTCCTGCTGGGCAGGTGCCGGGGCGGGCTTGGGCGCCGGCTTGGGTGCCGGAGCAGGGGCTACCTCCTCAAACTTGGGCGGGGCAATGATTTCTACCGGCACGGGGGCTGCTATGCTGGCATCGGACACGATGCGCAGGTTCACATTGCGGCCACAGCGAGCGCGGGCTTTCTCAATAATGAGCTGGCCGATGCTCTCGCCGAGCAGGGCGTCGCGTGTGTCCATGTCATCCGGGTGTATGCCGATGACTATCAGCCCCTCATCATCGCTGATGAAGAGCGTTTGCCCCAGCATGCTGGCGCTGATGGGGGATTCCTCTCGCGCCTCCGCCAGCACGGCTTCCCAATCCTCCGCAGTGAGGGGGCGCTCCGTGGCTACGGCAGCAGCCACAGGCTCCTCCGGCATGTCGAACAAGGGCGGGTTATCATCGATGGGCTCCAGCCCCGGCGGCATGTCTATGTTTTGGTGTACGGCTACGGGCTCCGGAGCAGGTGCCGGAGCGGGAGCCGGCTGCTGTGGTGCAGGGGGCTGCATTTGCGGAGCCGGTGCGGGGGCCGGTGTAGGGGGAAGTGTTGTTGCGGGTGCAGCTGTAGTGCACACCGGGGGCAGCATGGTGGTGGCGATGGGGGTATCCGGCAGCGGGGCGCCGTTGAGCGCGCGGATGATGTCGCTGATGTTCGCCTCCGCTAGGGAGTGCACGGCTTGTATGAGCCCCATCTCCAAGTATAAGCGCTTGTTGGTGCTCCAGCGCATCTGTTCCTCCGCGCGTGAGAGCACCTCCATCAGGCGGATGATTTTGTCCGTCGGGGTGCGCGCCAGCAGGGTGCTGAGTGTTTCTCGCCATTGCTCGGGCAGGGTGGCGGTAGCTTCTTGCGGGGCTACTTTGGTGATGAGCAGCTCACGCACGGCGCCCATCAGCTCGGAGAGCAGCTGCCCCATGTCGCGCCCGGCCTCCGCCAGCTCGTGCACCAAGTGCAGCAGGCTCGGCAGCTGGCGGTCCAGCATGTAGGCCAGTGCCTTCGCTACGGTGTCACGCCCGGTTACGCCGAAAATGTCGTTCACGTTCTGCTCATCAATGTGGTTGCCGCAGAAGGAAACCAGCTGGTCGAGCATGGACTGCGCATCACGCATGCCGCCCTCTGCCACGGTGGCGATGGCGTATGCTGCCTGCGGGGTGAGGGTTACCCCCTCATTCGCCGCGATGTTCACCAAGTGGTCTGCAATGATGTTGGTCGGAATCGGGCGCAGGTCGAAGCGCTGGCAACGCGACAGAATGGTCGGCAGAATCTTGTGCGGTTCCGTCGTCGCGAAAATGAACATGACGTGTGCCGGCGGCTCCTCCAGCGTCTTGAGCAAGGCGTTGAAGGATTCCTTGGTCAGCATGTGCACCTCGTCAATGTAAATGATGCGGTATTTGCCGCGTGTGGGCGCAAACTGCACATTGTCACGCAGGTCGCGGATGTTGTCGATGCCGCGGTTGGAGGCGCCGTCAATCTCCTGCACGTCCAAGCTGCGGCCCTCCGCAATCTCCATGCACACGTCCTCATCCGGGTCAAAATCCACCTTCGGGCCGTCCGTGCAGTTGAGCGCTTTGGCAAAAATTCGCGCGGTAGAGGTTTTGCCCGTGCCGCGGGGGCCTACAAATAAGTAGGCGTGCGCCAAACGCTGCTGCTCGATGGCGTTGCAAAGCGTACGCACGACGTGATCCTGCCCCAACACATCCTTAAAGGTGCGCGGTCTGTACTTTCTGGCAAAAACCTGATAACTCACGCTGTGTATTCTACCTTATTCCTCCCCTCCCCGCAAGGCAAAAATCCGCCCCCGCTCCCTTTTGCCGTGTCAGTACTTTG
>CAJGCY010000096.1 GCA_904501955.1 uncultured Akkermansia sp. | reverse complement strand
CACGGGGCTCCGAATTCCGCTCGCTGACGCTCGCAAACCGTTCTTCAAATTCCGATTTATCGAGCAGTTTTTTTTGGGGGGGTGAGCCGCAGTTTGAACACAACCGAAAACGTAAAAAAGCGCGACACAAAAAAGTCCTTGCGGCATTAGCTGCAAGGACAAAAGTTATACGGGGGATAGGACTCGAACCTACGACCTCCACCATGTCAAGGTGTTGCTCTACCAACTGAGCTACCTCCGCATGGGAGCAATGGGCAGGGATGGATTCGAACCATCGAAATCGTACGATAGCAGATTTACAGTCTGCCCCCTTTGACCGCTCGGGAACCTACCCATTTTATTTTGCAAACCACTGAGTGGTGTGCGAGGTCAGTTTACACGATTTTCAGATACATTGCAAGCTTTTTTTTGCATTTTTTCAATTTTTCTGCAAATTTTGGCATTTTTTCTGTTTGAAAGCATAGAAAAGGAGAGCAATACCGAGGGCAAAGATACCGAAAGAGAGCCATTGGCCCTTGGTGATACCCATCCAAACGGCATCATCGGGTTCTTTGAAGCACTCACACACGACGCGAGCGATGGCATACAGCACACCGAACATACCGGCAAAGACACCCGCGGGTGCATTCTTCCAGCGCAGGCGCACCAGCACCAAAACCAGCAAAATCAACAAGCCCTCACCGAAAGCCTCAAACAACTGGGAGGGGTAGCGGGCAGGTACGGCGTTCGCCACCAGCTCACGGCAAACTTCATTTTCACGGCAAAGGGTCACCAGCTCCTCATAAGTTCTGGGGAAAGCGCCCGTTTGCATATATAAGTTACCGAAGAGGACATCTTTTTGCTCACCGGAGAGCGCCTCCACCGCTTGGGGGAACTTGACCGCCACGCAGGAATCCTCCGCGCAAATGCGGCCGTACAGCTCACCGTTGATGAAGTTCGCCACGCGGCCGAAGAACAGGCCGATGGGAGCGGCGATGGCGAGACCATCCAACAGGGCAGCAGCGTTATATTTTTGCTTACGAGCGTACAAGAGAGCAACCAACGCCACGCCGATGATACCACCGTGAGAAGCCATACCGCCCTCCCACACGCGGAACACCCAAGTGGGGTCCTCGCAAAAACCGCTGAAGCCATGCTGAGGCAACCAATAGAAGAAGAACTCACCTAAGCGGCCACCGCACACCACGCCGAACAAGCACACCAGCGTGATGAAATCGCCCAGCTTATCCTTCTCTACGCAATAAAGTTTTTTGGAAGAAAGATACCTAAGCAGCAAAAAACCGAGGAAAAACCCCATCAAGTAAGCCAAACCATACCAACGAACAGCTATGGCTGTGCCGGGCACCTCCAGCAAAACGGGATCCAGATTATGGACGTAAGACGCTAACAAATTCATAATAACACGCAGCTTATACCACAGCCACCCCTCATAAACAAGCCAATTTACCGTCTGTGCTGCTTTTTTATCACCCTACCCCGGCCTCAGGGTGAAAAAAAACGCTTCATGCTCAAGTTTATTCTCGCCAAGCCAAGCAATATTGTGTATAAGTATAGCACACATCTGAATTTTTGACCATGAAAAGTGCTCTTTTTACCATTTTTGCCGGTGCCGTATGCGCAGCTATGACCGCCACCGCTACGGACGCGACCTCCGTACGCGTAACCCTGAATGCCAAAGGCAGCTCCACGAAGATTGAGAAGCTGGGCATGCCCCAGACATTCGGATTCCCCGGCCAGGGCTTGACCTCACAGCCCATCACACCCTGGCAGGTGGTGAACATTCCGGTACAGATTGAGGCGAAGGCCAAGGGCGACGACTCCGCCCACTTCGTATCACAGCTCACCTTCAAGGCACACCTTTTGGTAGAGGCCGGCGACAAGCGCGTTGTGCTCTCCAAAGAGATTACCTATGTGGACATTCCCCTGAGCGGCAGCGGTGACGTCACCAAGACGGAAATGAGCGTGGGCGTATTCATTCCCCCGAGCACGGCTATCCGCCTCAACAAGAAAGGCAAGGGCGACCTGAAGGGCAAACTGTTAGGCGTGGCCATCGAAACGGAGTTCAACGGCATTCGCAAGGATGGTGAGGACGCCATCTTCGACAATTCCGTCAAGAAAAACCTCAAGAGCGAGTGGTGGACCCGCAGCAAGGACAACACCTTCACCGTTTGCAGCATCGACGAGACCCCCTACGCTGCTTGGGCAGGCACCTTCTACCCGGCCGTACGCCAGATAGACAGAGACGCCACCTCCCCCATCACCCCTGCCCCCACGCCTGCGGATGACAGCACCACGGAAGGCACGGATACCACCACCCCCACCACGACGGATACCCCCGCTGCCGATGCAGAAGAGGCGGAAGATACCGGCCGCAAAGGTGGCAAAAAGAACAAGAACAAAAAGAACAAGAAGCGCTGAGCTTCTGTCACCCACACTTTTTTAACTTACTCATAAGTATATGGCTGAATATAAAACAACCGTAGCCCTTGAGATAGGCGCACAGAGCGTCACCATGGGCGTCTTCACACCTGCCGGCAAGGGCTATGCGCTCTCTCGCTATGCCCGCAAGGACGTGCTCCTTGACCCGGTGGAGGAAGGCATGCGCATGGATTACGTAAGCAACGCCATCAGCGAGCTGGTCACGGAACTGAAAGTAAAGGGAAGCGACGTGCGCAACGTCGTTTCCGGGCAACAAGTATTCATGCGCTTCATCAAACTGCCCGCTCTGGACATGGATGACATCTCCGAGCAGGTAGGGTATGAAGCACAGCAGCACATTCCCTTCCCCATTGAGGACATCGTCTACTCCTACCAGGTACTGGGTGAGCGTGAGGAAGGCGAGCAGGAAGTTCTGCTCGTGGCCATTAAGAAAGACGTACTGGACAACCTGAACGAGCAGGTGGAGGGCAACTCCCTGCGCACCCGCAGCGTGGACTGCTCCATCACCTCCCTGTACAACGCATACCGCATCAGTTACCCGGATGACGCGGAGGATTCCGTCATCATCCTCGACATCGGTGCCAAGACCACGGACATCCTCTTCGCGGAGGGTGAGCGCTTCTTCACACGCTCCGTCACCGCAGCAGGCTCCTTCATCACAAACTCCATCGCTCGTGAGTTCAACATGAGCTTCTGTGATGCAGAGCGCCTCAAGCTGGAGTCCGGCATGGTATCCTTGGGCAATGGTTTCACGGACAACCTGCCTGAGCAGGATGCCGCACTGGCCACCACCATCCGCAACGCCATGGGGCGCCTCAGCTCCGAGGTACAGCGCACCATCAACCACTACCGCGCTCAGTACAAAGGCACTGCCCCCACCAAGGCATACATTTGCGGTGGCGGCGCTCGCCTGCCCTATGCTGTGGAGTTCTTGCAGAGCGCACTGAACATCCCGGTGGAATACCTCAACCCGCTGAATGCATTCAGCATCGGCGCCAAGGTGGATGAGGAGGCCTTGGGCATGGATGCCCTCTGCTTGGGCCCCGTCGCAGGTGCCGCCGTTACCGGCGCCAAGGTGGGCGCATTCTCCATTGACTTGGTACCCACCAGCGTAGGTAAAGACCGCGCCGAGCTGCAAATGCTGCCCAAGATCATCGCCGGCGGCCTTATTGCCCTGGCAGGTGCAGCAGGCTTCGTGTTCATGACCAACTCCAAACTGGCAGATGCGGAAAAAGCACTTGCAGACGCCAACCGCGACCTGAAGGCTCTTACCACCCAGGCAGATGCCGTCAGCAAAGCCGAGGCGGCCTACACGGAGAGCCTTTCACGCTTTGAGACGGTAGCAGCCCTCTACAACCAGCGCACGGCCTACACGGACATCATCCGCGGCTTGGCAGCAACCGGCACCTCCTACAAGTTCTGGTTCACCCAGATAGAGCCCATCTATGCGGAGGACCCCACCATTGACCAGAAGAATGAATCCGGCACCAAGCACGGGCGCCTCTTCGCTCAGGCTGCCGCCAATGGCGTATCCGCCATCGGTGCGCTGAATCCGGAAGTAGCCACAATCAACGCCATTTACATCAAGGGCTATTGCCTCGCCAGTGAAGAGGTAGCCCTGCGCAACGCGTACGAGAAGATGGCCGGGCTGAAGTTCTTCAACAAAGACGTGGCCAATAAGGACAAGCACGTGCAAATCATCAATGATGATAGCTCTGCCAACTCCGGTCTGGATTACCTCAAGACATTCCACATGATTCTGCCGCTGAGCGACGAATACCAACAGGGCATCCCCGAGCTCCGCAAAAACGAAGAGTAAGCCAACACCGCAACCTTTAACTAACACTAGATTATGAGTCTTTTTGAAAACAAGCGCGCGTTCACCCTTACCACCATCTTTGCGTTTGCCTTCGCCGGCTGCGCAACGTATGGATTCCTGCAGCGCGGCGCACTGCAAGACACGGTGAAGAAGATTAACGAGGCTGACTCCAAGATGGAGAAAATCGTCAAATCTCCCCTGCCCGCCAAAGCTGAAACCCGCGAGCTGCTCAACAAGCAGACAACTGCCATTCAGCGCAGCCTTCGCCCGCTGGAAGAGGACCTGAGCGTCTACGCCAAAACCTGCAAGGCACTGACGGAAGATGCCATCAAGAAAGAAACAAACTTCAAACCGGATTTCCTGAAAAAAGCCCGCGCTTCCTTTGTGGAAATGGCCAACGCCGCCGGCTGCCGCCTGGATGACCCGGAGGGGTTCACCTTCGGTTTAGACCGCAACTACAACGAGCGTAACGACGCCGCCACCACCACCACCACGCCTTACCTGCTCTACCAGCTTGCAGCTGCTAAGACCCTGGCAGGCTACGTGGTGAATGCCGGTGCCGTCTCCTTGGACCGCATGTACTGCGAGGCCGTGCCGAACACAGAGGCGGAGGAAGAGACCACCCCCTTGCTCATTGAGCTGAGCTTCACCGTCAAGCGCGGTGAAATTCCCGTGGGGCAGGAATACACCGCCCCCGTCACGCAGGTGCTCAACTCCATTCTGGAGGGCAAAGGCAGCAACGAAAAGGAGAAGTTCTTCTTCATCATTCGCGGCATCAACATGATGAGCAACAACACCTACGGCTCTGTAGACCCCTACAGTGACCCCTTCGCCAACAACGCAGAAGGCCCCACCACCATTGCTGACCGCAAGGTTGGCAAACCGGAGGAGACCATCCGCGTCAACCTGATTGTTGAAGCCGTCTACTTCTCTTAATTAACTCTCACACCACGAATCATTTCTGATTATGGCCTCTCAAACGGATTTAGGTAAAGGCATTCTCATCTCCGGCATTGCTGCCGGCGTCATCACTGCCGCCCTGGGCTACTTCCTGATGCCGGACACTCCCGCAGGTAAGAAAACCGCCCCCCGCGCCGGTGATACCGCTTACATCAAAGACCAAGCAGATGAATGCAAAAAGCAGCTCAAAAACATCGGCTTGGCTAAAGATGGCAAACAAGCACTCGACCACATGAGCGCACACACGGTCGCAGATGCTTCACCGGACAAAAACAAGCCCCGCGTCTCCCCGCTCATGCAGGCACCGGAGCTCTGGCAAGTAGGCATTGCTGCGGAGAAAAAGAACGTCATCATGGACATCTATGATGAAAAAGCCACGGAGATTCACGCCGGTGTGCCGAACGTATGGTTCATCAACAACGGCTTGGCGGACGCCCTCTGCTCCTCCGCAGGCCTCACCATGGACAGCGATGGCGACGGCTTCTCCAACCAAGAAGAATTCACCGCAGGCACCAAGCCCAATGACGCTGCCTCCGCCCCCAGCCTGGCAGACACGGCATACGTGAAGCTGGCTACCGTGGGCAAGAAGAGCTCACACGCCTACCTGCACGTGGAAACCATGGAGATTGAATACGTCGAGAAGGCGGAGTCCATCACCATCAAAGTCTTCGCCAAGAAAGATGATACCTCTCCCATCAAAGCCCTCACCAAAGAGGGTGTAAAACCCGGCGACACCTTCGGCATGACTGCTGCTGAGCCCGACCGCTACAAACTGGTTGAAATTAAGACCGGTCCGGAGGGTGGCATCACCGTGCTGGATACCAAAAACCCGCAAAAGGGTGAGGAGAACGGCTTCTTCGTACCACACGGCAAGAAAAACCGCAAAAAAGTACAGGACACTACTGTAACCCTGACCGTGACCGCAGGTCCGAAAAAGGGTGAAACGGTAGAGGTTCTACTCGGCGCTACATTCACCCTGCCGGGCACCACTGACACCCGCTGCAAGGTAGTAGCAACGAACGATGACGGAAGCTCCCAAATCCTCATTGAAGGAGCAAAAAATGAAGTAACAGCCCCCAAAGCTGCAAAATAACCCTAACCAGCGACCGAAAGTCACAAAAAAACACCAATAATTGACAGTTTTTTGAAATGTTTACTTTACAAGTGGACAGATTTCTGTCATAAATAATGCATTACCATGAACCACGCACCTCTCATTCACTCGAAAACCGCCGCGGTGATTGCTGCACTTGCCTTCACCTGCCCCTTTGCGCAGGCTACGGATGGCTACATCAGCACCACTACGGCTGCCGGAACGAGCGAGGTAGGTCCGACCGCTGTTTATGCCGGTCAGCCCTCCGCTCAGAACAGCCTTATCGCCCAAGAAACCGCCCGTCGCAAGGCTGAGGAAAACAAAGCCCGCGTACTTCTGCAGGAAGGCCGCACCGCCTACGCAGAGGGCAAGTACACGGTAGCTCTTGAGAAGTACAAAGCCGCTTGGAAGACCCTTCCGCAGGGTCCGGCCACCAACTGCCTGCGCGAGTACATCGTACAGGTAATCGGTGATGCCTCCATTGCCGTTGCCATCGAGTACTCCAAGGTCGGCCGTTACGACGAGGCTGAGCAGCTCTTGCTCGACGTCCTCAAGCGCGACCCGAACAACAAGCGTGCCCGCAAGGAGCTTTCCCTGCTCCGCGACCCCGTTCGCAACAACCCCGCTCTTACCCCTGCTCACGTGAAGGACGTGGAGGAGGTACAGCGTTTGCTGGAGCTCGGTTGGGGTTACTATGATTTGGGCAAGTTCGACGAGGCAGACAAGACTTTCGCCGCTGTTCTGAAGATTGACCCGTACAACTCCGCTGCCCGCAATGGTCAGGAGGCTGTTGCCAAGCGTCGCATGAACTACTACCGCAACGCCCGCAACGCCGTGCGTGCACAGGCTCTTGCAGACGTGGACAAGACTTGGGTAATCACTTCCGGTGATGACCTTCCGGACATTGAGCTTTCCGGTGGTGAGGTGCCTGTGGTACACTCCGAGCGTCAGATTGCCAATGCTCAGAACCTGAGCAAGATGCAAATCAACAACGTTAACTTTGAGGACACCGCCATTGAGGACGCCCTCGACTTCCTGCGCGGTGAGGCTCGCAAGAGCGGCGTGCAGATTAACTTCCGCTTTGAGCGCCCCGTAAGCGCCCCCGCCGTAGCATCTGATGACTCCTCCGATGAAGAGGACGAAGAGGAAGAGGAGGAAGAGGAGGAGACCGAAGCCGCACCGGCTCCGGCAGCCACTCCGATGGTTGCTCGCCTCAAGGTTTCCGGCGTAACGGGTCAGGAACTTCTCCAGATGATTTGCGACCAGTCCGGTTGCCAGTACCGCGTGGAGGACACCGGCATTGTGGTATACCAGACGGGTGCAGGCATTGAGCGCATGTTCAAGCGTCGTTGGAAGGTATCCCGTGACTTCTTCGTAGTGGGCTCCGATGAGGAATCCGATGATGATGAGGAAGGGTTCGAGGATGGCCCGAAGGTACGTGTACCCAAGGTGGACGCCATTGCTGCTCTGCGTGCAGCAGGTGTATCTTTCCCGAAGGGTGCCAGCGCCCAGTACTCCCCCCGCACCGGCATGCTGACGGTGGAGAACACCGCTGACAACCTTGACTCCGTTGAGGAAGTGGTGAACGAGTACCGCCGCAAGATGCCCCAGATGATCAAGGTGAGCGCTCGCTTCGTTGAGGTATCTCAGACTAACGAGGAGGAGCTCAGCTTCGACTGGGTGGTCAATCCCTTCTCCGTTTCCAACAACGGCACAACCTACCTCGGCGGTGTAAACGGCTACAATGCCACCACCGACCGCTACTTCCGTGACTTCGCTCAGTCCGGTGGTTCCGCTTACGTCAACAACAACCGCAACAACGGCACCTGGCCGATTTCCTCCACCTCCACCTTCACGGACTACAATCAGGACGTGATTACGGACGGTCTGATGACGGGTGGCCTTCGTTCCGGCCGCGGCGCTCTGTCCGGCAGCTCCATGGATGCCCTCGTGGCCTCCGGTTCCGCCGCCAGCAACACCGCTAAGACTGCAGCTCCCGGCATCCTCTCCCTCTCCGGCATTTATGACTCCGGCTCCTTCCAGATGATCATGCGTGGTCTGTCTCAGAAGAAGGGTGTGGACATCATGTCCGCTCCGAGCTTGGTAGCCCGCCCCGGTGAGCTTGAGTACACCCCGGATCCCGATCCGTTGGCAAGTGACCAGAACGGCGACAACGGTTGCGCCAAGATTGAGGTGATTCGTCGCTTCATCTACCCCTCCGCTTACGATGCTCCGGACATCAGCTCCGGCGGTGGCGGCGGCAACTGGGGCAACAACAACAACAACGACAACGGCAACTGGGGTGGCGGCGGTATGCCCATCGCATCCCCGGCTAACCCCTCCGAGTGGGCTGTTGAAGAAGTTGGTATCGTCATGCGCTTTAAGGTGGACGAGGAAGATGGCAACGACATCATCAAGTTCAACCACTTCGAAATCCGCGTCGTGAACTTCGAGGGCTTCGTGAACTACGGCTCCCCCATCACCGCAGGTATCGCTAACGAGAACCAGATCGAGCACATCACCCTCACGGAGAACCGCATCGATATGCCCATCTTCAGCCGCCGTTACATCAACTCCAACCCCTGCATTTACGATGGTCACACCATCGCAATCGGTGGTATGATTGAGGATAACGTGCAGAAGGTAGAGGACAAGGTGCCCGTATTCGGTGACCTGCCCCTCATCGGCCGCTTCTTCCGCAGCAACGCTGAGTCTCACGTTCGTAAGAACCTGATGATCTTCGTAACCGCTGAGAAGATTGACCCGACGGGCAAGCCGACCCGCCTCCGCGACCTCGGCACCAGTGATGCCCCCACTGCCGGCTCCACCACGCCGAGCCTCTTCCCCGATGACGGTCTGGCTAACCCCTAACCTCATCCCGGTTCATAGGTAATTTTGACTGCCTCCGACGCCACCGTCGGAGGCAGTTTTTTGACTCGTCCCCACAAGTGCCCGCGGATTTAACGCAAAGGCATCCAGCCATCCAACGGGGCTTTGTTTATGGTTTAGCTCTCCTACCGCTCGATAAATCGGAAGTTGGCGAGCGAAGCGAGCGGAATTTTAAGCCCCGATAGGGGCGAAAGACAGTAGCCGGTGGTGGAGTCGCGCAGCGACGAAACCACCGTTAGGCTCCCACCCTAATATTCGAGCCCGGAGCGACGGAGCGATAGCGACAGAGTGGAGGCCGACAGAATGCGATGCTTTGTGTATTTGGTGTTTTTGTGGCGATTTGCAATACCCGCAACTCATTAACAACAAAAAGACACGCGCCACCCCGGCTCGGAGCTCCGCTTCGCTACGGTCCTCGCCATTATATACCACCCCTCCGGGGTTCGCATTTATTTTTGTGGCCAT
>CAJGCY010000095.1 GCA_904501955.1 uncultured Akkermansia sp. | reverse complement strand
CGGCGTAGCTGCGCAGCAGCGAAGACGGGAGCCTAAATTTGAGCCCCGGAGGGGCGCTATATAATAGCCCGGCGGTGGAGCCCCGCTAGGGGCGGAACCCCGGGAACCGCCCCCAAAAAGCAAATGCGAACCCCGAAGGGGTGGCATAAAGCGTGGCACGAAATACGGCATTGTTTCAAAATGCCGCAAACATGATAAAACACGCGCCCACAACGGCTCGGAGCTTCGCTTCGCTACGGTCCTCGCCATTATATGTCGGCCTACGCTGCGTCGCTTCGCTCCGTCGCTCCGGGCTCAATTTTCTTTTTTTACGCTACCCGGGGTTCCGCGGCTTCGCCGCTCCACCGCCGGGCTATTTTATGGCGCCCCTCCGGGGCTCCGAATTCCGCTCGCTTACGCTCGCAAAATTACCCCACCATCACCCCATCAACTTCCGATTTATCGGACACAGATGACTTATCAGAAGTTCCCATCTGTTTGTAGGGCTGCGTTGCACTCTCATATTTTGCCCCCCTGCCCGCACTTATTATGTTGACACCTGATACCATGAGGTATATGATAAAAAACATGGATACCAAGGGGAAAGCCACGCCCAGCGCTTTACAACGCAAAATATGCTGGATGGCATTAACACTTTTGTGCTTAAGCTTCATCATCACCCTCGCATGCGGATTCGCCTACGGCATGGTGAAGCTCTTTGCCATGTTCGAGGCCGTGCTGCTGCCGGTGCTCATCGCCGGCCTGATGGCCTACCTGCTGAACCCCTTGGTGACTTGGGTGCAGCGCTATGTCGTGCGGCGCATATGGGCGGTACTCATCGTCATGGCGGGGGCATTTCTGCTGGTGCTCGGCTTGGGCATGTGCATTGTTCCCCCGCTCGTTCAGCAATCCAAAGAGCTATATGCCAACCGCTCTTACATCGTCAACAATGTGGTGACCACCACCAAAAAATTGCTGGATGAAGACCCCGCCGTGCAAAAAACGGTAGACATCCTTTACAAACACGCGGGCGGTGACCCCGCAGCCCCTGCCCCGGAGGAGCAAGCCACCCCCGGCTCACCTGAGGATTCCCCGGCCGCCCCGCTTCCTTACGACAAAAAGCTGGGCCACGTGCTCAGCCACCACTCTGATTACTTGGTGGATAAGGGCATAGACTGGCTGACTGCCGGCGGGCGCGTCCTCTTCGGCACGGTTTATGTGCTCATCGGCGTGGTCATTGTGCCGGTTTTCCTCTTCTACTTCCTGCTGGAGTCTGAGCCCATCGCCAAAAACTGGGACAAGCTGCTCCCCCTGCGCAACTCATACCTCAAGGATGAGATTGTGGCCACCCTGAAGGAAATCAATGAAAACCTGGTTGCCTTCGTCCGCGGGCAAATGCTCGTCAGCCTGATAGATGCCGTCATCCTCGGCATCGCCCTCAGCTGCATGGGCCTCCCCTATGCCCTCACCATCTCCGCAGCCGTCGCCGTCCTCGGCATCATCCCCTACATCGGCATGATCTCCACCTCCATCCCCGCCATGCTCGTCGCGTGGTTCACTTGGTATGATTGGAGCAGCGTCATCGCCGTCGCCGCTATCTTCCTCACCGTCAGCCAGCTGGATGGCTGGCTCCTCCAACCCAAAATCGTCGGTAAAAAAATGAAAATGCATGACCTCACCGTCATGTTCTCCGTCCTCTTCTGGAGCCTTGTCTTCGGTGGCGTCCTCGGAGCCCTCATCGCCGTACCCCTCACCGCTTCCATCAAAGTCATTTTCAAACGCTACGTCTGGGTCGCCCTCACCGAACAACATTCTGCGCAAAAATCCCCCATTTTGCCCTCTTCCCCTCCCGATACCTCCGAAATTTCACCGAAATTTGAAGAAAAATGAATATTTTTTTAAGAAATGTTGATTTTTGACTTGAAATTCAGGAAAAATTAAGTAATCTTAATGACGAGGAAAGCCTCATGGTGGGGCAATCTTAAACAACAAACCAATCAGTATCAGTAATGAAGACCATCGCTATTCTCGCCCTTACGGCAGCCGCTCTCGTGTCTTGCCAGCAGCAGCAGCAGCAGCAGCAGACCACGCCTCCCCCGGCTGCTCCCCCCGTGGTGAACGTAAAGTAAGCCCCTAGCTTACTAAGGGAAATATGGCGCACTCGGCAGCAATGCCTTGTGCGCCATTTTGGTTTTGGGGCTGTTCTGTTTTTTTGCTTGGTCGGTTGCCCTGCGCGATAAATCGGAAGTTGAAGGGGGAATGCGAGCCGCAGGCGAGCGGAATTCAGAGCCCCGGAGGGGCGCCATATAATAGCCCGGCGGTGGAGCGGCGTAGCCGCGGAACCCCGGGAACCACCCCCAAAAAGTAAATGCGAACCCCGGAGGGGTGGCATAAAGCGTGGCGCAAAAATGCCGAATTGTTTCAAAATGCCGCAAACACAAAAAACACGCACCCACAACGGCTCGGAGCTCCCGTCTTCGCGTCTCGCTGCGCTCGCTTGCTACGCCGTGGCCGGCCGCTTCGCTCCGGTCCTCGCCATTATATGTCACCACAGGTTCCCTAGGTTCCATTTCCTTTTTTGTTGCTATACAGGGGTTCGGGGCTTCGAGTCTTCGCTTTCTACGCCCTCGCAGGCCGTTCGCTGTCGCTCACTCCACCACCTTCCTCTAAGAGCCGTCGCCCCTTACGGGGCTTCAACTTCCGATTTATCGCGCAGGCAGCCACTTTCTCCCCCCCTTGCTCTGGCTAATTCTCCGCCAGCCAAGCCACAAACCGCTCCGCCCACGCCTTGGAGATACCCGGCAGCTCCGCAATTTCGCCCGCGGAGCGCGTGCGCAAGTTCGGCACGGTGTGGAAGCGCGCCAGCAGCAACTCCTTGCGCTTGGGCGTCATGCCGGGGTAAGCATCCAGCTTACTCTCACGCACGCGCTTGCGCACCAGCAACTCATTATAATTATTCGCAAAGCGGTGCGCCTCATCGCGCAGGCGTTGCAGCAGCTTGAGCGCCCCGCTGTCCTTCCCCAGCACCAGGGGCGCACTCTCACGCGGGAAAAACACCTCATCATCACGCTTCGCGAGACCAATCACCGGCATATCCCCCAGCCCCACTTCCTCCAGCACCTGCACCGCGGTAGCCAGCTGCCCCTTACCGCCATCCACCACCACCAAATCCGGCACGGTAATGGGCGCCTTCCCCTCGGCGCTCAGCTGCTTCAGCCACGCATACAGCCCGAGCTCGCTCGGCTTATCAAACAACTCACTACTCTCATTCACAATGCGCGAATAGCGGCGGCGCACCACCTCCAACATACTGGCAAAGTCATTCTGACCATCCACCCCGCGGATGCGATAGCGGCGGTAGGCCTTGTTATCCGGCTTACCGTGGGTGAAGCGCACCATCGAGGCCACAATGTGATTATCCGACAGGTTGGAAATATCAAAACACTCCATCACCGCCGGCGGCTCCGCCATACCCAGGGCAGCCCCCAGCTCCGCGAGGTCCTTTTCCGGGTTCACCGTGCCGGGCAGGTCCGGCGTACCGCGGGTAAAGCGGCGCGCGGGCTCCAGCGTCTTGAGGATGTTCTCCCGTATATCACGCAGGCGTGCCGCTCGCTCAAAATCCAGCGCTTCAGCGGCCTCCATCATCTCCTGCGTAAGCGCATCAATATGCTCCTTGCGCGCACCACCCTCCAGCAGAGCCAGCGCGGCATCGAACTGCGCTCGGTACTCCTCCGGCGTCACGCGCCCTATGCACGGCGCGGAGCATTGGCGTATCACATCATCATGGCAGTGCTTGTAATGCTCCGCCCCCGGGTGGCGGCAGGTGCAGGTGCGCAGGCGGAAGCGGTGGTTCAGCCACTCCACCGTCTCCTTCAGCGCGGTAGAGTGCACAAAGGGGCCTATGTAGCGCGCGCCGTCCTCCTTGCGCATGCGCACCAGCGAGAAGCGCGGCAGCTCATCCTGGCGAGAGGCCCGCAGCAGCAAGTAGCGCTTATCATCTCGCAGCTGCACATTGTAATGCGGCCGGTACTCCTTAATGAGCTTCTGCTCCAAAATCAGCGCCTCTTGGTCATTGCGCACCTCATAGTAGTCAAAATCCTCAATCGCCGCTATCAGCGCACGCGTCTTACTATTCTCCAGCGTCGCGCGCGAGGGCGAAAAATAATTCGCCAAGCGCCGTTTCAAATCCTTCGCCTTCCCCACATAAATGATACCCCCGCCGTCCCCCTTCATCAGGTACACTCCCGGCCGGTGCGGGGTCTTGCGCCACTTCTCTTTCACTGCAGCCTTCGCCATACGCCTATATTATATCCCTTCCTCCGCCTTTCGCAAACTTTCTCATTGTCATTTCTGCATCCAAATTCCCGCAAATCGGGAATATGATTCCCGATTCGCGGGAATCACCCTCATCTTAAAGCGCCGAAATGGGGAAACCGAAGACCCCATGCGCCATGGGGATGGCTTTTTCCGCCGTACAGAAAATAATTCCTGGCTTGAGCTCCATGTAAGGAGCCGTCGGAATACCGGCAGCCCATTTCAGGTCCGACAAGGCCGGGCTGCTGCTGCGTTTCACCTCCATCGGGTAAACACCGCCGTTCTGCTCCAGCACGAAATCCACCTCAGCCCCATTGCGGTCACGGTAATAAGTAAGCCGCATATCCTCCCCCGCATTGGCAAAGCTGCGCACCAGCTGGCCATACACCCAAGTCTCAAGCATAGCACCGGCTTGCGGACTGTTCTGCAAGAGTTCGGCCGTTTGCCAGCCCGCTAACCAACAGCACAGACCCGTGTCCAAAAAATACATTTTCGGCGTTTTGGACAAGCGCTTGGTGGTATTCACATGGTAGGGCTCCAGGAGCGCAACAATACCGGACGTCTGCAGGATAGACACCCACGCCGCAGCCGTTTTCGGGGAAACCTCCGCATCTCGCGCCAGGTCACTGTACACAAGCTGCTGCCCTGTTCGCATCGCCATAGAGCGCATCATTTTCACAAACGCTGCTTGATTGCTGATTTGCGTCAGCGCCTGCACATCACGCTCCACATACGTTTGCACGTATGAGCGGAAGTAGTCCGCCACAGGCAAGCCGGCTTCGCGCACCGGCATCGGGTACCCACCGCGCCAAATGCGCCGGTACAACTCCGTAAGCGAGCACAACTGATGCGCCTGCACTTGCTGCTTCGCCTGCTCCGGATGAAAAGCTGCCCGCAATACCTCCCCGCCGCTTATTTCTCGCTGTGATAAGCTGTGCAAATCCAATATCGCTATACGCCCCGCCAAACTCTCACTCACGCCTTTCATCATATGGAATCGCTGCGAGCCCGTCAGCCAATACATCCCCTTCTTCTGCTCGCGGTCCACCTTCAATTTGATGGCGCGAAACAGCTCCGGCGCATACTGCACCTCATCAATGCACAGCGGCGTCCCCATTTCTTCCAAAAAACCCATGGGATCCGTCTTGGCATAATCCGCCATCGTGTAGTCATCCAGCGTCACATACTTCATCCCCTCCGGCATCATCCGCTGCAGCAGGGTTGACTTCCCCACCTGCCTGGCTCCGGTCACCAGCACGCAGGCGAAGTATTGGCTCAGCTCCGCCACCTTGGCGGCCATGCTTCGTTCATAATACGCGGGTTTTGTCGTTTCCTTCATGCTCACGCATTATGCCTCGCCCGCCTCCTCTTGTCAAGCAAATTCCCGCAAATCGGGAATGCGATTCCCGATTTGCGGGAATTCAAAACGTAACCAACCACCGACAAAAACACAAAACCGCGCAAAATGAACGCCTTAAAAAATTAGCTTAAAATAATTCCTAGAATCTTTATAAATTAACTTGACTTTTGAAGATATGGCGGTATGATTGAGGCATACATACAAGATACAGTAGGCACCATGAAAATACGGAAGCGCAACGGGCAAACCGCCGCGTACGAGCGGGAAAAGATAGAGCGAGTGATACGGCTCGCGTTTGAGAGCGTGGGCATGAGCGACACAGCGGGCGAGGTCTCACGCTTGGCGATGAGCATCGAGGCCGGTCTGCGCGCACACGGGGGCGAGGTGGTGGCGGTGGAAAGCATCCAAGACCAGGTGGAAGAGAGCCTGATGGTTGCGGGGCACTACGAGGCGGCCAAGCGCTTCATCCTGTACCGCAACGAGCGCAGCCGCGCCCGCGCCGCCCGCGAGCAACTGCTGCAGCACTTCACCGACAAGCCCGCCATGGATGCCGTGCTCAAAGAGGTGCAGCAAGAGTTCCCGGAAGAGGAATACCACCTCAGCCAGCTCACCGCCAAGTTCCGCACCTTCGGCCAAACCGCCAAAAATGACGCTACCGCCCTCGCCTCACTCATCAAAGCCGCGGCCGAGCTCACCACGCGCGACGCCCCCAAGTGGGAGATGATAGCCGCTCGCTTCTGGCTGCTGCGCTTCCGCACCAAGCTCGCCACTCACATGGCGGAGGCCGGCATCTGCAACCTGTACGACAAGCTCACCCACCTCACCAAAGAGGGCGTGTACGGGGAATACATCCTCAAGCACTACAGCCGCGCAGAGCTGGACACCGCCGCGGCCTACATGGTACCCGCGCGCGACAAGCTCTTCAACTACTCCGGGCTGGAGATGCTGCACGGCCGCTACCTCATCCGCACCCACGCCGGCCGCGTGCTGGAGACCCCGCAGGAGATGTTCCTCGGCATCGCCCTGCACCTCGCCATGAATGAGCAAACCGACCGCATGGAGTGGGTGAAGCGCTTTTACGACATGCTCAGCACCCTCAAGGTCACCATGGCCACCCCCACCCTGGCCAATGCCCGCAAGCCCTTCCACCAGCTCTCCTCCTGCTTCATCGACACCGTGCCGGACAGCTTGGAGGGCATCTACCGCAGCATCGACAACTTCGCCCAAGTCAGCAAATACGGCGGCGGCATGGGCCTCTACTTCGGCAAAGTCCGCGCCTGCGGCAGCGCCATCCGCGGCTTCCCCGGCGCTGCCGGCGGCGTCATCCGCTGGATTCGCCTCGCCAACGACACCGCCGTCGCGGTGGACCAACTCGGCGTGCGCCAAGGCGCCGTCGCCGTCTACCTGGACGCCTGGCACCGCGACCTGCCGGAGTTCCTCTCCCTGCGCACCAACAACGGGGATGACCGCCTCAAAGCCCACGACGTGTTCCCCGCCGTCTGCTACCCGGACTACTTCTGGCAGCAGGCGCGTGACAACATTGAGGGCGATTGGTACATGATGTGCCCGCACGAGGTGCAGAGCATCAAAGGCTATGCCCTCGAAGACAGCTACGGCGAGGAGTGGGAGCAGCGCTACCTCAGCTGCGTGGCGGACTCCCGCATCTCCAAGCGCGTGGTCCCCATCAAAGACATCATCCGCCTCATCCTCAAAAGCGCGGTGGAGACCGGCACCCCCTTCGTCTTCAACCGCGACCTCGTCAACCGCGCCAACCCCAACAAACACCGCGGCATCATCTACTGCAGCAACCTCTGCACCGAAATCGCGCAGAACATGAGCGCTATCGAAAGCCTCAGCCAAACCACCACCACCGTGAACGGCGAGCAGGTAGTCGTCACCACCACCAAACCCGGTGACTTCGTCGTCTGCAACCTCGCCAGCCTCTCCCTCGGCCGCATCAACGTGCAAGACCCGCAAGAGCTCGCGCAAATCACCCGCAGCGCCGTCCGCGCGCTGGATAACGTCATCGACCTCAACTTCTACCCCCTCCCCTATGCGGAGCACACCAACCGCGCGTACCGCCCCATCGGCCTCGGCGTGAGTGGCTACCACCACATGCTCGCCAAGCTCGGCATCCGCTGGGAGAGCGATGAGCACCTGCAGTTCGCAGATGCCCTCTTCGAGCAAATCAACCACGCCGCCATCTCCGCCAGCTGTGACACCGCGCAGGACAAAGGCGCCTACGCCCACTTCACCGGCAGTGAGTGGCAAACAGGCCTCTACTTCGAGCGACGCGGCTACACCGCCCCCCACTGGCAGCAGCTCCGCGAGCGCGTCGCCACCCACGGCTTGCGCAACGCCTACCTCATGGCCATTGCCCCCACCAGCAGCACCGGCATCATCGCCGGCACCACCGCCGGCATAGACCCCCTCATGAAACTCTTCTTCCTGGAGGAGAAGAAGAGCGGCCTCATGCCCCGCGTGGCACCTGAGCTCTCGCTCGACACCCTCTGGTACTACAAAAGCGCCCACCACATCGACCAAACCTGGTCCGTGCGCGCCTGCGGTGCACGCCAGCGCCACATAGACCAAGCCCAGAGCATGAACCTCTACATCACCAACGAATACACCCTCCGCCAAATCCTCAACCTCTACATCCTCGCATGGGAGTGCGGGGTGAAAACCGTCTATTACATCCGTTCCAAAAGCCTCGAAGTAGAAGAATGCGAATCATGTGCCAGTTAACCCGCAGACCACTGTTCAACCCGCAGGGCGACTCCGACGTGCGCGCCCGCCGCATCATCAACGGCAATACCACCAACCTGAACGACTTCAACAACATGAAGTACGCTTGGGTCAGTGGCTGGTACCGCCAGGCGATGAACAATTTCTGGATTCCGGAGGAGATTAACCTCTCTGCCGACGTGCGCGACTACCCCAAACTCTCCCCCGCAGAGCGCAGCGCCTTCGACAAAATCCTCTCCTTCCTCGTCTTTTTGGACAGCATCCAGACCGCGAACCTCCCCTCCGTCGGTGAATACATCACCGCCAATGAGGTCAACCTCTGCCTCTGCATCCAAGCCTTCCAAGAGGCCGTGCACAGCCAGAGCTACAGCTACATGCTCGACACCATCTGCGAGCCCCAGCAGCGTGCCGAGGTGCTCTACCAGTGGCGTAATGATGAGCACCTGCTCCGCCGCAACACCTTCATCGGCAACCTGTACAACGAGTTCCAGCAAAACCGCACCCCGCAGAACTTCGCCCGCACCCTGGTGGCGAACTTCATCCTGGAGGGCATCTACTTCTACAGCGGCTTCATGTTCTTCTACAACCTCGGCCGCAACAACAAAATGCCCGGCTCCGCCCAGGAAATCCGCTACATCAACCGCGATGAATCCACCCACCTCTGGCTCTTCCGCAACATCATCCGCGAGCTCCGGCGCGAGCAGCCGGAGCTCTTCTCCCCCGAGCTCGTGGAGGAATACCGCGCCATGATCCGCGAAGGCTGCGAGCAGGAAATCGCTTGGGGCTGCTACGTCATCGGGGATGACATCCCCGGCCTCTCCACCGCCATGATTACGGACTACATCCGCTTCCTCGCCAACCGCCGCTGCCTCGACCTCGGCTTCGCCCCCCTCTTCCCCGGCTATGAGGCGGAGCCCCCCTCCTGCTCCTGGGTCTCCCAATACAGCAACGCCAACCTCATCAAAACAGACTTCTTCGAGGCCCGCTCCACCGCCTACGCCAAAAGCACCGCCCTCGTCGATGATTTGTAAGCCGCTATTCTCAGCGCGATAAATCGGAAGTTGAAGAATAGATTGCGAGCGCCTGCGAGCGGAATTCTGAACCCGCGTCAGCGGGTGACCTAACTTAGCCTAGGGCGTAAGCCCTAGGAAATGGGTAAAAAAACAAATCCGAACCCGCGAACCGTTGAGGCTTGCCGAAACGGTATGCGGGTGGCATAACCCTCCCGGAGTACGTAAGTGCGAAGAAATCCCGTATGCATCAATTCGTCTTATGACATCGCATTATCAATGGGATATTAACGCACAAACAAAACACGCGCTACCCCGGCTCGGAGCTCCGCTTCGCTACGGTCCTCGCCATTATATGTCACCACAGGTTCCCTGGGTTCCATTT
>CAJGCY010000094.1 GCA_904501955.1 uncultured Akkermansia sp. | reverse complement strand
GCGATGCTTTGTGTCTATAGTGTTTTTGTGGCGATTTGCAATACCCGCAACTCATTAACAACAAAAAGACACGCGCCCGTCCCGGCTCGGAGCGTCGCTTCGCTCCCGTCTTCGCGTCTCGCTGCGCTCGCTTGCTACGCCGTGGCTCGCCGGTCCTCGCCATTATCTGTCGGCCTACGCTGCGTCGCTTCGCTCCGTCGCTCCGGGCTCCATTTTCTTTTTGTGTTGTACCGGTGGTTGCGCGGCTACGCCGCTCCACCACCGGCTACTGTCTTTCGCCCCTTCGGGGCTCAAATTTAGGCTCGCCTGCGGCTCGCAATCTCCCCTTCAAATTCCGATTTATCGGGCAATGCCGGGCGTTTGGGAGGCACTCTGAGCGCAAGGAGATAAAAAAGGGCTTGATTTTTTGTTAAAAATGCTATAATCTACGCGCGTATGAAGCTGACATTGACACTTTTCGCCGTTGCAACCGTGCTGACCTCCTGCAGCTGGTTGAAGCGCATCTCCGAGCCGGGAGAGTACTCCCCTGCGTACCTGCAGGAAGAGTCCGCGCTGGATCCGCCCGGAGCAGCCGCCGCTCGTGAAGAAGCCCGCCGCAAGCTGGTGAAAGATGGTATGTTCGTTACCGGTGCCCAAATTGACGTGAAGGAAGGCAAGGCATTCCTCTTTACCCGCAACCCCGACCACGTACCGGAAACCGGTGGCCGCATGGTGAAAACCACTAAGGCAAAAATCCTTTCCTGCGAGGGCTCTTACTACTTTGTAGAGGTGGACAGTGGCCAGCGAGGCTTCTTGCGCGAGTCTGACCTTGTGGATCCCGCCACCACCCTCACCACCACCGGCGGTTTCTTGACGGATGGCCAGGGCATCTTGCCCGAGGGCGGTTCTACGGACGGTGGCACCGTACTGCAAGACGGCACTCTGGACCTCGGCGATAACAAGACGCTGACCACTAATGAGAATGGCCGCACTGTGGTCGTCGTGGGCAAAAAGACGGACAAGTCAAGAAAATTCGAGGACGAGAAGCGCCGCATTGAGGCCGCCTCAGGGGCAGCCTCAGAGGACACCCCGCTGCCGGAGCCCGCGGCTTCCGGTGGGCAATAATTCATCAGCTATGCAGTGGCCCGCCTATACGGAGCATTTTCTGCTGTACCTTGCAGCAGAATGCGGATTGAGCATCAATTACCGCGAATCCGTTAGGCGGACACTGGAGCGCTTTACGGCTTGGTGCCGGGCCCATGAGCTGAGCCCGGCCGACGTAACGGAAGCGCACTTGACGGAATACCGCCACCACATACATTCGGAAGGCTTAGCAGCCTCCAGCTGCCGCATTGCCGTTGTGCACTTGCGGCGTTTTTTTCGCTACCTGAGCTCACGCCGCAAGGTGCCCACCAACCCGGCAGAGCTCTTGCCCGGTGGTAAGGTAAGCATGAACATCCCGGAAACGCTGGATGCCCCGGCCATACAGCGCATGCTGGAGGCCATTGACCCGGCGGATGTTCCCTTCGGCGCGCGAGACCGCGCCATTCTGGAGATGCTTTACGGCAGTGGGTTGCGCGTGAGCGAGCTGGTTTCCCTGCGAGCAGACCGCATTGACTGGGAGGAGGGATTTTTGCGCATTACAGGCAAGGGGAACAAGACTCGCTACGTGCCCCTGGGTGCCATGGCGGCGAAAGCGCTGCGCCATTACGTGCGCGAGGCGCGCCACCGCCTGCTGAAATCCACCCGGCGTGTGCCGGAGCTCTTCCTCTCTAACCGAGGGGAGGCTCTCACCCGTGAGCGCATACGCCAAATCATCCGCAAGCGCGCTGCGGAGGCCGGGCTGGAGGAGCACGTGTACCCGCACATCATGCGCCACTCTTTCGCGACCCACCTGCTGGAAAACGGCGCCGACCTCCGCGTGATTCAGGACATGCTGGGGCATGCAGACCTAGCCACCACGCAAATATACACCCACGTGGAGAAAAAACGCCTCATCAGCCTGCACCGCAGCTTCCACCCCCGCGGCAAAAAGCAGGAGGAGCAGCAATAGCCCCCCCCGGCGAGGCGTGGATTTATTGGGCGGTAGCTTGCGACGGCGCAGCTGTAGCGTGATGGTGCTCACAGCCCGCATGTGTGCCGTGCTCGCAAGCATGGTGGTGCGCGTGCCCGCAAGCATGCGCGCAGCAGCTGCAGCGCTGCGCAGGAGCTGCATCCGCTTGCTGAGCGCTATACCACCACCCCGCAGCAAGGCCCAATAAGGCTAATGCTACTAAAATGAGCGGGAACACCCAACGATTGGAACGACTGCTTTTGTTTTCTACTGAGTTACTCATGGTGATTTAAGTGTTTGTTAAGGAAAGGAACAATGTGGCGCGCGTACAGCCACGGTTCATGCGCAGGGTTTGCAAAGCCGTGCGCCTCATCCGGCAAGGAGACAACGGTCACATCTTTTCCCGCAGCCTGCATGCGGCGGATGAGCAAACGAGAATGCTCCGGGGGTATCAGCGTATCACGCTCGCCGTAATACACCAACAGGGGGTCTCTGAAATTCTCCACATGGCAGGCGGGGGATACCGACTGCAGGCGTGCTCTCTCCGCCGGGTCACGCACATCCCCTACCGTCAGAGCATCCTCTCCGGCATACGCCTGCTCCACCCCATTCATTTTCTGCAGGTATAGCAGCAAATCCTGCGGTCCGAACAAGCTGATACCGCAGGCATACATGCCGGGGTAAAAACAAAGTGAGGCCGTCACGGCATAGCCACCGTATGAACCACCGAACACTGCTATGCGACCGCGCTCAGCTATGCCTTGCTCCACCAGCCAAGGGATGCAGTCATTCACATCCGTTTGCATCACACCCTTGCCCCATTGGCGGTTACCGGCATGCATGAAACTTTTCCCCCAACCGCGCGAGCCGCGGAACTGAGGCTGCACCACAGCAAAGCCACAGCTCACAAGGTACTGCACCCGCCAATCATAGTTCGCATCCGTGCGCATGCGGGGCCCGCCATGCACAAAAATAACCGTGGGGAATGGCCCTGCCCCCTCCGGCAAAGTATAGTAGCACGGTATGCGCGTACCATCCGCCGCCGTGTACTCCGCAAAGCACGTAGGGCGAGTGGTTGGCACCTGCTGCGGCACGCTCAGCTCGCGCAGGCCTTTACCGAGCTCATATACCGCGGGGCGCTCGGGTTGGCCCGCAGGCATCAACTGCAGCTGCACGCGCTGCTCATCGGCAGAGAGCAGCAGCGGCACCCACTCCGCATCTGCAGGCAGAGCCCCTTGCAGTTCATCCATCACTGCGCAGGAACGCAAGGGTACGTATGTCATTTTATCCCACTGCTGAATGTAGCCCACTATCTCACCGTTATGGGATAAAAAAGGGGACATCACATCCGCCCGACCGGCCTCTGCCACCGGCAGCAACCTCCCGTCTGATAAACGGAGCACGGCCAAACACGTGCCCTCGCGCTCCCTATCATGCAGCACATACACGGCACCCGGTCCGGCATTCCCTGCCAGCTGCAAGCGAACATCCGGCGCCACGGTCAAGACACAGCGAGCCGCCCCACCCTCTACCGAAGCGTAAATACTCTTGCTGCCATCCGCCGCCCATTGCAGCCAAGCGGCCACGCTGCCATCCGGCAGCAAAGCATGCGAAACCGCCGGGGCAATGCCCGCCTCGCACAGCTCGCCGGTGGCGACATCCAGCACATAAAAGGGCGCCTCCGTACAAGGCTCCGGGGCTGCTTGCAGCAACAGCATGCGCTTGCCTCCACGCGCCACCTCCATGATGGGCATACACCAAGCGGGCAAATCCGCCGGGGTTGCATCCACAGGGGCAGCCCCCGCGGCATACATCAACAGGCGCGTGCGGCCCGCGCCGTCTATTCCCGCCACCAGCAAGCGTTCATCACTACAAGGCAACACCTGCGTGATGTACTCCACGGCGCCCACGCGCAACACCTGCTCCTCACCATCCTCCCATAAGCGCAGCTCATTAGGCCGCTGCGTGCTCAATACAAAGCGGCGCAGTTGCGCATCCGCACACATCACCACGGAGCATGCAGCATCTTGGTACCGACGCGCACGTGCCTCATCCGCCACTCCCCGTGGCAGTATGCACAACACCCACACGATTATCCACAGCCACCACCTCATCACCACCGCATATGCAAAAGGTGGCAGCCCCTCGGCTCTCACCGCACAAGCTGCCACCTGATGGTTCATTCAGTAAAATCGAGCTTTAGTAGGACATGCTGCGGCCATTCCCCTTGCAAAGGCTGCACACAACGTTGCCATTCCAACCGGAACCTTTGCACCAGGGGCAGCGGAACTGACCCGTACCGTTGTAGCAGTCCAAATCAGATGTGTTGGCAGTAGCCTGAGCAGAAGAGCCGATAGCGAAACCGGCTGCGGTCACGCATACAGCGACGAGAGCCATGATAGCTTTTTTCATTGTTGTAATATTTTATTGTGGGTTAATCAGAACAGGTAAACCGCGGGTAGTTGCGCATCTTTCAGCAGCTACTTGTGGCTCACCTGAATATATAAATACCGTTTTTGCGACACCGCGTCAAGCTTATTCTATAATATTTCATTGTATTTTTACCCTTTCCACTACCCTTATTTCATTTTTACGCCATTTATGCACCTGTAAACACGGAAACTTACCGGGCAAGAAGCTCGACCAAGCGCTGATAGGGGCGCTGCACGTTGCGCCATACGTTAAAGGCAGAGCAGATAGAAGCCGGGCAGCCATTGAGCACATTTTTTGCCATAACGGTGAAAAATAATTGAACAAACGCGCGAAAAAAGGTATCATAGATGTTAGAAGCACGATACTTCCTCACATTTATCCCCAAATACATAAGACATGAAAACAAGATTCTTGATGACAGCAGCGCTCACCGGCGCGCTCCTCTGCAGCGTATCCTGCAAGGATGATGCAAAGAACGAAGCAGCTGCAGAGGTGGAAAATGCAGCGATTAATGCAGCAGCCGCTACCAATGACGATGAAAACTTGATGGAAGCATTCTACGACAGAGTGGATGCTGCAGCCGAAGTCATTGCGACGGTGGATGCCGGCAACGCTGTGAACAAAATGGCGGAGTTACGCAAGCTTATGAAAGAAGCCCGCGGGTACAAGGATGCATTTGCCGCCATGGGCGGTAAAATCGTGGTATCCAATGAAGCGCAAAAGACCCACTTGGAGAACCTGCGCAATAGCAGCACGGATCGCTTCAACACCGCGTTGACGGCTATAGATGAACTTGAAGCTACGGATGAGTTGGTCAAGTTCAATGATGTTGTGAATGAGTTTATTGCCTTAATCAAGGAGTTTAAGAGCATCCGCTGAAGCCTGATACCGACCGTAAAAACGAGGCAGTTTCACCGCGCAACATCGGGAAACTGCCTCGTCTTTTTTTTGTATGACGACCTTACTCTGAGCGGTTCATTGCATGTGCACGGAATGTTAATCCAACACGGCGCGGAGGGCGGTGATAACCGCCACGGTTTTGACACCGGGAGCCTCTTTCAACGCCTTGGCACAGGCGCGGGCGGTGGAACCGGTGGTGTACACATCATCCACCAACACCACGTGCTCCGGCAAGGTGCGCTTACCCTCAGCGTATGGGGGAGCAAGTGAATAGGCCTCCATTGCATTGCGAAGGCGCTGCGCGGAGGAGAGGCGCGTTTGGCTGTCGGCCTCCGTATCGCGTCGGATGAGCGGCTGTACCACCTCAAGGCCAAGCAATGAGGCCAAGGCACGCGCCAGCTCCTCCGCCTGATTATAGCCACGCTTGCGCAAGTGCTTGCGGGTGATGGGCACAGGCACCAACACCGGAGACTCCAGCGCGCGGAACTCCGCGGAAGCCTGCCACTCCTCCGCCATCGCTTGGGCTAAGGCCGGCACCACATAAGCTACGCGCGCATACTTGAGGGCGTGAATAATGCCCATGCTGAGCTCTGTAGACAGCAACGCAGAGCGCGCCACGCTGAAACTGCGTGGTTGTGAACTGCATGCCGCACAGTGGTAGGCATCTTGCTGCTCACCGGCTACAAGAGCCCCGCAATACAAACAAATGGGACGCGGTACCCGCGGTAATGAGGCCAAGCATGACGGGCACAAGCCAAGCTCGCACTCCTCATGGCACAAATGGCAAATGCGCGGGTAAAGCCACCTCAGCATGGCCGCGTTTGCAGGACGTGAGGGTTACTTACGGTGGCGACGCAAAAACTCCTTCGCGGCATTCTGGTATGCCATGGAAGCCGCGCCGTAGGGATCATGCTCGATGACGGTTTTGCCGAAGCTGGGCGCCTCAGCCACGCGAACAGAGCGCGGGATGACGGTAGAGTACAGGCGGTCCGGCAGGTTCTCACGCACCTGAGCAATCACTTGGTTGGCCAAGTTGGTGTTGCTGTACATCGTCATGAGCACGCCCTCATGCTTGAGGTCGGGGTTGGCGCCACTCTCGCGGATTTGCTCCACCACGTACAGAATGCGGGAAAGACCATCCAAGCTGAGGAACTCGCACTGCATGGGGGTGAGCACCTCATCACATGCGCAGAGCGAGCTGGTCATCAGCACGCCGAGTGAGGGAGGGGCATCCAAGAAAACGTAATCGTAATAGTTATTGGCGCGCAGGCCTTCCATCGCGTCTCGCATGCAGGTAAGGTGGGTGCCGTTCTGCGTGAGCTCCACCTCCACACCGGACAAATCCATGTGCGCCGGGATGATGGAAAGATTGCGGCGGTGAGCCGGGCGAATCAACTCCTCCAAAAGCTTGTTGCCGATGAGCGCTTGGTAGATGCTGTGCTCACAATCCACCTCAACACCGAGGGCCTGCGAGGCATTCGCCTGAGAGTCCACGTCTATCAGCAGCACCCTTTTGCCGCGCATGGCAAGCGCAGCGGAAAGATTGACCGCCGTAGTGGTTTTACCCACTCCGCCCTTCTGGTTCGCTATGGCAATAACTTTCACGCGCGGCATTATAGCGGATGCCCGCGCGCTTTTCAAGCAGATATTGAGACTTACTCCGCCAAACTCACAGCTATTATGACACAGGGCATTTAGCCCCTTACATACTGTTTTTTGGCTTGATTCAGGGGTAAAAAAACAGTACAATGGCTGCGGATAATCATGTACGACCAATATCTTCACGCATACGAGAAACTTTCCCTGAGCACGGCAGGCATTGTCATGGGCGCACTGCTGCTGGTGCTGCACGCGCTTGCCCTCGCCAAACCGCAGGCAACAAAGGCCATGCTCAACGGTTTATCCACCAACGAGAAAGCAGCCCGCGGTCTGTTGACGCTGGATTTCGCGTGGTTATTTTTGCTGATATTGGATGCGGATTGGAACCCGCTGTGCATGAACCTGTTTGACTTCAACAACATGCGCCCGTACCTGCTCATTGCCTGCCCCATCATTTGGTTCGTGCTGTACAGCCGAGGCAAGGAGCTGCTGTTCCCGCGCGCGCTGGGCTTCTTCCTGCTGTTGGCCTGCATTGTGCCGTTGACAGCGGCGTTCTTGAAAGACCCTGTGAGCCGCCTGCTCATCCCCTGCTGGTGCTACCCGGTGCTGACGGTGGCACTATTCTGGGTGGGTAAGCCCTACCTCTTCCGTGATTGGATGGAGAAGTACACCGCCTCCCCGCGTTTGTACACCATCAGCAACGCCATCGGTGCCGTGTGGGGGGCAGCCATTCTCCTCTGCGCCGTCTGCTTCTGGTAAACCTCAGCCTTTTTTCACGACCATGCAGAACGTTTGTGATACGCTTTACACTGCGGATTATGTCATCACGCAGAACGACGGGCGCGACATCATCCGCCAAGGAGCCATAGCCGTGTGTGAGGACCGCATCCTCTGCGTGGGGCATACGGACATACTGGAGGTGCTGTACCCGGATGCCCGCCGTGTGGATTTGGGCAATGCTGCCATTATGCCGGGGCTTATCAACGCCCACACGCACGTGCCCATGAGCCTGCTGCGCGGCTACTCCGATGACAAGGCGCTGATGGATTGGCTCACACAGGACATCTTCCCGCAGGAGGCTAAGCTGACGCCGGAGCTCGTGGAGCTGGGCGCTCGCTTCAGCCTGGCGGAGATGATTCGCACCGGCACCACAGCCTTTTACGACATGTACATGTGGGAGCGCAGCGTGTTCACCGCGGCGGATTCCATGGGCATGCGTGCCGTGCTCGGTGAGAGCGTGACACAGTATTTCCCCTCGCTTTCCTGCAAGGACCAAGAGGCTTATTTTGAGCTGGTGCGCCAACAGGCGGAGGAGTGGAAGGGGCACCCGCGCATTCGCCAAGCCGTGGTACCGCACGCCCCCTACACCACTAACCCGGAGCTGCTGCGCAAGTGCTACGCGCTGGCGGAAGAGACCGGTAGCCTTTTCGGTATGCACTTGGCGGAAACGCAGACGGAGACGGAAACCTGCCTGAAAGAGCACGGTATGCGCCCCATCCCCTACTGCAACAGCTTGGGCTTGCTGCAGCCGGGTAGCACTTTCTTCCACGTGGTGCATGCAGATGAGCAGGATATGGAGCTACTGGCGGAGGGTCGCTGCGCTGCCGTGCACAACCCCGCCAGCAATATGAAGCTTGCCAGCGGTGTCGCCCCCATCGGCTCCTTCCGCAATTACCGCATCCCCGTGGGTTTGGGTACGGATGGCCCCGCCAGCAACAATGCCCAAAACATGTTCCGCGAGATGTACATGGCAAGCCTGCTGCAAAAGGTGCACACGCTGGAGCCCACCGCATGCCCCGCCCAAATGGCGCTGGACCTCGCGACGCGCGGTGGTGCGGATGCTCTGCACTGCCCGCTCATCGGCACGCTGGAGCCCGGCATGAAGGCGGACTTCATCGCGCTGGACCTCAGCTCTCCCAACATGCAGCCCGTGCACAACATCGTTTCCAACATCGTGTACGCCGCCACCGGGCTGGAAAACCGCCTCACCGTGGTGGATGGCAAAGAGCTGTACCGCGACGGCAAGTTCCTGACTTGTGATTTCGAGGCCCTCTCCGCGGAGATTCAGCAGGCACGCGCATGGGTACGCAGCTGATGGACACCCCGCTGGCGCAACTGCCTGTTGCCGCCATTGATTTTGAGTCCGCCGGCGCCGCCCCGGGGGAGACGGATTGCCCCGTGCAGATAGGTATTGTGCGGGCGGAGTCTCTCTTCGCGGAGGCGGAGTGCTTTACCTCCTACATTCACTGCGCGCGCCCCGTGCGATGGAGTGCCGCGAAGGTGCACGGCATTACCACGGATATGCTGCACGACGCCCCCACCTTCACCGAACTGTGGCCGCGCATCCGCCAATTGCTCAGCGGTTGCGTGGTGGTAGGACATAACCCCGCTACGGAAATACGCTTCCTCAGCACCTTCCCGGGGCATGGATTCGGCCCCTGGCTGGACACCCTCGCGCTGGCGCGCAAAGCGCTGCCCACCCTCAAAGACCACTCCTTGGGTAAGGTGTGCGCCGCCATGAGCATCACCCCGCAGGTGGATGCCCTGGTGCCCGGCAAATGCTGGCATGATGCCCTGTACGATGCTGCCGGCTCTTTGGAGCTGCTCCGCGCCCTCACCCGCGGTCTGCAAATGGAATCCGCCCCGCTGCGTGGGCTCACCTTCGCCCTCAGCGATTGACGGGCCGGGATTGTATTACGTTTGGGGGCTTCTCATTAGGCTCTACTGCGCAGTAAATCGGAATTTGAAGGGCCGTTTGCGAGCCGTAGGCGAGCGGAATTCGGAGCCCCGGAGGGGCGCCATAAAATAGCCCGGCGGTGGAGCCCCGTAAGGGGCGGAACCCCGGGAACCGCCCCAAAAAACAAATGCGAACCCCGGAGGGGTGGCATAAAGCGTGGCTCGGAATTCGGCATTGTTTCAAAATGCCGCAAACATGATAAAACACGCGCCCTCAACGGCTCGGAGCTCCGCTTCGCTACGGTCCTCGCCATTATATGTCGGCCTACGCTGCGTCGCTTCGCTCCGTCGCTCCGGGCTCAATTTTCTTTTTTTACGCTACCCGGGGTTCCGCGGCTACGCCGCTCCACCGCCGGGCTATT
>CAJGCY010000093.1 GCA_904501955.1 uncultured Akkermansia sp. | reverse complement strand
TATATGTCACCACAGGTTCCCTGGGTTCCATTTCCTTTTTTGTTGCTATACAGGGGTTTCGTTCGCTGACGCTCACTCCACCGCCTGACTAACGTCCGTCGCCCCTACGGGGCTTCAAGTTAGGCGGGCATGCGCCCGCGGTAATACACATTTCAGTTCCCGTCTTCGCGTCTCGCTGCACTCGCTTGCTACGCCGAGGCTGGCGCCTACGGCTCACGCGAACGTTCGTTGTCACTCACGCGAACGCTTGGGGCTTACGCCCCTACACGCGAACGCTCGCTGTCGCTCGCGCGAACGTTCGGCCTAACGGCCTCACGCGAGGAGCACCTGACGGTGCTCCAACTTCCGATTTCTCGAGCAGGGTGAACTCAACTAAACACTTAACCGGAGCGTATCTTATACCGCGCATGAAGATTTCAAAAAAAGCCCCCTGAAAAGGGGCTTCCTGAGGGGCGCTCGGAGTGCTCACAGAATCAGCATGCAGTCTCCGTAGGAGAAGAAGCGGTAGCGCTGCTCCACCGCTTGGCGGTAGGCCTCCATGGTGAGCTCTTTGCCGGCGAACGCGCACACCAGCATGATGAGCGTGCTTTGCGGCAGGTGGAAATTAGTGAGCAAGCCGCCGACTACTTTGTACTCATAGCCGGGGTAGATGAAGATGTTTGTATCACCGCTGCAGGCGGGCAAGGGGCGCCCATGGCGTGCTGCCAGAGTCTCGAGCACGCGCACGCTGGTGGTGCCCACAGCGATAACTCGCTTGGCTGCCTCGATAGCTGTTGCCGTGTCCTGCGGCATGGTGAAACTCTCGGAATGCATGTGGTGGTCTGTAATGAACTCCGCCTTCACGGGACGGAAGGTACCGACGCCCACATGCAGCGTGACGAAGCTGTGCGGCACTTGCTGCAGGATTTCCGGGGTGAAGTGGAGTCCTGCGGTGGGGGCTGCAATGGCGCCTTCATGCTCCGCATATACGGTTTGGTAGCGTTCTTTATCTGCCGGTTCGCTTTCTCGGTTCATGTAGTGCGGCAGCGCAAGGCGCCCATATACCTCGGGGTCCACGAACTTATCCCAGCGGATGTAGCGGTAGCCCTCTTCATCAATGGATTCGACTGTGCCGGTGGCATCTCCCACCTGAACGGTGCGCCCGATTTTCATCTTTTTGCCGGGGCGGACCATGCATTTCCACACGAGCTCCTGAGCCAAGCCTGCGCGTACCAGTTCGATGGAACCATCATTGCTGAAATAACGGGCGGGCACCACTTTGGTGTTATTCAGCACAAAATGATCACCGGGCTGCACGTAGTCCAGAATATCCGAGAAGTGGCGGTGCTCGATGAGTCCGGTATCGCGGTGCACCACCAGCATACGGCTGGCGGAGCGGTCCGGCAGCGGGCGATCCGCAATCAGCTCCTCCGGTAAGTGATAGTCAAAGTCAATGGTTCGCATGGTTCTTGAAAAAAGCAGGGCGCGTGTACGCGCGCCCATGCCCTGAAATATGGTGTTTTACGGATGGTGAAATCAGCAGGGGAATACGGAGATGCGGCGCAGTACCTCATCGCGGCCGAGCACCTGCATGATGACATCGATGCCCGGGCCGGCGTGTGTGCCGGTCAGCGCCATGCGCAGAGGGAACATCATAGCACCCACCTTCACGCCGTTTTCCTTGGCAAGCGGCTTGATAACCTGGAATGCTGCCTCACCGCTCCAGTCCGTGATGCCGTTGAATGCTGCCGTCAGGTGTCCGAGCATCTCGCGGGCGTTCTCCTGCAGCTTAGCCATGTTGTCCTGCTCGTACTCCAGCACCTGTACCCACTTGCACCATGCGGGTACCTCGCTGAGCAACTGCACCTTGGTCTGCACGGCGGGCAGCACCTCGCGCAGCTGCGGAGTATCCTGCAGCCCGGCAGCCGTGCAGAAGGGCATAGCCAACTCCACAAAGCGAGCGGGCTCCAGCTTCATGATGTGCTGCTGGTTCATCCACTTGCACTTGGTGATGTCAAACTTAGCGGCGGCGCGGTTCACATTCTCCAGAGAGAAGAGGTCGATGAGCTGCTCCTTGGTGAACACCTCCTCATCGCTCTTGCTGCTCCAGCCGAGCAGGGCAATGAAGTTGATAACGGCATCCGGCAGGAAGCCCTCCTCCGGGTAGTTGCCGAGCTGTGCACCTACGTCGCGCTTGCTCATCTTGGAGCCATCCGGGTTCTGGATGAGCGGAATGTGAGCATACACGGGCGGCTCTACGCCGAATGCGTCGAAAAGCTGCAGGTGCTTGAAGGTGTTCATAATGTGGTCCTCACCGCGGATGACGTGTGAAATCTTCATCTCGATGTCATCCACCACGTTCACGAGGTGGAAGATGTAGGAGCCGTCCGTACGCTTCACCACCATGTCCGGGGTGTTGTCCTCGTTGGTGTAGTCCACGGAAATATCACCGCAAACAAGGTCATGCAGCGTCATGACGCCCTCTCGCTTAAAGCGGAAACGCCACACCGTGCCCTCGCTGGTGCCGGGAATCTCATCACCGTTCTTGTCGCGCTTGTTGGGGGCAGGGCACTCATACACGCGCCCCATCTTCACCAACTTGTTGAAGTAACGGTCGTAAATGTCCTTACGTTGGCTCTGGAAGTACGGTTCGCAGGGGCCACCCTTGCCTTCACCTTCATCCCAATCAAGCCCGAGCCAGCTCATGCCTGTGAAGATAGCCTTCATGGCATCCTCCACATGGCGTTCTTGGTCCGTGTCTTCAATGCGCAGAATGAACGTGCCGCCCATCTTGCGGGCGAAGAGGTAATTGAACAAAGCGGTGCGTGCACCACCGATGTGCAGATAGCCGGTGGGCGACGGTGCGAAACGTGTACGTATAGCCGTTGACATGCGCGCCTTATACACCTATTCCGCCTTTTTTTCAAGCCTAAATTCTCGCTGTTCGGGCAAATTCCTGCGCGCAAAACATTCCGTCGCACGCGCGTAGTGAAATAAAAATGGGTGTTATTACAAAAATTACGCTTGCTAAAGGGGGCGGAAAATGGCAAAATAAAGCCATGGCGTATCGTACTTTTTTTGCATTTATCATCCTTGCTGTGGCATGCATGCTCGGTTGCCAGCAAGGGTCGAACAGCTACAGGCGCCCGCCTGTTTACAACTTTAAGACGGATACCACTCCCTTGATGCCGCGCTCTATCACTCGTTTGGCCAAGGAGGCTAATATCAAAATCCGCCTGATGCCCGCCGGCTCTCGTCAGCGCCGTGGTTCCAAGCGGTTGCGTCCCTCTTTCATCACCATTCACAGCACGGCGAATCACTCCCCGACCTCTACCGCCATGCAGCACTCCCGCGCTTTGTGCCGCGGTGCGTTCACAAACCGCAGCTGGCACTTCACGGTGGATCAGTTCATGGTGGTGCAGAACCTGCCCCTGCATGAAACCGGCTGGCATGCCGGCTCCAGCGCGGGTAATAACAACTCCATCGGCATCGAGATGTGCGAGTGCGAGAGCACCGGTCACAACCACTTCCGCACGTGGGATCGCGCCGCCAAGCTTACCGCCGTGTTGATGAAGCGCTACGGCGTCCGCATGCGTTACGTGGTGCCCCACTATCACTGGACCGGTAAGAATTGTCCCGCTCCGCTGATGAGCAATGGTCGACCCGGCCCGAAGTGGATGTGGTTCCTTTCCCGCATTGACTATTACTACCGTTGCATTAACAACGGTGTATCCAACCGCTGATGTCGGATTTCGTCCCCCAGCCATTCACCCAAGCGCTCAGTGAGTTCGCTTGGGTGACGCCGCGCGAGCTCAAAGCCCTGCAAGCGGCTTCCTACACCACCGTGGGGGATGTGCTGCTGCGAGTGCCCCGCCGTTATGAGGACCGCCGCTGCACCAAGCCCATCAACGCCCTTCTGAGTGGCGAAACCGCCAGCTTGCAGCTGCATGTGTACAGCGCAGGCTGGCGTTTCTCTTACAAGCGCTATTTTGAGGTCAGCGCCGGGGCGGAGGGTGAGCCCTATGGCCCGCGCCTGCTTTTGCGCTGGTTCAATATGCCTTACGTGGCGAAAATGCTCGCCGTGGGCATGAATCTCTCCGTCTATGGCAAGGTAAAAGAGTTTGCCGGTAAGCTGACCATGACCAATCCGGATTTTGAAGTCATGGAAGATGAGGATGTCGGCGCGCGTTTGGTGGAGCGCGCCATGGGGGGCATGGTTTCCCCCGTAACTGAGTCTGCGGAATCCTGTGAGTACATCCATACGCACCGCATTGTTCCCATTTATCGCGCGGTATCCGGTATTGCTCCCCGTTCATTCCGAGCCTTGGTGTACAAGTTGCTGCAGCTCATGCCGGAGGAGCTGCCGCAACCGGGCTATGATGTTGCTCCGGCTTATCCGTTCCGCCAAGCCCTGCAAGACCTGCATTTTCCTGCGGAGCCGGAGCTCGCTCACAAAGCCCGCATGCGCTTCGCTCTGGCGGAGTGTTTTCAGCAGCAATTCCGCGTGGCTTGGCGGCGGCGTCAATCGCAGGGGCGCCCCGGGCTCATCACCGCTGTGGGGGATGGCTACCTGCAGGAGCTGCTGCAGAGCCTACCGTTCCGCCTCACGGCAGCCCAAATGCGCTGTGTGGAGGAGATTCGGGCGGATATGTCGCGCCCGCAGCAAATGAACCGCCTGCTACAGGGTGATGTAGGCAGCGGCAAAACCTTGGTTGCACTCTGTGCCATGCTGCTGGCGGTGGAGAGCGGTAAAACGGCTGCCATGATTGCCCCTACACAAATTTTGGCGGAGCAACATTACAACAACTTCCGCAAACTCCTGCACCTTATGGATGTGCGCCTGTCTCTGCGTACCTCCGACCGTGCGGATGACGTCGGCTACGTGGCGGATGACCCTCAATCGGCGGATGCTACACCGCGTATTCTTGTCGGCACTCATGCGCTGCTGTACAAAAAGCACCGCCCGCAGAATCTCGGCCTAGCCGTCATTGATGAGCAGCACAAATTCGGTGTCGCCCAGCGTGAGAAGTTCACCTGCACGGCGGACAACCCGGATGTGCTGGTAATGACGGCTACCCCCATCCCCCGTACGCTCACGCTGACCCTCTACGGTGACTTGGATGTGTCCATTATCGATGAGTTGCCCGCCAACCGTGGCGAAATCATCACCGCGCTGCGCTCCCCGAAGAACATGAAGCGTATCATCGCTTTCATGCGCTCGGAGTTAGATGCCGGACGCCAAATTTACATCGTTTCCCCCCTTATCGAGGAAAGCGAAAAAACGGAGCGCACCGCCGCCGTGTCCGAGTGGGAAAAATGGAAAGAGATTTTCCCCGGTGAGCCCATCGGCTTGCTGCACGGCCGCCTCTCCCCTGAGGAAAAAGATGCCGTCATGGCGGATTTTCGCAGTAATTCCACCCACATCTTGATTGCCACCACCGTGGTGGAGGTGGGTGTGGACGTGCCGAATGCCACCATCATGCTCATCAATGATGCCGACACCTTCGGCCTCTCCCAGCTGCACCAGCTGCGCGGGCGTATCGGCCGCGGTCAGCACAAAAGCTACTGCATTCTCTTGTCGGACGCCGCCGCGGGTGAGCCCGGCAGGGAAAAGCTTGAGGTGCTCTGCCGTACGCTCAACGGTTTTGAAATCGCGGAGGAAGATTTCCGCCTGCGTGGCCCCGGTGATGTGCTCGGCACAGCGCAGAGTGGCCTTGGCGCCGTCCAATTTGCAGAGTGGTTGAGTGATACGCGCCTGATTCACCGCGCCAACCGCGATGCCAACGCCATCCTCGATGCCGACCCCATGTTAAAGCTCCCTCAGCACGCCCCTTTGCGCGAGCTGGTGCAGTTCGAATTAGAGCAGGGCGTCGTCGGTTAATCTTTAATCGCCCGGTGATTCTCTCCAGGGGGAAATAGTTGTTCCTTTAGCGTCGCTCTATGCAAAATCACTGACGCTTTTTCTTGATGTGAGCAAATATCCCGCGAAAGCATACGGGAATAATAATGCAACAAAGAAAAATGATGAGAAACACACATAAATAAGCGTTTCCCTAAAAATCGGATTGACTTTAAATAAAGAAAATGCTATTCTTCGCGCTGGATAGCAATCTCAACCTCTAATTAAGTCCCATATGATTTTCAAGTTCGTTTATTCAATTAGATTCCAATTGTTATTTTTTGTGTTTCTATTTGTTTCGTTATTGTTGGAATGCTTCGATTGTCTGGTGTTACCTCGTGGATTGCTTTACGGATGTAGTGATAGTGCATTAAGAGTGTTGTCTGATTTTCTTTTGTTTGTAGTACCCTTAGGCCTATTATATGAACGATTGTATTTTTTTGTTCCTCGTGATTTGATATTAAGATACGCGCTTATATATACTAATATTGTTCTTCTTTTTAGTATTATCATCTACGTAGATCCTATCAGATTATGGCCATGTATTAACATGACAACGTTTAATTTTTTGATTATCTCTTTTTGGTGTAGTGTTTCCTGTTTTCTCGGCAACTCTTTACTTTCGTTGCTGAGATTTTTAAATCCTGTTTTTAAAACGAATAAAACTCTGGCTTTTTGTGTTTTGTTATTTTTCTATTTTGGGTTGTTTTTGATGTGTGGTCAGATACCGAATAAAATGAATTAGTAAACATAATTGTGTATGTTGCTGAAAATATTATATTGAACAAAATTGTTTCTTCTTGAGTAGGACTCTCTTTTGATGTATCAAAATATGGCGAGTAAGTTAAAGCTCCCTCAGCACGCCCCCTTGCGCGAGCTGGTGCAGTTCGAAATAGAGCAGGGCGTCGTCGGATAAGCTTAACTCTCTGAGCGGACATCGGGAGCCTCGTTGCTGATATCCGTGGCTTTATGCAAATCACCGACGCTATACCTTTTTTTGATGAACGCGAATAAGCCTCGGAAGCATAACGGAATAACTATGCAACAAAGAAAAATGATGAGAAATACGCGTAAATGAAAATATGAACTGACTGCATCGAAAAACAACATAAAGTAGGCTTTCGCGTAAAAGAGAAAACACAGCAAGCACCATAAAAGGAATTGCGATATCCTTTTCACCTTGTACGCTAAAAATATCAACATACCTATTGAAAGAAGGACAAAAAGAATACATGACAATAATACTAACAATATAACAGGGAGAAACATAAAATAAGTTCTGATTAGTGTTGGTTTTAAGTCTCTATCGTTGATTGAATCTTCCGTGAAAAACGCATCTTTTGCAAGGAAAGTCAACAGGAACTACCACTCACTTAATAAAGCAAATATCACTACGTCTTCCATCTCTTTTAGGTCATTCGGAATTGTATACCCCTGTTCCCTTCGTATGGAAATCATAAGTCTATAATTTTTTGTAAAAATATCTATATCCGACTGAATGAGTCGTTTAAAAATGCTGATTTCATCTGTTTCTTTTTGTAATTCTTCGATAGTTGAGTCCCTTATTGCCCGACACGACTCCGCAGCAAAAGTATAAAGTGCTCTTTTATATTCTCTTTCATGCGTTTTATAATCATTTTTCTTTATGATTTCAGAGATAATGTCCTTTAGATTAAGGTAAGAATCTAATAATTGAGTGGTTTTAAGTCGTTCTTTATTATTATCATCATTTAGATTGCCTGCGTGAACGCTATAGGTCGGCAAATAAAAAAAAGCACCAAAGAGAATCATGTTACAAATGACCTTCATAGACTTAATTTATCACAGATGTTGCTCTATGTCAATTGTTTTTTGAGCACCGCCAGTTTAATCGCTGGCACCCCAGAACTCAATCTCCTTTTTTGTTTTTTTATATTTCGTTGATATTTTTCCCCTCATAATGCCCTCTTTCTTTAGAATGCTTTTTGGACAGCTATGGAAATTAATCCCTATTTCCGCTTTTTTTCTTGATTTATTCTTCTGTTTTGCTAGAATGCACGGGAACTACGAACCAACAAGAGACATGAGTTCTTCCACCTCTGCAAAGCATCATCGTATTTTTCTTCTCTCACTCATCCTTTTCATTGGAAGTGTTGTTATTTTTGCTGTATCCGTTATCTTGCCATCTTGCCGTCAGAAAACGTATCCCGTGTTAAATGATGGCGAATTACCGGCAGAGCTTACAGAAAGTAACTTGCCGATGTATGTGTCCTATCTTTACCTCAACCAAAAAACACCCCATAAAGGTTTGGCGTTAATGGGCGGAATAGGCGGCGTGACTCATTCTGATTCTGCAGAACATGCAACATGTGGCTTTAGGTTGATTTTTGTAACGGATGGTGTGCAAAATAGACCGACTGAGCTGTCATACATATCATCTGAAGGGGGCACTATTCAAAAAACAGAATTGTCCTGGGCTCCATTTACGGAACATGGCATTCATACAGCCCGCGCCGATATCGATTTTTTGCCTAATGCCGTTCTCAATGGAAATGAGTTGTTCATATCTGTTGATGGCGAACAATGGTATCCTTACTTAATGATTGAAAGCGGTTTAGCTATCTTTTTCGTTCGAGTTTCGGCACTGCCGATGGAGGTGGAGAATGGCTATCCCATATCTCAGGTGGAGAAAATATACAGAAAAAGTTGTAAGAATCGGTGAATATAAGGAAGCTTATGACAGTATCCCTGTTTTTATAACAATTTTAGATATCGTTTAAGGAAACAGGGAGCAGGTATTTGATTTAGAGATAGGCCAGGCATACAGGAAATGCAGATTTTTATTAGAATTGGGGACAGACTCATTGCCGTCCTTCCCCACATCCCTTCCGGGCTAGGGTGTTGGGCTCCCGAGGGAGACTATATCCATCAAATGTTATGACGGAGAGGCATAAAATGGTGCCTGCCCAAAGAGAGAGGGAATATTCCCTCTCTCTTAAACGCTTCTATTAACAAAATTTTAAATGATTAATTTATTGCTAAACATAGGTATTTTTATGTAAACTATTTCTTGCATTCGAACCCTGCGGTCTGCAAAACTCATTTTCCTGCACGGCATGGAATAATAAGTGATGGTATCCGTAAGCAAATCATAGTGGTTACTATTATTTATGTAATATACTTGAAATAGAAATCGAACAACACAGCACCCATCGCCTTCATATTTTGGCGATTCTTTATATTTTGCTGTTTTGCAAAGTATATCAATATTTTTAGTAATTGCGTAGACTGTGTCCAGATCTCGTATAGCTTCGTATTTTAAGCAACCTTCCACAAAGATACTTATAGCATTTGCTGATGCTGGTAAACCTACGCCTCTTGTGTGAATGGTTGTATTTTGTTTAGCTAGCTCGTTGATCTTAACCTGTTGAGCATTTATCTTATTCAACATTTCAGAAGTACGTTTAGCGTCTTTATTTAGAGCTCGGCCAGTACGCTCCCTCGAATGCGCTTTTTTTCTGTCATCTTCGCGTTGTTTTCTGCTTTTTAGCCCTAGAGAGTCGTAGGAATTTATTGGGGCATTGTGACACATTGAATACACGTTTTCTCTCTGAGTTGTTTCAAGCCAATCTTTCTCAATCCATCTACCCATCATTGCATTATAATTACGATAATTATAATACACCATGCCGAGTTCACTATCCCACACCTCACTACTCCACTGGATAGGCTGGGTAACGGAGCCTGTAGCTGTTACGGAGCCGTAGGGAGAGTAGGTGTAAGAGGTGGCGATGTAGCCGGTTGAGCCGAAAACTTCGCACACGTTCTTGGTGAGGTCAAGGCCGTATGTGTACCAGGTGCCGTCCTTTTGGATGGCCAGAGGTCGGGTGGCGATGGGCTCGGTGGGATCCCACGTGATGAGCCAAAGCCCCGGGTGGTGGCTGCGGGTGAGGTCGATGCAGGCGATTTGCAGGTAACCACGGTACAGGTAACGCTGGTGCAGCGTGACGGTGCCGTTGACGGTTACTTGCTTAAAGCTGCGGCGGCCCATGCTATCATAGGCGCAGGTAACTACAGTGCCGGTGGCTTCATTGGTGAAGCTGACGGGGCGGTTCTCTGCGTTGTAGACAGCTGTCCAAATACCGGTCTCTGTCTTGATGACGGTTTGATTGCCGTCGGCATCGAAGGTGGGCGTGAAGCTGAAGTCCGCTTCGTACTCCGAGCCGGTGATGTCCGTGTACTGGTTCAGCTCGTTAGCCTCGTAGAAGGCGTAATCACCTGCCTCCATGGACATACGGCGGTTGCCAACGTTGTCGTAGTCATAGCCGTAGGTTTCACC
>CAJGCY010000092.1 GCA_904501955.1 uncultured Akkermansia sp. | reverse complement strand
ATGGGGAGGCCCCACCAGTACGTAGGTTTCAAAACGGTTACCGGAAGTAATGGAGGCTACCAGCACTTTTTCGCCGGGCCAGATACCGGCTGCCTCAACAAGGTCTTGCGGTATCTCAATGCTACCTTCATACTCCACATCGCCACGGGTGACCATGGCACGGTGTATCTTGGATTTCAGCTGAGAGACAAGCATAACGTGTTACTTACGGGCGAATATGAAACTACTTTTCGGCACAAATGTCAACTCAAAACATTCAAAAATGACGTTATACTGCCCCCAAAAGGGTGCAAATAGGGCAGCTCGGGCGGCATCCACGGGCAGGGCAGTGCTCTCTACCCCAGAGAACAAGCTGCACGTGCAGCTTATTCCATGCGGATTTCGGGAAGAGCTTTTTGATGTCAGCTTCCACCTTTTCCACCGTTGTGCCCCGGCTTAATCCCCAGCGGCGTGCCAAGCGGAAGATGTGGGTATCCACCGGGAAGGCGGGCATGCCGAATGCTTGTGTCATGACCACGCTTGCTGTTTTGTGTCCTACGCCGGGCAGGGCTTCCAACTCTTCAAAGGTGCAGGGCACTTGCCCGTTGTGGCGCTCCAGCAGGAGGGCAGAGGTTTGGACGATGCGCTTGGCTTTCGTTTCTGTCAACCCGCAGGTGGCGATGAACTCGCGCACGCGTTCCCACCCCAGTTCCACCATGGCTTGCGGGGTAGGGGCTGCTGCAAACAGCGCGGGTGTCACCTTGTTCACACGGGCATCCGTGCACTGTGCGGAGAGCATGACTGCCACCAGCAGAGTGAACGGGTCCGTGTGATTCAGGGGACACCCGGGCTCCGGGTATTCCTTCTCCAACTCGCGGAGGACGATGGCTGCCTTTTCAGCCTTGCGCATAGTCCGGTATCAGCGGCGTGCGTTGCTCAGCGGCCCGAGGGCTGCGTCACCTTCCGCCTGGTTCGGGCGGTTCCAAGTTTTTGATACATTGGTGCTGCCTTGCGGTCCTACTACGCGACGGCCGCTGTCCGGTACGGGCGGCAGGGACGGCTGGCAAGCGCTGAGTCCTACTACAGCCAGCGCACATGTGATGGCTAAAATGTTTTTCATATCGAAGAATTTGAGTTTGTTGCAGTGGGTGGTACTTACGGTGTGCCACTCACTGCAAACTTTAGCATATTATTGACTCGTTTTCCATATCAAACATCTCTGTATGACACAAGGGAACTTGTATTCATTCCGCTTTATCGGGCTGGTGCTTGTTTGTATCTTTAGTGGTGCCCAAGTCGCCTCCCCGGCAAAGTGTGAGGAGAGCCATCAGCGTGCGTGAAAAAAAGCCGCTCTTTCTTGCGGAAAGAGCGGCTGAAAAGTTGCATTGTGTATGTGTTACACCCGGTGGAAGTCCATTACGAGCCGTGCGGCTTCTCGTGGATGATGTTGTCGCCCACGCGGATGCGCTGCCCGGGAGCGCAGGTGTACTTGGCCACAACCTCAGCATCGTTAATGCTTTCTACGCGCAGGGTGCCCACGGTGACATTGCCGCGCTTCACGATGAGCGGGGTGGAATCACCGGCTACCAAGCCACTGTTGCGACCGGCGGTGAAGATGATGATGGAGCGTGCCGGGTCTACCACGCGAACCACGTACTCGTGTGCGTTCTTGCGGTATACGGCCTCGAAGTCGGCGTTAATCTTGTCCAAGCGAGCAAGCTCAGCCGTCTCGTCCGCTACCTTCTTGGTTGCAGCCTCACGAGCGGTGATCAAGCCTTCCAGCTCGGGCTCGAGCTCAGCCTTCTTTTCCTTGGCCTTTGCTACCACGTCCTCGAAGGTTGCTACAGCCTCGCTGAGGTCAGCCACGTTGGCCAAGTCTTCAAGCGTGCGCATGGTGGCAAGCATTTCGTCCGCCTGCTGCATAGCCTCTTTGTGGCGCTCCTTGGTGGATTCCAGCTCAGAAGCCATGGTGTCGCGGTAGGTCACCTTCTCCTCCAGCAAGCGCTCTGCAGCCTCGCGTTTTTCGATAGCCTGGCCGGCACCGTTAAGGTTGGTGTACTCAGCTTCTGTCAGCTTCTTGGCGGCAGTTGCTTTGCTGTCGGCCTCTTCAGCCTCGGTGCGAGCCTTGTTTCTGACATCGCTCATGCCACCTTGGTCGGAAATACCACCGCTGGCTTTAACGGCCATTTCCATAATTTCCTGCTGCTGCATGGAGTACATGATGGCAGCGGAACCCAAGCCAAGAACGGCGAATACCGTGACGAAAGGAAGAATTTTCATATTTCTGTTAACGGTTAAAGATTTACTTGTTATCGTTGCGGACGGATACGACGCGGTCACCCACCTTCACGCTCTCACCGGCGAGCTTGGTGCCCTTTACTACGTAGGCGATGGACTGGCGGGATTGTACGTTGGTCACGTTGAGCTCGCAAATCTTCTTGTCGCCGCGCATGACTGCCAAGCGGGAGCCGATGACGACGCCACCGTTATCAATACCGGCATTGAGCATCAGGAATGCATAGCTCGGGTCAACATAGCTGACACTGCACTTGAGCTCAGGCGGGGAGAGACGAGCCTGACGGTCCTGCCCCAGCTTGCGGGCTTTGTCAATCAAGCCGTTGAGACGCTCGCTTTCAGCCCCGAGGGACTCGATTTGGGCGTTCTCGGCATCGATTTTGGCCTGCAGCTCTACGTTGGCATCCATCAGCGCCTTGGCTGCGGCAATGATTTCCTCGGGTTCGGCGCCCTCCGGGTCAAGATCCACGGCGGGAGCAGTCTTGGAAACAACGTTCTCGAGCTCGCGCTTCACCGTCTCCGTCTCACTGAGCAGGTTGTCGCGCTCGTCCTTGTATTCATCGCCCTTTGACTGGGCAAGAGCGGCATCTTCCTCCGCTTTCTGTTGCTTCTCAGCCTGTAACTCGATTTCCGTCTTCAGCCAAGCTGTGCGAACGTCACGATATGCAGCGTCGATTTTGCTCAGGTAAGCCTCAGTCTTAGACTTTACGGCACTGTCGAATCGCTCCTGAATAAGAGCAAGTTCGCCATTATCCTGGGTGATGGCCTTATGGTTAGTATTGAAGAGATAAACCGACCCGCCCAAGAGCACAATCGAGGTAATGATTAGGTATTTCCACATGGTGTAAGTAAATTTGCAACTGTTCGATATATCTTTTACACCAGATTTCACGCCTTGGCAATCAAAAAAAGCAGGGAACGTGTATTTTGTTGCACTTTTTTCGCTTTGCTCGTCGTTTATGGGCGCAAAAAGCCCCGCGCGCACTCTTTGCGGAGCACAGCGCGGGGCTGAAATGGTGCAGTGTGATGCTAAGGTTTAGGCCTGCTCTTTGGCTTCGGCTTCCTTGGCCTTGCGGTCGCGGGCTGCGGCGCGCATGGACATCTTCACGCGGCCCTTGTCATCGATGCCGATGCACTTGGCGGTGACGATGTCGCCCACCTTAACCACGTCCTCTGTCTTCTGCGTGCGGCCCTCAGCCAGCTCGGAGATGTGGATGAGGCCATCCTTACCGGGCAGTACCTCCATGAAGGCACCGAACTCCTTGGTGGAGACAATCTTGCCCTCGTAGGTCTCACCTACCTCAATCTCCTTGAACATGCGGTCGATGAGGTACAGAGCGCGCTCTACGCCCTCCTGGCGGCTGCCGTAAATGCGTACGGTACCGTCCTCCTCGATGTTGATGTCCGTGCCGGTCTCAGCCTGCAGCGCCTTGATGTTCTTGCCGCCGGGGCCGATGAGCTCGCCGATGCGATCCTGCGGGATGGAGGTGGACTCGATGCGCGGGGCATTCGGGCTCATCTTCTGCGGGGCAGAGATGCAGGCGTTCATGGTGTCGAGCACGTCCAGACGGCCCTTGCGTGCCAAGTGGATGGCGTCCTCCAAGATGTACAGCGGGATGCCGGGCAGCTTGAGGTCCAGCTGGTAACCCGTTACACCTACCTCAGAGCCGCAAAGCTTGAAGTCCATGTCGCCGTAGAAGTCCTCAGAGCCGATGATGTCCAGCAGCGTCTCGTAGCGCTTGGGCTCGCGGTCACCCTCGTTCTCGAACTCCGTCACAAGACCCACGGAAATACCGGAAACCGGGCGCTTGAGCGGCACACCCGCAGCCAGCAGGGAAAGCGTGCCGGCGCATACGGAAGCCATGGAGGTGGAGCCGTTGGACTCCATAATCTCGGAGGATACGCGGATGGCGTAGGGGAAGTCTGCCTCATCCGGAATGACCGGAGCGATGGAGCGCTCTGCAAGAGCGCCGTGGCCGATTTCGCGGCGGTTCTGGCCACCGAAGCGGCCCGTCTCACCCACAGTGAAGGGGGGGAAGTTGTAGTGCAGGATGAAGCGCTTCTCATCCACGGAACCGGTGTAGTTATCCAAGTACTGCTTCTCCTCCATGGGAGCGAGGGTAGCCAAGCACATGGACATCGTCTCACCGCGGGAGAAGAGGGCGGAGCCGTGTACCACCTGGGGCAGCACGTTCACCTCAGCGGAAAGCGGGCGCAGCTGCTTGATGGCGCGGCCGTCGGCGCGCTTGCCCTGCTCCATGATGGAGATGCGGAAAGCCTTCTTCTGGATGTACTCGAACACCTGCTCTACGTCAAAGTCCGTAGCCTCGGGGTAGGTCTCCTTAATCTTGGCCTCCACCTCATCGCGCAGGGCACCTACCTGCTTCTGGCGCTGAATCTTGTTCGGGGCATAAATGGCGTCCTCAATGCGGTCACCTGCCACCTGGTAGCCAATCTCAAGCAGCTCCGGCTTAGCCAGCGTGAGCTCGTACTCACGGGTGGGCTTGCCGCAAAGACCACGCAGCTCCTCCTGAGCAGCGCAAATCTTAGCTACGTTCTCCTGCGCAAAGCGCAGGGCGGCGATGAAGTCCTCCTCCGGAAGCTCGTTGGCGGAACCCTCAATCATGATCACCTGATCCTTGGAACCGGCGTATACGAGGTCGAGGTCGGACTCCGTGCGCTGGCTGTTGGTCGGGTTGATGACGAACTCACCGTTGATGCGGCCCACGCGCACTGCGCCTACGGGCTCGGCAAAGGGAAGGTCGGAGATGACACATGCGGCAGATGCACCGTTGATGCTGAGAATGTCGGGCTCGTTCTCACCGTCTGCTGCCATCAGCAGGGAGATTACCTGCGTGTCATAGAAATAGCCCTTGGGGAACATCGGACGAAGGGGACGGTCCGTCATACGGCAAGTCAGAATCTCCTTCTCCGTGGGGCGTCCCTCGCGCTTGAAGTAACCACCCGGGAACATACCCGCTGCGGCTGCCTTCTCTTTGTACTCAACGGAAAGCGGGAAGAATGTCTGCCCCTCTTTAATCTTGGTGGCACTCACAACGGTAACGAGAACCACGGTATCACCACAACGAACTGTCACTGCGCCGTCTGCCAGGCGTGCTATCTTACCGGTTTCGATTGTGATGGGATTGGCGCCTACGGCGCACGATACGGAATGTATACTCATTTGTCTTTTTTCTTTCTTCTGTGCCGGTTCCTTGCTTCACCTCAGAAGAGCGGAACCGGCCCTGCATCTCCCTCGGCAGTGGGGCAGGGTTCTTAAGCTACCCTGTCCCAATGGTGACGCGCAGCCTGTTATCAGGCCACACGCTTCGCGTTCATTCTACACGCTCCGCCACCCCAACGCAAGCATATAATCCTCAATAGAGAAAATTTTGTTCCTTAATGACAGAAAAACACCCTGCTCACCTTGCGGGGAATGAAAGTCCCTGTCAACGTTTATGCTTGATGCCCCTATTTTCACGGAGCGTTAAATCGGAAGTTGAAGGGGTGATGATGGGGGAATTTTTGCGAGCGTTAGCGCCTGCCACGGCGTAGCTGCGCAGCAGCGAAGACGGGAGCCTAAATTTGAGCCCCGGAGGGGCGGTATAAAATAGCCCGGCGGTGGAGCCCCGCAAGGGGCGGAACCCCGGGAACCGCCCCAAAAAATAAATGCGAACCCCGGAGGGGTGGCATAAAGCGTGGCTCGGAATACGGCATTGTTTCAAAATGCCGCGAATATGATATGACACGCGCCCACAACGGCTCGGAGCTCCGCTTCGCTACGATCCTCGCCATTATATGTCGGCCTACGCTGCGTCGCTTCGCTCCGTCGCTCCGGGCTCAATTTTCTTTTTTTACGCTACCCGGGGTTCCGCGGCTTCGCCGCTCCACCGCCGGGCTATTTTATGGCGCCCCTTCGGGGCTCTGAATTCGGCTTCGCCTACTGCTCGCAATCTGTTCTTCAACTTCCGATTTATCGCGCTGTCTGCCATCAACTGAAAACTTGAACAGGGCGTATGGAAAAACCTCCGTTTGTCACGTGGACAAACGGAGGTTTACGGAAAAGCGTATGTTGGAGACTTAAGCCTCGGGAGCAACGTTCACGCGACGACCCTCGCGGTCGAAGAATACGCGGCCATCAACCAGGGAGAAGATGGTGTAGTCGCGGCCCATGCCTACGCCCTTACCGGGGTGGAACTTGGTGCCACGCTGACGAACGATGATGTTACCGGCGATAACCGTCTGACCACCGAACTTCTTCACGCCGAGGCGCTTGCTGCGGGAATCGCGACCGTTACGAACGGAACCTTGACCTTTTTTATGTGCCATGACTAGTTAAAATCTATTGAGTTAGGGGTTAATAATCAGGCGTTGATAGCGGTGATCTCTACCTTCGTGAGAGCGGCGCGGAAGCCCTTCTTCTTGTGGAAACCCTTGCGGCGCTTGAACTTGAATGCCACGCCCTTGGCACCACGTGCCTCAGCGTCAAGAACCTTAGCCGTTACCGTTGCGCCGGCAATCGTGGGGGTGCCTACCTTCGTTGCGTCGCCATCCTCAACCAGGAGAACCTGGTCGAACGTGGTCTCGCCGTCGTTCACCAGACCGGAGATACGGTCAACGGTGAGCACGTCACCTACCGTTACTCGGTACTGCTTGCTGCCGGATGTGAAAACTGCGTATGCCATAATTTTTTGAATTTTATGATTGCACCCGCTTGTGCGGGCTGGCACATTATATACATGCGCAGCCTTTTGGCAAGCCTAAAATTAAAAATTTTTACAAAATTTGCAAAATTATGCATAAAATTTTCAAAAATTCCCCTGTTTTGGTTCGTTCTGAGGCGGAAATGGTCGCTTTGGGGCGCGAAATCGGTGCTGCTTTGCGCGGTGGCGAGGTGCTCGGGCTTGTCGGTGACCTCGGTGCAGGTAAGACCCACCTCACCCGTGGCGTGCTGGAGGCTCTGGGTGCCGGCAACCCTGCCGCCAGCCCTACCTTCTCCCTCGTGCATGAGCATACGGACGGGCGCGTGCCCGCGGCTCACTTCGATTTTTACCGCATGAAGTCCCCGGATGAGGCGCTCGGCATGGGCTGGGATGAGTACCTTGCCTCCGGCAGCGTGCTTCTTGTGGAGTGGGCGGACCGCTTCGACGGTGCCCTTATGCCGCCGGATACCCTCTGGCTTGTCCTCCGCCATGTGGATGCCTCCACCCGCTCCGTGACCCTTGCCGGGTAAATCGCGCCCGCAAAGGGCGGGGGCTATTCAAATCTGAAATAAACCCATTGGGTAGAGGGTGAAAAGAACACCTCACCCTTGAGGTGTCGGTATTTTTCCCTCACGATTTGCGCTTTGAAGTCGCTGCTTGTTCTCCAATCTGAAATCCGGCTTCTCGTGTAGCGTTCTGCAGCCTGAATTTCTACAGCTTGACTGTTATCATCAAAAACATAATGCTGAGTCGTCCTGAACGCTCCTTCCATATAATAGTCGGCATCCTGCGAAGGTAGCTCAATCGCATATGTTTCTCGGTCAAGGCCGACCTGCATTACTTTGAATGATACATCGCTGATGTCTCCGTCGTTTACATGGAAAAGTCTGACGGCTTTCTCACGCTCTTCTTGCTTGTCCATGGCTTGCTCCCATACGAGTGCCACGGTCGGGAGGAAGACGAAGATCCCTACCGGAGGTATTCCGAATATTGTAAACCATAGTATTTTCATGTTCGTTGAAAATATTTATTTACTAATCCTGCTTTCATTAAGGTGGAGGGACCGCCTTTCGCTATCTATAGAACAGTGCTCTTGGAAGAGAGAAATGGTAATGAGCTCAACATCCGAACATAGCGGAGCGCGCCCGCTATGAGGCAGATTTCCACGAGAATTGAACAAATCTTGAGAAAAAGACTTGAAAATCTCTAAAATTCTGGCAAACTGGGCGTGTGGTTGCATAGCTTGTTTTGTTCTTGCACGTACGTGTTTTAGTTTATTTGTTGTACTGCAAATAAAAGAGTTGTGCAATCACAAAATAACTTTATGACGTCCTTTCTTCTTACTGAAATTTAATTATACCCACGCATGCAGTGCCTTAAATCTACTCTTTCGTCTTTCTTATTGCTGTGTATAGTGATGTCTTGTGCTTATTCCTTCGCTTTTGTTGCAAAAGGGGCAGCAACTACACACTATAGCAATACTACCGAAGTTGTAGTTTCTTCTGAAACTAAAGAATCCACAATCCAATACGAACCTTTAGTATGGCAAATAGCTATTTATTTTAACCGCTTAGAAAGCGGGAAAAGCTTCGATGCATTAACTCAATTACACCCTTTGCTTACTATAAAATTGAAAAATAAAGAAAACTCATTGACGATATATAGACTTGTATCTGATGAAAACGGAAACTATATGATACATCACGATGAAAAATGCTTTCGTATTGATAGAGCGGATTATTTAATGTTTTGTCATCTATTGGAAGCAAGCATTCCGGCAGTCGAACAAACTTATATTACCGTAAACGAAAGAACTGGAAAAATTGATGCAAATGATGCCATATTAATAAAGAAGGAAACATCGAATGATGAAAGTGTATATTCTTTAATAAAGAAGGATGAAAGTGTATATTCTGCATACCTCATCCCTAATGTATATACGTCAAACATAATACATCATGTGTGCATATCAGCCAAATATTCGACATTGTACGAGCTCCTCACTCAAGATGAAAACATTTTAGCAATCAGAGATAACGTTGTTTGGTTTTTCCCAATTAAAAAATACGGTCTTTCTTCTGAAGATATCAACTGTATCGTTCAGTATGTAATTCATAATAGATTGAATTCAAATGGAATAGCTTGGGAAATATTGCGTGTGTTTTATTCGTATGCTATAGAGCACAACTTATTGGACTAGTTCCTTGTTTAGTAAGTTACACTCAATGTGCCGGAGCGGAATAACGCGTGGGCATAATAAGAATTCATCGTTTGGTACACTGAATCTCTGCTTGAAGAAGAGGTTGCGAGCGCTAGCGAGCCAAATTCCGATTTAGCGTTCAAATCAGACTTAATTCTCTCATTCTCAAAAAGAAAAAAATAAAAAACGTTGCATTGCGCTCAAAATATTGCTATACTGCCCTCGAACAAACAAGATTAACCACTAATTAGAAGTTCCCTTATGAGATATTCCCTCCTTCTGTATTGTTTCTTAAGCTCGATTTGTGTTTCTTGCGGCGCATCCGCGAAAAACATAAATGTAGATTCGCCCTCAACACCAGAAAGCATTCGCGAAGATTTTTTGGAAAACAGAAGACATATATTCGCCCCTTTTCTAAAGGACGTTGATATCATATCAAAATATGGCAAACCTAAATTTGATATCCGCCCGGGTAGTTGCCGATATAGAGTTTTGTTTTACTATTATTCTGATAAAACTGTTGTTGTTGTTTGCGAATACGGAATAGTAAAAGAAGTTGAGGTGCACGATTTCATTATTACAGAGGAGAATACATCTCCATTTATTCCTTGGGCTCCGGAAGATATTGATTAGACAATCTATGAATTTATTTTTTCTCTTATCTTATACTGTCCATTTCATCCTAATTTGATAAATAAATCATTCTGCTTTTATTTGAAGGAACGCCTTAGTGTTGCCTTTGTTTTGATTTCACTACCCCATTGTACAGGCTGGGTAACGGAGCCGGTGGTGGTTACAGAGCCATAGGGGGTGTAGGTAGTGGCGATGTAGCCGGTAGAGCCGAAGACTTCGCACACGTTCTTGGTGAGGTCGAGACCATACGTGTACCAGGTGCCGTCTTTTTGGATGGCCAAGGGACGGGTGGCGATGGGTTGACTCGTCGGCACCCCATTGCCGCCTCGCCCCTGCGGGGCAAACGCGCTTCGCGGTTTGTCCAATCCCCCTCCGAGCCCTCGGGGGCTTTGACTCGTCGGCACCCCATTGCCGCCTCGCCCCTGCGGGGCAAACTCGCTTCGCGGTTTATCCAATCCCCCTCCGAGCCCTCGGGGGCT
>CAJGCY010000091.1 GCA_904501955.1 uncultured Akkermansia sp. | reverse complement strand
GGTGGGTGATACATTAGCGAATTTAAGCGAATCTATGAGTGATGGCTCTTTTTCAGCCGCTGATTTTGCGCGAGGAATCATGGCCATCTCCTCCACGTTGCAAGCCTCACTCGGCCCCATCGGTTGGGCTATGCTCGCCATCCAAGCCTTGCAAGCGGCGTGGGATTACTTCTCCGCAGAGAGCAAGAAGGAGGAAGAAACACGCCAAAAACGCTCGGAAGACATGCAGCGCCTTGCGGAAATTACGGATGAAGCCCGCACCGCGCTGGAAAACTACAACCGCACGAAACTGCAAGACCAACACCTCGGCAAAATCCGTGGTACCTATGCAGACATCAACCGCGAGCTGGAGCGCCAAATCAAAAACATACAGCTCGCGACTGATGCGGAGCTCGCCCGCCTCGCCATCACTCAAGATGAGCAGGAGCACAAGCGCTCTATGCAGCGCGCCAAACTCGGCAGGCAGCTCGCCGCCGGTACGATTTCGCAGGAGGAGTACGAGCAGGCGCTCTTTGATATGGAGCAGTCCACCCAAAGGGAAGGGCTGGATGCTGAGGTGAGCGCCAAGGAAACCGCACTGAAAGATGCGGAGGCTAAACTAGCGGAGTATGGTGCTGCGTGGGACAAAAAAACACGCACCCACGCGCGCATCAGCAAAAAACGCGCGGCCTTCGGCTCCGAGCTGGAGGCGGATAAAATGGAGCTCATGCTCACCCAGTTCAACAAACTGCAAAAAGAAGTGGATGAGGCGTGGGCGGCGCAACAAGCTGCTCTCCGTGAGGATGACGAAGATGCTCTCGAACTCGCGCGCCAGCGTTATAAAGACGCCAATGAAGAGCTAGCCCCCCTGCGCGCGCAAATTGAAGCCGCTTACACCAAGGTGCATGGCGAGGGGGCTCAAGCGAAGGATGGCTTGTTGGATGCCGAAGCCCTGGCTGCCCTGATTCATGAGAGAAAATCCTTGGATAAACAGTACGAAACCGCGGAGGCAGAACTGAAAAACCACCGCAACACCGCTACCGCTGCCCATGACGCAGTGAAAACTGCCAAGCGTGAGCTGGAGGAGGCCGAGGCCAAGCGCTCCCGTGAGCTCGGCCAGATGGCGGATGAACGAGCTGCGGAGGAGGAAAACCGCCGCATTCAAAAGCTGGTGCAAGCTAAAAATGCAGCTGCTCAAGAAGTGCTCAAACTCGAACGCGAAGAACTGCAACGCCGCGCGGTGGAGCTCCAGCAACGCGCCCGCGCCGCCCATGAGGCAGGTGATGCAGATGCCGCTGCCGTGCTGGATACTCACGCTACGCTCTACATGGATGAGCTGGACCGCCGCGACTTTGCGGACAAAGTGCACGCTGCCACCACTGCCGCCAATGCGGATGCAACCCCGGTGCAGGACAAGCGCACCGATGTAGTGATGCGCGAAGCGCAGCGCCTCGCCTCTCAAATGGAGCGTGGCGGCGCACTTGATGGCCGCTCTGTGGAGCAGATGCTAGAGCTCTTCAAACAAGCCCAAGCCACCAAAGACAAGAAGGATGACGCCTTCATCGCTCAGCTCATTGCTCTTATGCAAATGCAGGCTTCCGTGGGCGAAAAACTGCAGGCAAAAGTGCGTGAACTGCGCCGCCAAACCGCTCATTTGACCAACAGAAACTTTGACTGACCATGAATACTTACCAATACAATATTGAGGAGCTCAGTGCTCTCGGCGTAACTGCCGCCACCCTCAGCTACCGAGCGGATGCGGCGGATGAGCTCTCCCTCTCCATCATCCCCTCCGCCTACGGTGCATCCTTCCCGTGGCAGGCGCTCGACCGTGTGGAGATTTTCGCCACCGTAGGCGGGGAGCGCTGTCGCGTGTTCTCCGGCGTGGTGCCCGTGCGTGCCGGGGTAAGCCTCAGCGGTGGGGCGGCTCCCTCCATGCAGCTGCGCGCCTGCTCAGACTACTACCTGCTCACACAAACAGTCTACGCCAAGCTCGACTCCACCACCGGTACACCCATGGCAGAGCGCGATGCGGAGCTCGTAAACGTAGGCGCCTTTGCCCGCAAAATCTACAACTGGGCAAAGGGGTGGAGCGGCACACCCTTGACTGCTGAGCTGAGCGTGGTGGCGGAGTCGCTTGGTACAGCCCCCGCTCCGGTGAGCTCCGGCACCACCAGCTGCGCCGCTATGCTGGAGCAAGCCCTGCAGTGGCAGCCGGATGTGCTCTTCCGCCACCGCTATGGAGCTGCCACCCCACTGCTGGAGCTCTGCCACCCCGCTGCCGAGCCTCCGCTCACCCTCAGCGTACAGCATGACGCCATCTCCGACCTCTCCGTGCAAGCCCGCCCGGACTTAGTGCCCCCGGTCTGTGCCCTTGTGGGCGCTGTGCATGCCACTTGGCCCGCGGGGGCGGACGTGCGCACCCCCGGTGCATTCGTCTACGCCGTACCTCAGGCTGCAAACTCGGACCCAGCAGCCTCCTCCGCCGGTAGCGGTGGCAACACCAAAGCCCAAAAAATGGAGCTGCGCGGATTCCGACTCCCGGCAGAACTCACCCTCTTGCAGCAAGATTCCGAAATCTCGTGGCAATGCTCTGAGCCCTCCGCAAACCTGCTGCGCTTCATCCTGCGATTCTTCCCCCAGCTCGCCCCCCTCAAGCAACACTTGCTCGTTTCCACCGGCACCGTACTCCCCACCGCTGCGGATGCCGCCTTTGAACCCTCCGCTGATCCTGACGCTCAGCCCACCCCCGCCAACTACGACACGGCTCTCGATTCTTGGCGTGCTACCGGCGTATTCATCCACACATCCGGCTCTTTCCCCGCCTCCGCTACCCCCGCCAAAAACGTCAGCGGTCTCAAATGGTGCAAAGCTCAAATCCTGCTCGGTGTAGCCATCTCCGCCGATTCATATGACAAGCTCACCATCACCCAAAAAGCAGAGGCTGACCGCCTTTTGCCCGGTACCCGAGCCGTGAGCTCCGAGGGCGATTCCCTGCGCCGTTGGGCTACTCTCCGCCTCTCCTGCAACCTCATCAACCGCTCCCGTAAATGCTTCTCCACCGCAGACAACAAGCTGCTCGCCTCAGACCCCGATTTTTCGGCAGACTCCGCCAACGCTGAGCAATCCACCCGCGCCGCCATGTACCGCGAGGCCATGCAAGAATACTACAACGCCACCCGCACCATCTACTCCGAGGGCTCACTCTCCCTCCGCCTCAACTCTGACATCAACCCCGCCGAACTCATCGGCCGCCCGCTGCACATTCTCGGGCTCGCCTCCGAGTGGGAATCCATGCACGCCATCACGCGCGCCGCCTCTTGGAACCTGAACACCTCCGAAATCTCCCTCGAATTCGGCTCCCGAGAAATCCTCGGCTTCTCTGAGCGCCTTGAGCGCCGAACCATGGCGCGCAATGCCTCCCGCAACCCCCAACGCAGCGCTACCCTCGGCGCGGACTCCCTCGATTCCACCGCTGCTGCGGATGAAGAGCAAGCCATGACCATCGCCCCTGATACCGCTACCGAGCTCACCGCCGGCACCATGGGGCAAGACCGCAAACCATTCTCCCTCTACTGCGAAAACGGCACCTACTACTACACCGGCGGCATCTTCACCGCCCTAGGGCAAGTCATTGAAGTCCCTCACACCCAATTCACCATCCAACACGGTCAAAAAACCTCCACCCCCCTCACCGACAGCCCCGCTCACCTCACGCTCATCCGCGCCAACGGAACCATCACCTTTAACCTCACCCAAACCACCTAACCATGGACACGGAAGAAATACTCGCCAGCCTCACCACTACGGATGCCTTCGGCGATGGCGGGCTCCCCTACATCCCCCCACTCGCACAATTCGGCAACGGTCGCGAAACCGTCCCCGGACTGCTCACCGGCATCACCCTGCAAGCAGACTTGCCCGCCCCGTACATCGACAACGGCATGGCATACCTACCCCTCACCCCCGGCGCGGAGGATGATGCCCCAACCACCCCCTGCAACTGCCAACCCGCCTCTTACGATGGCGAGCACTGCTGCCTCGGCCTTGTGAGCTCCGTCTCCTACGAGCAAGACCTCCCCGGCCCCCGCATCAGCAACGGCGGCATCAAACTCCCCCTCTGCACCACAGAAGGCGAATGCCCCGGCATCGTCGGCGGCATCGCCTCCGTGCTCATCACCTCAGCCACCTCCACCCCCTACATCAACAACGGCATCATTAACCTCCCCGCACCCGAACTCAAAGGGCTGAACACAACTGCCGGACACCGCTCGTGGAAAGAACTCAACAACGCCGGCATGGTGCAACTGACCGAGGCGGATGCCACCTACCACAACGTCTACGCCTCCATCACCAACGGCTACCTCAAAATCTACGTCGACCGCGCAGGCGACAACCAATCCTCCATATGATCTACGTCTACTTCAGCTTCAAAGATGACGCCACCACCCTCGCCATGAGCGTCGCGCGCTTGCGTGAAATAGTGGGTTCTTCCGCCCGCATCTACATCATCAACGATGCCGCCGCCCCCATCCCCCACGAACTGCTCCCCCACGGTACCCTCCACCGCCTCAGCCACTACAATCGAGGCGGCTCAGGCACCGGCATACCCGCCCTCCGTGGCCAGCTCGAAACCATCCGCGACCTCCTCCGCGATTCAGGCGCCACCTTCGCCCTCAAAATCGACTCCGACATCTGGGTGAACTCCCTCTCCCCATTCAACCACGAACCCACCGGCACACCGCCCGCCGACTTCCTCGCCTGCGAAGGCTCCCGCGCCCTCCTCCCCATGGGCTGCACCTACCGCCTCACCCGCTGGGCTGTAGACACCGCGCTGCGGCTACTGGATGAACGCCCCGCCCATAGCTGGCCACCCGCCACCTATGCGGAGGCTATCACCCTCTGGCACCTCCTCACCACCACCCACCTCTCACTACGCCTCATCCCCGCCTCCCTCGGCTACCTCTCAGGCTTCTATTTATCCCACACCTCCCTCCCGCACGCAGTTTCCGCCGCCGGTCTCATCCACTGCGGTGAGCCACACCTCGAATCCTCCATCCTCACCCGAGCCTCCCGCGAACTCACCCGCACCCGCATGCTCCTCCTCAAAACCATCTCCCACCCCCCGCGCTAAACTCCCCACCACGAGAAAACAAATCAGGCGTTGAGTCTCCCCAACACCTTTTCTCTTTCCCCGCATCCCCCCTGCCGAGGGCTTGCCGATGGGTGGCAGATGGCTGGCAGGCTGAGCCGATAATTTCTCATTTATCCACGGCTTGTTTCTCAAATCCAGCGCGGCGATACATTTCGAGTGAAAAAGCTGAAAAAATTAGCGGAGCGCGTCACTGAGTGGATGGAATAGCGCAGCACGGGCGAAGTTGACGGCATCCGCACGGCGGGCAGCCTACGCAGCTTGCTGCTCTTCCAAGGCAGTGACCTTCTCGAGCCAACGCGGTGGCGATGGGGCGCAGGGCCCCTATGACGGAGGACACCAGCTCACGGATGGAGGAGAAGCCCCCGCCCGCGCCGTTGAACAGCTCCCCGAAGATAGCCGCGCCCTCCATGACGTGCGTGAGGGGGCTCTAGGCTGCCAGCAGGTCCTGCATGCTCACCACGCCGTTGGTGGCGAGCTTTTGGAGGGAGGAGGTGGCTCTCCGCGGCGGACTTGGAGTCCATCATCACGGCGAGCTGCGCCTGTGTGTTCTCCATCCCACCGAAGGCGCGGATCGGGGCGCTCAGCCCGGCAAAGGCCTTCTGCACGCCCACAGCGATGGCTTGCAAGCCGAAGAACTTGCCACCGAGACGGGTGAGAAAGTCATGAGTCTGCCCCTCCACTTTTTTCGCCTCACGCGAAAAAGCCGAAGCATCGGCTCCGATAGTAAAAACAGCATCCGCCTTAGCCATAGGTAAAAAAGTTAAATTTTGATAAAAAAGCTTGAAATGAAAATAAAAAATGGTTACACTACAAGTGAGCGATGAAGCGAGAACTCACAGCCCCCGAAGCCATGGACCTCTACCGGCGCGAGCACGCGGAGGGGCTGGCTGCATTGCTGCGGATGTATAAAAAACTTCTCAGCCGTCCTTCTTGGGAGAAACTTTACGCTGCAAACGGGCTGCTTGCCGCATTGCGCCTGTGGATGCCCTTGGTGGAGTTTCTGATAGAGCACCACGAGGAATCGGGAGCCAGCCCGGCGGAGCTTGCGCACCTGTACGACGCACGGGAAGGCATGGAGCGCATGAAGCGCTGCGCCGTGACTTGGGCGGGATAAATAAGAGTGCATCATTTCAGGAGGAAGGCTTCAGCTTTATCCCACGCGGACTGAGAGGCATCTTTGCGGATCCACGTGGATGAACTCATCCGCCCCCGCGGAGGGAATCGCGGAGGTAGCGGAGGTTGTGCATGCAGTCCGACATGGCAGCGACGGGGGATTCATTGTCCGGGCGGGAGCACCACGCCACGCCATTCCAGAGCTCCATGACTTGCGTGAGGGGGCGCGCTGCTGCCAGCAGGTTCTGCATGCTCACCACGCCGTTGGTGGCGAGCTTTTGGAGGGAGGTGGTAAGGCTCTCCGCGGCGGACTTGGAGTCCATCATCACGGCGAGCTGAGCCTGCGTGTTCTCCAGCTCACCGAAGGCGCGGAGCGGGGCACTCAGCCCGGCAAAGGCTTTTTGCACACCCACGGCGATGGCTTGCAAGCCGAAGAACTTGCCACCGAGACGGGTGAGGAAGTCATTCATCTGCCCCCCCACCTTATTCAAATCTTTCGCAAAAGCCGAACCATCCGCGCCTATCGTAAAATTCACATCCGCCTTAGCCATAAGTAAAAAAAAGTTAAGTTTTGATAAAAAAGCTTGAAATAAAAACAAAAAAGAGTTACACTACAAGCGCACCATGAGCAAACAAATCACAGCACCGGAAGCCTTGAGCCTCTACCGCAGCGAGAGGGAGAATCGCCGCGCGCTGTATCTCTCCACATACGGCGAGATAATGGGCAGAATGCACATTTTCCGCGGTCCTCTTGCAGAAAATTTGCTCACCGCCGCCAACGAATGGATGCGCTTGGTCTTTTTTTTGCTTGAGAATGCAGACGCCGCAGGCGCAACTCCGCAAGATATTGCGCACCTGCAGGACGATGCCCACGGCTTGCTTTACCTCAGAGCCACACTTGAAGAAATTTTGAGCTAAAAAACATCACACCAAAAAGCGCTCCGCTTTATCCCAGACCGACTGCGCAGCATCAGCGCGGATAAAAGCCGTCTTGCCCCTATTTTGCGCGCGCACGTAGGCTGCGCCCCCGCGGAGGGAATCGCGGATGAACTTGAGATTCCACATGCAGTCCGACATGGCAGCGATAGGTGAATCATTATCCGGGCGGGAGCACCACGCCACGCCATTCCAGAGTGCCATGACCTGCTCCCGCTGCCAGCACCCTCCATGACGTGCGTGAGGGGGCGCGAGGCTGCCAACAGGCCTGCATGCTCACCACGCCGTTGGTGGCGAGCTTTTGGAGGGAGGAGGTGAGGCTCTCCGCGGCGGACGCGGAGTCCATCATCACGGCGAGCTGCGCCTGCGTGTTCTCCAGCTCACCGAAGGCGCGGAGCGGGGCACTCAGCCCGGCAAAGGCTTTTTGCACACCCACGGCGATGGCCTGCAAGCCAAACCATGCCTCGCCCATCCTCCGCAAGCCTACCTGTGTTTTTGCACTACACCCTCCAACCCACGCGCAAAGGCCTCTCCATTTGCGCCTATTGTAAACTCTACATCACTCTTTGCCATAAATTAAAAACACAAAATATTTATTAACTAAAAAGAAAAATCGCGATACACTCATGACATGGTGAGAAAACTGACCCCGGCGCAAGCCCTGCAAGAATACTTTCGGCACAGGCTGAGAGAATTGCGCATTTTGCGCAGTGAGCTCGACACCGTCAGGAATGGTTGGTGGATTGCAAAGACTGTGCACGCTCACGACATGTGGAAGCACACCGCATTCCTCCGCAAAATCACCGGCTTCATCATCGAACACAAAGACCTTGCGCAACCAACGGCGGAGGAGCTGACCACGCTGGAGCATGATTTGCGCGTCTACGAATCCATTCACGCAGAAGCGTGGCGCTGCATGCAAAAATAACCCCATCACAGCAAGAATTTCTCAGCTTTATCCCACACCGCCTGTGAAGCGTCCTCTCTGATGTACGCCGTTTTTCCGCCGTTTTGAGCGCGGATGTAAGAGGCGCTCCCGCGGAGGGAATCGCGGAGGTAGCGGGGGGTATGCTTGCACCTCCGCGATGTAGGCACGGAGGTGGGTGGATACACTGATGGGCGAAGCATTGTGCTGGCTCCGTACTGGGTGTACAACACTGAGAAGCTGCGCAGTGCGTTGCTGCATGAGTTGCAGCACATGGTGCAGTTTGCGGAGGGCTTGTGCCGAGCATTACATTGAGGAGTAGGTATACCACAAGACTGATGACCGAAAGGCAGCGTGGCATTTCTTTGAGCCTGTGACGGTGGAATTGAACGGGAGGGAAGAAACTTTCCTGACCAACATTTCCGTGGTTGAGTTTATTCACGGCTCTGAGCGAATCTTTAGCTTGGAGTTGACAATAGAAAACCCCATCAGTAATGCCGAGGATATGGCGGCTCCGGCCAGCGGACGTCAAGCTCTGCATACTAATGGGGGGGCTGACATTAGAGTAGCTGCGTTTCAATCGTTTGTCAAGAATGAAAAGACGAATCTCGAAAGAAAGTCGCGAGAAAAGGGATTGATGGCTTGGCGTGTAGACGAGGCTCGGCTGAATGAGTTGCGAGGCGAAGCAGCAGAGGTGCAGCCTTCATTGCCTGAGAATATTGATTTGCGCTATGCAAAGCATACGTTAGAGCTACGGAAGATGTTTGGCATATGTATAGGGGGCATTGTCTTGATTCGTTCTTATATGATAACCAGATAAGCATTACCTTTGACGATATCCGCATGATTCCTGATATTGTCAGCAATTATGACTCGGTGAATTTCATTAACTCCCGTAAAGGGTATACCCTCTCTTTTACAAAGACGTATGGAGATGTGGTATATCAAGTAACGGAGACGATAGGGGGTAAGGAGGATAATCCAAGAGGTACGCGCCAGAAGACGATATACTTAACCGAGATTACAAAAAAAGCGAGCGGGCGGGCGTTGCACCCGACTTCGTTCTCTAAGAATTTCACTCGCACGGAAAGTGTAAATCCAATCACTAATTATATCAAGCAAAATTACGCTAAAGAAGCAAAAAAGATTGCGAAACAGATGCGAGATGATAAGGACGTTCGATGGCGGGAATGCGGATATTACGTACTCGCTGAGTGGCCCGAGAGTATTGGAGCCTGCCAATACGAAGCCGGTATTTGAGGCATCGATCAAGAAGCATAAACGTAGACCTACTAAAACCAAAGAAGCACCGAGGTTGAGCTTGAGCTCAGCCAAGATGCTTCTTATTCAGAGAGCAGGGCTCGCACCTGCAAGCACGCATAATCAGTTCCCTCTGGTGACTTTAATGTGGCTGAAAAAGCGGAGGAAGTCAAGCAGAATTTGCTGAAACAGGAATTTTCCGGCAAGGACACGAGCATCAACAGCACGAAGGCTCCGTCGGTGTTTGCTGCGGTGGAGAAAAAGCTGGGAGGCAATAAAAAGCGCGGGGGTAGAAGATGGTTTCACTTCCCGCCAGTCTCAGACTCAAGGAGTCTCACACTTTCCCCGCACCGCTATAGTAACTCCGATGGAGGAATATATCAAGCAAAATTATGCAGAGGCGGCAAAAAAGATTGTTACTCATGCGAAGGATCATAAACACATATTACATGCACCGAACGGAAAGATAACGAACCTGACACCTGTGCAATGGCTGGCGGTGCGTTTGCAATCGTTCAAGGCGTGGTTCGGTGATTGGGAGAATGACCCTGCGAATGCGAGCAAGGTGGTGGATGAGAACGGGGAAGCAACGGAGGCTGCAATCGAAGACGCGTTATCTAACTTCATGCCTGAGAACATAGTCGATTCAGCACAAGCGTATGATAACAATGATTGGGTAGGTCGCTTGTGGGATGTGCTTGAAGTGGATTTTGTGAAGACTCCTGATGATGCAGTTGCCGTTAATCCTGAAGCAGTCGATGCTGTGCGAGTGGACGAGGACTGGGTAGATACAGGTGATACAGCATCATTCAGTCTGGCATCTCAGAGAAATATCATCGATTCTTTACGAAACTCAGGAGAATATGATGTCTTTTATAAAGTCGTGGACAGATTGGCGAAAAACGGTAAACCTTCCGGTAATCAGGAAGATTTATCGGAAGCGTATGCAAAGGTGTCCGCCAGATTGAGAAATGATGTGTTGCGTATTT
>CAJGCY010000090.1 GCA_904501955.1 uncultured Akkermansia sp. | reverse complement strand
TCGCTTAAGAAGAGACGTAAGGCTAAGATCAACAAGCACAAGCGCAGCAAGCGCATGCGCCAGAACCGCCACAAGAAGCGTTTGCGTTACAAGTCCTAAGCTGCGCGCTTAGGCCACGTCCGCAAGCGACGCTGTTCTTTACAATCACGGCACTGCGCCCCATGGGCAGCAGTGCCGTTTTGTATATACACCCCTCCCCTTTATCGGGAGCAGAGTTCTCGCTTTCTCAATAGGCGCGCATGCGCCATTTGGCTGCCAAGGCGCTATCCGCAAACAAACGCAGGCCACAGCGCAGCTGCCCGCTCAACAGAGCCTCCGCCAGCTCCGCGCAAGCCTGCGCATTACCGGCTGCCGCCAGCGTGTGCAAACGCAACGCTGCGGCATAAGCCTCTGCATGCGCCCCCATGGGCTTCTCCGCGTTCAACTCCTGCAACAGCGCGAGCAACAACACCGGCTGCAGCTCCGTACCGGCAGCTGCCATCGCAGCACACCAGCGCTCAGGCACCGTCGCTGCGGGAGAGTCCACCTCAGCCGCCACAGGAGCAGCGCCACCGAACACGCGCCCCTTCGCCTCCTCCATCATCTGCGGGTCCAGCGTCAGCGAATCATTCCCCATCACCGTAGCCGCAGCCCCCACGCAGCAAAACAGAATACACCGCATCATCGTTTCAGGCGGCGTGCGCGTTTGCGGGAGAACGGATCCGTCACGGCAGTCCAAGCCTCTTGCAGGCCGGACTCCACAAACCAAGGCTCCTTGCGCAGGCGCTCCATCTCGCGGTTCACCTTATTTTGCTCCGTAGCCCAGCGCTCGATGTCATCATCCGACACATCCGTCGGGGCTTCCAACTTCTCAAACACATTCAAAATCTTATCCGCAGCCTTCTCCGCGGTCTCACGGTCCACCACCTCCTTGAGCAACTGCTCCGCCTGCATCAGCGCAGCAAACTCCGCCGCCATGTCACCCCCCTTGCCGGAGGCCTGCTTCTTTGCAAGCTTGAGAGCAGCCTGCGCTTCAGCAATGGCTTTTTCATCACCACTGCGCTTAGCCTTGCGCAGGTTTTGCTCCGCCTCGCGCACGGCTTTGCGGCGCTCACGGCGCAGCTCTGCAGCCGAAGGCGCCTTCCCCTCCTCTGCTGCCATAACGGGAGCACCTGCCGGCACAGCAGCAACCAGCATTGCCACCGCCATTCCCAAATGTGTGATTCTTCTCATGCGCAAATGATAAACGATTTAACAGAATAATTATCACATCTTGCCCGCGTTGTCAATGATGTTTTCCCGCTAATTACACGTGATGCTGCGCCCAAACACGCCACATCTGCGCCCCCTGCACAGCCACTGAAAGTGCGTGCGCGGCAAAAAAGTTTTTGCCATTTCCTCACAAGCCGTTTACACTTCAACTTACTCCGAATTTCACGCCGTATCAACAGCCATGTCCTATTTCACGCCAATTTATCATGCACCCACCCCCGTCTTACTCGGGGTCTCCGTTCTCGCTCTCTCGTGGATTCTCTTTGCGAAAGATTAACCCCTCAAAAAGCAACACCTCGCGATTATCTTCTGAAAATCTGTACATTATGAACACCGATAAAAGCCACCTGATGATTCTTCGGCACGCACTTTTCACGCTTCCCGATAATCAAGCACCTATTAAGTGATGAACAGCAGTTAATCTTTAGAAAAGTATATACTCACCCTCGCGAAAGTGTGTTTTTTGACGAGAAGTTGAGCTTCATGTTCCGAAAAAAGCATGAAAAAAATCAACTTTTTTGAGAAAAATCCGATTTGCGTGAGTGTTGATATACGAAGAGCGCGCCTTAAGCCCTCGCGCTGCCGAATCCGCGGCAGGCGAGTTCCCGGCTCAGGGGCGTCCTTCCTAAAACACACAACAACATTATGTCTGAAGAAATAGACAAACCGACCGTCCCGGCTGACGACGAGAGTGCAGCCATGCAGATGAACACCACCGCTGCGGATGAGGCGTCCGCTACGGGTTCCTCTGCCATCTCTGAACCCGCAGTAGCTCCCGCTGCTGCCAACCTTAACAACAAAACCAACAACAACATTATGTCTGAAGAAATAGACAAACCGACCGTCCCGGCTGACGACGAGAGTGCAGCCATGCAGATGAACACCACCGCAGCGGATGAGGCGTCCGCCACGGATTCCTCTGCCATCTCTGAACCCGCAGTAGCTCCCGCTGCTGCTAACCTTAACAACAAAACCAACAACAATACAACAATGAACAACAATACTGATAACACCACCGCCGGTGCTCTCGTTTCCGAGGGCGTGTCTCCCGATTTCTCTTTCACTGCACGCGTAAGCCCCATCGACTTCACGCGCACCACATACACCGAACCGCAAAAGCCCGGTAGCGACTGGGATACGGTATACTCCGGTGTGTGCGTTGACCTGATGAATCAGGCGGCTGTCACCAATCAGCTTGTGCTCAAGGGCGATAAGCTTGTGCTCACCCGCCCCACGCAGCTCTCCGTTTGTATGACGGTGGATGACCACGGCGATTTGTTGATTTCCAACTCGGAATTGGAAGACGATGCCATTCAGTCTGCTTTTGATTCGGCTCCCAAACTCAGTAACCATGAAGCAGACATTTTGAACTTTGCAGGTTCTGTTTGTTTCCACATGGATTTGCAGGGCTCAGAGTGGCAGGATTTTGATAGCGGAGCTGCCGCATGGAAACGCCCTGTACGCACACTTGTTCTGCCCGCAGGTGAGTACTTCATCTATGGACGTGTAACCAACGATCCCATGAAAGGAGGCAATACCAATAACCGCAAGCTCTTCCGCTACGCTATCCAAGCCAAACAGGCATGTGCTGAGGTAGAATACAAGGGTGGCATTCCTCAAGTTTGCGGCACGTGTGGCTGCGGCAACACGACCGATGGCGATGCAGACCGCCATGCTGCCACGCAAGCCCCCGGTTGGGAGGGTGACGCTTGCCCGAGCTTCGTCACACTCAATCCCGAGAACGGCAAAGCTCTGTACGATTCCCCCTGGCGCTGGACGGCTGCCATTGTGGGCGCTCAAGTCATCATCACGCCACCTGTGGGTGAGGCTCTGCTCTTTGACATCCCCGCTGAGGACGCTTCCGAAGCCGGTACCGCCGGTGCTTCCGGCATGGCAATCAACCGCATTCAGTATCAGGATGCCGATTTCAATGCCACTACCTCCCGCACCCCGGCTTACATCATGATGAAGGATGCCGACGGCCTTTGCATGACCTTTGACATGAGCAACGGCACAGTGTACAGCATCACCTCCCCCGAGGGTCGAAAAGTAACGGCTACCGACCGTGCTCAGCATGTGCAGACGCAGTTTGATGGCGAGGGCAACCTGCTTTCCTGCGCTTCTGCTGAGGCGAAGCTCGTGTGCTCCACCTCCGATAATGGCGACTTGCTGCTCGATTGGTTCACGCCCGAGGCTGCGGAGGATGCTACGCCATTCAAGCAAGAGACGATTCAGCGCAACGGCAACGACACCACGCTCACCCGTCAGCAGACAGGGCGCGACCCGCACAGCCTGGTGCGTTCGGAATCCAACGGCGTTGTGACCATCACCAAGGGTGTGGGCGATGAAGCCATCGTTCACCGCTACGAGACCACCTACCCCATGAATGGACTCATGGTGCGTACGGAGTCGGTTTACTTCGCAGCAACGCCCGACAATGTGGCTACCTGCACGCGTACGGTGTATAACTACTCGGATGCCGGTTGGCAGCTATACTCCATAACAGAGGGTTTTGGCTCCGATGTTGCTCGCAGCACTAGCTATATCTACAACAGCAAACGCCTTGCCAAAGTGCAGCGCTATGACGGCGGTTATACCGAATATGAGCATGATTCCCACGGTCGTACCACCATGCAGAAATCCCCTTGGGGTGCAAGTCTTGCCAAGGTAACCCGCACCACGTATGCGGAGGCCCGATTCTTTGATGTTCGCCCTGCCTCCGTAACAGAGTACCATGTGAATGCTTCCGGCGCAGAGGTGCTCTTCCGCAATACCGCTCACAACTATGAGGAAACGGCTGAGCTGGAGCGTGTCACCACCACGGTTACGGCAGGCGGTAGCTCTCAGCAGCAGGTGAGCATTGAGGAAACATTCGGCGCAGAGCCCGCATACGCCTACGCAGCAGGCAAGCTTAAGTTCTCGCAAAGCATCACCGGTGTGCAGACCGCACACGAGTACGAGGCAACAACCGAGCACGGTGCTATCCACAAGCACACCTCTATCACAAAGGTTAATGGGGAGTTGGTAGCAGCCCAGAGCCGCAAGAGCGAAAGCTTCATCGCCTCCGATAACACTACCACCTTTGAGCAGGAAAGTATTTGGGACGGCACGCAGTGGTTGCTCTTGGATACTACTGCTTACGAGTACGACGAACAGCAGCGAGCGGTAAAGGCCACGCGAGGCAATGGCCGATTCCGCACCACCGAATGGATGTGCTGCGGGCGCCTGAGCGAGACGGATGAGGATGGCATCACCACCACCTACGCCTATGATTCTGCCCGCCAGCTCACGGAAATCAGCCGTGAGGAGGTGTACGACGGCGAGCACAGCATCACGCCCGAGACCATCACGGAGTTCACCCGCGATGCCTCTGGGTTCGTGTTGTCCACCACCCACCGAATCGGAGCTATGGAGACCACTGTATCCACGGAATACGATGCTATCGGGCGAATCACCAAGCAGACAGATGGACTCGGACGTGTGACCAGCACCGCCTACAGCGAGGATGGTCTTACTACCACCGTAACCACGCCCGCAGGCGCTACCGCCATCACCACGCAAAACACGGATGGCTCCACAGCCGCCGTCAGCGGTACGGCTCAGCGTGCGCTGGTGTATGTGTACGACCTCAACGGCAACTCCCTCCGCACCACCTCGAAGCTGGAAGATGGCACAACTATCGCGCAGAGCATTGTCAACGGCTTCGGGCAAACGACCGTGCAGGCTCAGGCTTCTACAAGTGGCTTCATCTATATCCGAAGCGAATATAACGCCAAGGGACAGATGACCAAGCAATATCAGGACACCGGATGGAATACCGCCAAGACCGCAGCAACGCTCTACGAATACGACGTATTCGGCAATGTGAGCAAGCAGACTCTTGCCCTAGCCGATTCGCCCACCAAGGATAACTCCCTAGTGGTAGAAATGGCCCACAGTGTAGAAGCTGCAGAGGATGGCGTGTTCAGTGTCTCCACGCAAACCCGATACAATGCAGCAGGTGAGCCGCTGAGTACTATGCAAAAGCAGCTGATTTCTCAACTTTCAGAAACTCTGGCAAGCAAGAGCATCAGCACGGATGTGCGAGGCAACGACAGCGTAAGCTGGACCGAGTATACCGCACCGACCAAAATGACAAGCTACAGTACCGTTCCTACCTCAGAGATTATGGCAGAGAGCGTCTCCGTAGATGGCTTCACGCTCTCGCAGAAAGACCATGCGGGCATCATCACCACCGCCTCCCGCAGCTACACCGCTACGGGTATGATCTTGGTGCATGTAGATGGTCGAGGTAATGCCACCACCTCCCGCACGGACCTTGCCGGGCGTACGATAAGCGTAACGGATGCCACCGGAGCGATGACAACGACGGTCTATAACGCTGCTCTCGACCTCCCTGCTCTGGTAACGGATGCAGCAGGTAACACCTCCTGCTTCAAATACGACCACCGCGGTCGCAAGATTGCGGAATGGGGCACAGCGATTCAACCCGCTTGCTTCGGCTATGATGACATGGGCAACATGACCACCCTGCGCACGTTCCGAGCCGGTACAGAGATTATCAGCTCCGATCCCTCCGAGCGCACAGACGGCGATGTAACAACATGGGTATTCCACCCTGCCACCGGGCTGGAGCTGAGCAAGACCTACGCCGACGGCACTGCGGTGGTGAAGACCTACGATGCATACAACCGACTCTCAACGGAGACGGATGCCCGTGGAAATGTGAAGACTCATTCCTACGAGCACGCTCGCGGTCTGCACCTCGGCACCACATATACCTTGCCAAGCCAAAGCTCCGAAGGAGCGACGGCTGGTGCAGCCGCCAACGCCCGCAGCTTCACGTACAACCACCTCGGGCAGTTGACTCAGCTGACGGATGATAGCGGTGTGCGTACATTCACCTACAACAGCTACGGTGAACGCGAAAGCGATTCCCTCGTGGTGGATGGTGATACCCACCTCGTCACCGAGTTACGCGATGCCTTCGGGCGCTCCACCGGCTACACCTACGCCAAGAACGGCAGCGTGTTGCAGACGGTCAGCACCGGTTACGGTACGGATGGGCGCATCAACAGCGCAGGCTTCTTGCATGGCGGTGAGATGAAGCAGTTCGGCTATGAGTACTTGCAAGGCAGCAACCTGCTGCACAAGCTCACCAAGCCCAACGGTATGACGCTCACGCAGTCTTACGAAACTCAGCGTGACCTGCCTACCGGCATGGCATATCACCGAGGCTCGACTTTAGTGGCGCAGCGTGAATACACCTACGATGTGCTCAGGCGACCCACCGCTCGCACGACCTCACGCCAGGGTAACGTTGTGAACGATACTTTCGTCCACAACACCCGCTCCGAGCTTGCCAGTGCACAGGTGAATGGTGAAACCTATGGCTATGACTACGACAACGTTGGCAACCGCCGTATGTCCATGGAGGCAGGTGATTACGCCTTCTACGAAGCTAACGAGCTTAACCAGTACTCGGACATCACGGGCTCAGAGGATGAAGCTGACTTCAGCATCACGCCCGTCTTCGATGCCGACGGTAACCAGACGCTCATCAAGACCGAGACCGGCATCTGGGCCGCCGTCTACAACGCAGAGAACCGCCCCGTCAGCTTCACCAATGAAGCCACCGGCACCGTGGTCACCTGCGCGTACGACAGCATGGGCCGTCGCAGCTTCAAGCAAGTAACCGTCAACGGTACCGTTACGCTACACCAGCGCTACCTGTATCGCGGTTACCTGCAAATCGCCTGCATCGACCTCACCCGCAGCCACCACCCGGGGCTTTGGCTTATCACTTGGGATCCGACGCAGCCCATCGCCACCCGCCCGCTGGCCATCCAAAAGGACGGCACCTGGTACACCTACGGCCTTGACCTCACCAAGAACGTGTGCGAAGTCTTCGGCTCCGCAGGCTACATCGCCACCACCTACACCTACTCCCCCTACGGCAAGGTAACCGCCACCGGCTCCGTTACCCAGCCCATCCAGTGGAGCAGCGAAATACAAGATCGAGAACTCATGTTATATTACTATAATTTCAGGTATTACAATGCTAAGAGTGGAAGATTCGTCTCTCTGGATTTGCTACCGGAAAACAATCTTTATCGGTATGTTCGCAACCTACCGGTATCAGCTGTTGATATGCTGGGCCTAGCTGTTCTAAGCAAGCATATCGAAGCTGCTGATAAGTATTTAGCCTCTCTGCGTACTCAACCAAACGGGAATAACGCGAAATGTTTCAGATATGGAAATATTTATCCTGATATTCCCTTTTCAGAAAATATTAACATTAACATTCCATCCTTTTCTATACCTATCCTTTGGATGAGATTTAACACACCTCCAATTTATATTTCTCATGAGGATTTGTTCTTGTTTCTAGCAGAAAACCACCTAGACAGGCTCCCCTACTACACTGATACGAAAAAGGCTATAGATGACATTAGTGACGCTATGACTACGCTGACATATGCTTTACTACCATCACTTATACAATCTATACTAAGCACGACAAAAATTCTAGATAGGTACATCCGCAACTCCATCTATGATATCGTTTTAAGAAAATTTGCTCCGGTCATCGAAAACATCCAAACCTTAAAAACTCACATTGGCTCTGATTCGTATTCGCATGCAATGTCGACAGGTCGTAACAGATTAGCGCAGTCAACAGCATACGACAATTTCAAAAATAGATTAGGCGAAAAGATGGGAAACGGAGCATCTGAATGCGAATGCTGGCAAGATCAAGGATATGCGTTACATATGTTGGTTGATCTAAACACTGCCTCTCACGCTGCTATTAGCAAAGATGGAAAAGTAACAATCAACTATATGCATTATTATCCTGATCAGGATAAGGACATGCATAAGGAAAGCGATAAAAAGCCCGACCTCGACTCTAGCGTCGCAATCTTCAAACAACTAAAATCCGGAGTTCCCATAAATAATCTCATTTCAAGCGAAATAAAGGATGATCGTTATTATATTAATACTTGGTATGTAGGAATTCCCCCCAGATCCTAATAAACATTCCTTTTTAATGATGCGCGAGGGGGAGAGAATCTCCCTCGCGCATGGCATTCAAAAAAAAAAAAAAAAAAAACTAACGAATAATATCAGCAATTTTTTTATAGTAGTTCATGAATGATTTTATATCGCCGTGAATCATTGAACCAACAGATCTACTCATTGTATATATCAACCGCCATGTGCCCCATTGACGCAGTAAAGCAGATGCCTCGTCCGGATTATATCCGGGGCGTTCGCGGAAAGCCCCTAAACGAGCCAACTCTTTGCAAGCACTCAAAACATACATCGCAATTCTATTACTATTAAGCAAATATACGACCGCGCTATTTCCATTAGCATCAACAGCATCAGCAGGACAACCGGCCGATGAAAGAAGAGAAATTTTATCTACAACATCTCCTTCATAACGTCTCTCCTTTCTTGAACAAGCCAGCATGATTCCGTTTCTTCCATCCGGCAGTGTAGCTTTGGCATCTGCACCATACTGAAGCAATAGCTTCATGACTTGCGCTCCATAGTGATTTTCCTCATGCTCACACCATCGCAGCAAAAGTGTATATCCTTCGGAATCCGGGGTGTTGATATCAAAACCGGTTGTCGTTATAACATAGACCAAAAGTTGCTCAAAGCCTTCCATCTCCAAATCCTCCCCCGCACGGTACAAGCAACGATTCCAGTCATCACTGCTCATATTCTTTGCTGCAGACGCAAGATAAAGGTATGCTTTCAGCGATTTCATGTAGTAGTATTGATTCCGGGTAAACGCACTTTTTACCTCTGCTCCGGCCTCCACTAATAATTTTATCATGGTCAGCAGTGTAGCCTCGTCATCGCATTTACATGCAACGGCAAGGGCAGAATCATTCAGGTCACGCGCTGGTCCATCAGAAAGAATATTGGGATCGGCGCCCTTACTTAACAACCATCTGACAGCTTCTACGTTTCTTTGTTCAACGGCTACATGCAAAAGGCATTGCCCCATTGCATCCTTAGCGTTAATATCCGATAAATCCGAATAAATAGCATTTGCCTCCGCTATATTGAATCCATCCTCAGATGCGCAAAGACTCCTTAACTTAACGAACGCCTTAAATGCCGGAGTTGCCTCTTCCGGAAAATCCCCCCCGCAGTGCAAACAGCCCATTTCTTCTGCGGTGTAGCCGTGCACGTTTCGCAAATGATGATTAACCCCATACTTTTTCATGATTGATGCCACCGCTGTTCTGTCGTTCAGCATACAATACATATAGGGAGTCATTCCCCATTTATCCTGAGCATTAACATCAGCCCCGGATTCGCATAAAAAATCTATATAGGAGATATCTCTATGGGGATTAAAAACGGCATGATGTAACGCAGTGCGTTTCAGCTCTGGAGTGCGGATGTTTATATCTGCCCCATACTGCAGCAAAGTCTTTTCCAAGAGTACTTGATTTCCAACCAACTCCACCTTATCAGACTGGCGCACAACTGAATCACATGCCAACATCAAGGGCGTGTACGCATCCGTCTCTTCTCCTCGAATCACATGCTCACTATAGTTGAAAGAGTTTACCTTGGCACCCTTACGTAGCAATAATTCCACCACGCCTTCCTTCCCTTGATGAGCAGCCCGATGAAGTGCAGAAATTTCATTTCTTCCGCCCCCACTGGTCAAGGGAACACCATATTCTATCAGCACCATTGCCGCATCATTCGGCTTCAACAATCTCAACGATGCAGTCAGGAGAGAGAGAGTCTCATGGTCGAAACACATCTCCATGCATGGATTACTCGATAAGGGCAACATTTCCGCAACGCCCTCGGGATCTAGAATGGCCGTGTAACACCACAGTTTTTCATCGTTGGTTAAGTTCAGTATAGCAGCCTCACGCTCCAGCGTAGCTCGATACTGGGCGTAGCGGTCCCTCCGTTGTTCTTCCCTGTAACAAACTTCCGAATCTGAGGTATCAACCTTATCCTCTTCCGGGGTACTGCGCAATGTCTGCACTGAGAATTCCGGAGCTAACGATGTCTCCGCAAAACAGCGCCAAAACATCACTAAACACAGCAACAAGAAAGGCGAAATAGTATGGTGAAGCATATGA